>JASGFG010000164.1:0-2501 GCA_047605605.1 Paracoccaceae bacterium | reverse complement strand
CCAAAGCGCCAGCCATGCGGGCCGGTCAGCGGCGCGTAAAGTTCGGGCGCGGGATGGGCGTGGTCGCGGTAAAGCACGTCCGGCGCGATCAGGAACACCCCCAGCGAGAAATCCGCCGCCGGAAGGGGCGCACCGGGGCCGATCACCTCGGCAAAGGCATGAGCCTCGGCGAAATCGCCGATCCGGTCGCGGGGGTAAAGGTCGTATGTCACCCAAGGCAGCGCATCCGCCGCCGCGCGGATCGCCGCCACCAGTGCGGGTTCGCCCGGAACCGCCTGCAAGGCGCGGTCCAGATGCGCCGCGACGACCGGGTTTTCCGGGGAGAGGCGCGGCTGCGGCTGGCCCCGCGCCGCGGCGATCCCGGCGCGCACCTCGGCCACGCCGGGGCCGGGCAGGGTAGACAGGTAAAGATCCGCCGCCTCGACCAGCGCGGCCAGCCGCGTGGCAGGCAAAGGCGCCGCGCCTTCGGGCATCGGCAACCCCCGCGCCGCCATCAGCCCCGCCGGATCCTCGGCATCCAGAGGCGAGCAGATGCGATAGACCTCCAGCACCGCGTCAGAGATCGCTCCGGCCCGGTTCAGCGCCATGGCGGCGCCATAGCGCACCCGTCCCGACCCCGGAACACCGGGCGGCGTGGCAAGCGCCGCCAGCACAGCGGCGCGGTCGGGGGGCAGGTCGGGCATCATCCGTTTGCCCGATAGGCCAGCCGGGCATCCGTGTCGCGCCGCCGCTCGGCCCGCGCCATGACGATGCCCGCGATCAGGACGCCGAAGCCCACCACCGCCACGATGATCGTGGCCAGCGCGTTGATGTCGGGCGTCACCCCCAGCTTGACCTTGGACCAGATCAGCAGGGGCAGGGTGGTGCTGCCCGGCCCGGTGACGAAGCTGGTGATCACCACCTCGTCCAGCGACAGGGTAAAGGACAAAAGCCACCCCGACAGGATGGCCGGGCTGATCACCGGCAGGGTGATGTCGCGCAGCACCTGCCAGGGCCGCGATCCCAGATCCATCGCCGCCTCTTCGATCGACCGGTCTGCGGCGACCAGCCGGGCCTGGATGATGGTGGTCACATAGACCATCGAAAAGGTGATATGCGCCAGCGTGATGGTGGTGAACCCCCGCGCCGCGGGCCAGCCGATCCAGTCGGCCATCAGGATGAACAGCATCAGCATGGAAATCCCGGTGATCACATCGGGCATGATCAGCGGCGCCGTCACCATGCCGGAAAACAGCGTCCGCCCGCGGAACCGTTTGAACCGTGCCAGAGCCAGCCCCGCCAGCGTGCCCAGGATCGTCGCGAGGGTGGAGGAGACGATGGCGATCTCCAGTGAAAGCATCGCCGCCTTCAGCACCTGCGGATTGTTCCACAGCGCCACATACCATTTGGTCGAGAACCCGCCCCAGACCGTCGCCAGCCGGGCCGAGTTGAAGGAAAAGACGATCATCGACAGGATCGGCACATAGAAGAAGGCAAAGCCGAAACACATGACGGTGATAAGAAAGGTCGAGGGGCCCTGTTTCATGCGCCGTCCTCCCGCCCTTCGGCGCGGGCCTGGAACCGGGAATAGAGCATCGTCGGAATGACCATCAGCACCAGCAGCGCCACCGCCACCGAACTCGCCATCGGCCAGTCGCGCACGGATGTGAACTCGTCCGAGATCACCCGACCGATCATCGGCTGCCCGGCATTGCCGACCAGCGAGGGGATCACCAGCTCGCCCGAGGCGGGGATGAAGACCAGCATTCCGCCCGCGATGATACCGGGGATCGACTGCGGCAGGGTCACGTCCAGAAACACCCGCATCGGCCGGCTGCCCAGATCCATCGCCGCCTCGTCCAGGGTTCGGTCCAGCCGCTCAAGACTGGCATACAGCGGCAGGATCATGAAGGGCAGGTAGGTATAGACCATCACCAGCACGACGGCGAAATTGCTGTTCATCATCGGGATGGACCGCACCGCCCAGTCGACCGGCACGACTGCATTCCAGATCCCGGTCAGCCCGCGGTTGAACCAGGAATTGGTCGCCATCAGCCCCATCCAGGCATAGACCCGCAGCAGGAACGAGGTCCAGAACGGCAGGATCACCAGCATCAGCAGGATGTTGCGCCAGGACTTCGACACCCGCGTCAGCGCCAGCGCCATGGGATAGCCCAGCACCAGGCACAGGCACATCGACCAGAAGGCATTCCAGAGCGAGGTGACGAAGGCGCGCAGGTAAAGATCGTCGGTGAACAGGCGGGCATATCCGGCAAGGTTGACCAGCGGATGCTCGCCGCCATAGCCAAAGGGCGGCGCGGTGGCGGTGCGGGTCGCAAAGCTCATCGCCACGACGATGACGAAGGGCGCCAGAAAGAACAGCACCAGCCACAGATAGGGCGCCCCGATCACGAGGTCGGACCACCCCCGCCGGTCGAACCAGCGCGACAGACGCCCCCCGGTCATCCGTCTGCCCTCCGCACAGCGGCCAACCGGGATGGGGCGGTGCCCCTTGGCCGGCC
>JASGFG010000163.1:0-2515 GCA_047605605.1 Paracoccaceae bacterium | reverse complement strand
CCTGTCCGACCTGTCCGACCTGTCCGACCTGTCCGACCTGTCCGACCTGTCCGACTCCGAAGGATCGGCCTCGCATCGGGGCCGGTCAAGTCCCCATGCCGCGCGACTGTTTTCGGCACCGTTGCGGGGGCTTCACACTCCGCCCGCTTGGGGGAGCTTCCGTCACTCGGAAGCGGGCAAGGCGCAGGACGGTCAGGCCAGGGCGTTGACCAGGGCCGCGAAATGCTCGCCGCGCTTTTCGAAATTTGGGTATTGGTCGAAACTGGCGGCGGCGGGGGCCAGCAGCACCACCTCGCCCGGCTGTGCCTCGGCGGCGGCATGGGCGACGGCGAGGTCCATGGTGCCCGAAATCTCATGCGCGGTGCCGGGCAGTTGCAGCGCGAAATCGCGGGCCGAATGGCCGATCAGATAGGCCTTGACCACCGGGCCGAGGAAGGGTTCCAGAAAGCCGATGCCACCCTCTTTCCCCATGCCTCCGGCGATCCAGCGGATTTTCGGAAAGGCTTGCAGGGCCTTGGCGGCGCTGTCCACGTTGGTGGCCTTGGAATCGTTGACGAATTTCACCCCGCCGATCTCGCGGATCAGCTGGCTGCGGTGCGGAAGGCCCGCGAAGGAATGGAAGGCCCCCTCGATCAATTTCGGCGCGACCCCCAGGCTGCGGCAGGCGGCATAGGCGGCGCAGGCGTTCTGGTGGTTGTGCGCGCCGGGCAGGCCCGTCACCCCGCGCAGGTCGACCGAGGCCACCTGCCGCCCCTTGCGCCATTCCGACAGGAATCCCTTGCGGGCGAAGACCGACCAGCCGAACCCCTCCAGCTTACCGTCGACCGAGATGCGGATCACGCGGTCGTCGCCCGGCCCCTGCCCGATCTGGTTGGCCAGAAACCGCCCCTCCGCCTCGTCCACGCCGATCACGGCACGGTCGGGGCCGCCTTCGGCAAAGAGCCGTCGCTTGGCGGCGAAATAGCCGCCCATGCCGCCGTGCCGGTCAAGGTGATCGGGCGACAGGTTGGTGAAGACCGCCACATCGGGGGTCAGCGCGCGGGCAAGGTCGGTCTGATAGCTGGACAGTTCCAGCACCACCACCTCGCCATCCTGCGCGGGGTCGATGGACAGCACCCCCTTGCCGATGTTGCCCGCCATCTGCGTCGGCCGGCCGGCGACCTGAAGGATGTGGTGGATCAGCGCCGTCGTCGTCGACTTGCCGTTCGAGCCGGTGACGCAGACCACCCGCGGCACGGTCTCGAACTCGTCCCACCGGGGCGTCGCATAGCTGCGGAAGAACAGGCCGATGTCGTTGTCGACCGGAACCCCTGCATCCAGCGCGCGGGCGATCACCGGATGCGGGCGGGGGTAAAGATGGGGAATGCCGGGGCTGACGATCAGCGCGGCCATCCCGTCAAAGGCGGCATTCCGCGTCAGGTCGGTGCAGGTGAACCCTTCGCCTTCGGCTTTGGCGCGGGATTCGGGGCTGTCGTCCCACAACAGCGGCTCGGCCCCGCCTTCCAGAAGCGCGCGCGCCGTCGCGAGGCCCGAACGGCCAAGGCCCAGCACGCCAACCCGTGCCCCCGCATATCCCCGGACCGGAATCATCGCATTCCCCTTGCAGACCGAATGGCGGCGACAATGCAGGCAGGCCGCAGCGGCGGCAAGGGGTGCGCCACCGCGGCCCGCGGCGGTCCGTCCGCGCGCAGGCCCCTTTTCCGCCCGGCACACCCTTCCCCGCGCCGCCCCCGGCCCGGCAGATTGCCGCAGTCTGCGCAAACTGCCGGTTGACGGACCGCGGGCGGACTGGAACGCTGCCCGCCGGACATCAGGGGGCGAGAGTTGCGCAACATAGACTTCAGTTCATGGCAGGCGGTGCTTTCGACACTGGCGGGCGTGGCGCTTTTCGCATTGATCGGCATCGGGATGCGGCTGGTGATGATGATGACCATCCAGCAGCGGCGCGAACGTATGAACCGCCAGATCAACGAGCGTCTGAAGGTGCTGATCGCGGCCTACAAGACGCTGGGCGGTTCGTTCACCGGCAATCTGGCGGTCGATCCGCGGCATCTGCGCGACGTGCGGCAGGGCATGGTCTTTCCCCCGCCCGAAGGCGAAGACGGCCCGACGGCCGAGGCCGGGTCGACGCCGCCCGGCTTTGAACGCCGCCGCCAGATCCGTGACGCGGTCGAGGCGGCGCTGTCGGACATCATCCTGCTGGGCACCGAAGAACAGGTCCGCCTTGCCAGCCGCGCGGCCGACGATCTGGTGGCCCTGCGCCCGGTGATGACGGCCGATCTGGTGGTGTCGCTGCGCGACTTCATCCGCAAGGCGCTGGACCTGGACCCCATCCCTGACGGGCTGGCCCTGCCGCGGCAGGGGCCTGCGCGCCCCTCGTCATCCGCCGCGCGCGGCAAGGACACCGGCGGGCGCAGTGGCGGAAGCGGGGGTGGAGGTGGCGGTGCCGGAGGGGGCGGCGGAGGCATGGCCATGGGCGGCGGCATGGGCATGGGGCTGGGACTGTCGGCGCATC
>JASGFG010000162.1:0-2522 GCA_047605605.1 Paracoccaceae bacterium | reverse complement strand
GGCCGGCCGCAGGCACGCGTCTTGCCGAGGGGCACCTAGCCGAAGACCGACCAGCCCGTCGCATGGGCCAGCATCTCCATCGCCTCGGTCCCCAGCCGGGAGTTGCCCTGCGCATTCAGCCCCGGCGACCAGACCGCGACCGAGGCGCGGCCCGGCGCCACCGCCAGGATGCCGCCCCCCACGCCCGACTTGCCCGGCAGCCCGACCCGATAGGCGAAATCGCCCGAGGCGTCGTAATGCCCGCAGGTCAGCATCAGCGCATTGATCCGCCGCACGCGGGACGGAGAGACCATGCGGCTGAACCCGGCCAGGAACCGGCCCGCCCTTGCCATCTGGATGCAGGACATCTCGATCGCGCATTGGTGGAAATAGGTGCCCAGCACCCGGTCGACCGGATTGCGCATGTTGCCCTGCGCCGCCATGAAATGCGCAAGCGCCGCGTTGCGGTGGCCGGTTTCGGCCTCGGACCGGGCGACGGCCTCGTTGATCGCGATGGAGTCGTCCTCGGCCGCGGTGCGGATGAAGCGCAGCAGTTCGCCCAGCACCTCGCGCGGCTTGTGCCCCGACAGGATCGCATCCGTCACCACCAGCGCGCCGGCGTTGATGAACGGATTGCGCGGGATGCCGTTTTCGGTTTCCAGTTGCAGGATCGAGTTGAAGGCATAGCCCGAAGGCTCGCGCCCCACGCGGTTCCACAGCGTGTCGCCGAACCGGCCAAGCGCGAGGGCAAGGGTGAAGACCTTGGAAATCGACTGGATGGAGAAGGGCGCAGCCGCATCGCCCGCCGACAGAACCTGTCCGTCGGGCAGGGCGACGGCGATGCCGAAGCGGGCCGGGTCGATGCGGGCGAGTTCGGGGATATAATCGGCCACCTTGCCCCGGTCGCCCGCGGCCGCCATCCGCGCCTCGATGCGGGACAAGGTGGCGGCCAGATCGCTCACGGCGTCCAGCGGAGGAAGTTGGCGATCAGACGCAGCCCGGTCTTCTGGCTTTTCTCGGGGTGGAACTGGGTGCCGACGATATTGTCGCGACCGACGATGGCGGTGATGTCGCCGCCGTAATCGGCATGGGCCAGCCGCTCGGCCCGGTCATCGACGCGGAAGTGGTAGGAATGGACGAAATAGGCGTGATCTCCGGTTTCGATCCCGGCCAGCACCGGGTGCGCATGGTCGATCAACAGATCGTTCCAGCCCATGTGCGGCACCTTCATCGCCGGGTCGGAGGGGGTGATCCGCACCACCTCGCCCCCGATCCAGCCGAAGCCTGCGGTATCCTCGTATTCCCGCCCCCAGTCCGCCAGCATCTGCATCCCGACGCAGATGCCAAGGAAGGGCCGGCCCTTGCGGCGGACACCCTCGTCGATGGCCTCGAACAGCCCGCCATAGGAGCCGAGCGCCCGGCGGCAGGCGGGAAAGGCCCCGTCGCCGGGCAGGACGATCCGGTCGGCGCGGGCCACGTCCTCGGGGCGCGAGGTCACCAGAACCTCGCCCCCGCCGACGTCTGCGGCCATGCGCTGGAATGCCTTTTCGGCGGAATGCAGGTTGCCGCTGTCGTAATCGACAAGGACGGTCAGGCCCATGTGCCCCTCGCTTCTGCTGCGGCGGATCTTCCGCCGCGGATTGCCTTACAGCGCGCCCTTGGTGGAGGGCAGCGCATCGCCAAGGCGGGCGTCCTGCTCCACTGCCATGCGCAGCGATTTCGCCACCGCCTTGAAGGCGGCCTCGGCGATATGGTGGCTGTTGATCCCGTGGATCAGGTCGACATGCAGGGTGATGCCGCCATGGGTCGACAGCGCCTGAAAGAACTCGCGCACCAGTTCGGTGTCGAAGGTGCCGATCTTCTGCGTGGGAAAGGGCAGGTTCCAGACAAGGAAAGGCCGTGCCGACAGGTCCAGCGCACAGGCCACCTGCGCATCGTCCATCGCCAGCCGAAAATGGCCATAGCGGCGGATGCCGCGCTTGTCCCCGACCGCCCTTGCCAACGCCTGACCGAGCGCGATGCCGCAATCCTCGACCGTGTGGTGGTCGTCGATATGCAGGTCGCCCCTGGCCGAAAGTTCTATGTCGATCAGCGAATGGCGGGCCAGCTGGTCGATCATGTGGTCGAAGAAACCGACGCCGGTGCCCGACTGGCACTTGCCCGTGCCATCAAGGGCCACGGCCGCGCGGATCGCGGTTTCGGCGGTGGTGCGGGTGATCTCGGCCTGACGCATGGTCGCCTCCGGGTTCCTGACGCGGGCGTTATAGGCGGCATGAGGGCGGATGGAAAGCGGTGCGGAAAATGAAAAAGGGCCGCGTGTTGCGGCCCCGTTTCAACTGGAGCGGGCGATGAGATTCGAACTCACGACCCTAACCTTGGCAAGGTTATGCTCTACCCCTGAGCTACGCCCGCACTCCGTGGGCGGTCAGATACGGCGAAGCGTCGGCGGACGCAAGGGGGAAGCGCGGATTTTTCTCGGCCAGGGCGGAAGGGGGGCGCTGCCCCCCTCGGCCTTCGGCCTCACCCCCCGGAGTATTTCGGAA
>JASGFG010000161.1:0-2542 GCA_047605605.1 Paracoccaceae bacterium | reverse complement strand
GGGCGACAAGGCCGCTGCGTTCCGCCTCGGCCGCGTCCATCATCCGCCCGGTCAGACACAATTCCATCGCCTTGGCCTGCCCGATCAGCCGAGTCAGCCGCTGGCTGCCGCCCATGCCGGGCATGACGCCCAGCTTGACTTCGGGCTGGCCGAACTTCGCCGTATCGGCCGCGAGGATGAAATCGCACATCATCGCCAGCTCGCACCCGCCGCCCAGGGCATAGCCCGCAACCGCCGCGATCATCGGCTTGCGCAGCGCGGTGAACGCCTCCCATTCCGCGAACCAGTCGGCGGCGTGCATCGCGGCGAAATCCTGCGGCTGCATCTCCTTGATGTCGGCCCCGGCGGCAAAGGCCTTGGCCGACCCGGTGATGACCAGCGCGCCGATGTCGGGATCCCCCTCGGCCTCGGTCGCCGCGGCGATGATCTCACGCGCCACTTGCCGGTTCAGCGCGTTCAGCGCCTGCGGCCGGTTCAGCGTGATCAGCCGCACCCGGCCCCGCGTTTCGGCAAGGATGGTCTCGAAACTCACGCCCGCCCCCGCTTTTCAAACCGCGGCAGCATGGCGGAAAAGTCGCGCCCGCGCCCGCCTTCGTGTTCCACGAAGTCCTGATACAGCCGCGCCGCCAGATGCCCCATCGGCGTGTCGGCATCCGCACCCTCGGCCGCCTGCTGCGACAGGTTCAGATCCTTGAGCATCAGTTCCGCCGCAAAGCCGGGCTTGTAGTCGTTGTCGGCGGGCGATTTCGGCCCCACGCCCGGCGCCGGGCAATAGGCGTTCATCGTCCAGCTGTAACCGGAAGACGTGGACACCACATCGAACATCTTCTGCCGGTCCAGCCCCAGCTTGTCGGCCAGCGCAAAGGCCTCGCAGGTGGCGATCATCGTCACGCCCAGGATCATGTTGTTGCAGATCTTGGCCGCCTGCCCCGCGCCCGAGGCGCCGCAATGCACCGCCTTTTGCCCCATGATGCCGAAAAGCGGCTCTACCACCGCAAAAGCCGTATCCGGCCCGCCCACCATGAAGGTCAGCGTCCCCGCCTGCGCCCCGCCGATCCCGCCGGAAACCGGCGCGTCCAGCGCGACCAGCCCGGCGGCAACCGCCTGATCCGCCACCGCGCGCGCGCTTTCCACATCCACCGTGGAACAGTCGCACAGCACCGCGCCCGCGCGCATCGCCGGGATCGCCTCGGCCGCGACATGACGCAGGATGCCGCCATTCGGCAGCATGGTGATCACCACATCCGCGCCCGCCGCCGCCTCGGCCGCCGTGGCGACGCGCGACACCCCTTCGGGCATCGGGGCGACCAGATCGAACCCCGCCACCTCATGCCCCGCCTTGGCCAGGTTGGCCGCCATCGGGCCACCCATGTTGCCCAAGCCGATGAAACCGATCTTCATTGCATTCCCCCCTTGCGGTCTTCACACCGCTGCGAACAGCGACGGCAGTGGTTGCAGCCCGGCCAGCAGCGTGGCGGCATCCACCGCCTCCAGGGTGGCGGGATGCCATTTCGGATTGCGGTCCTTGTCGATCACCGCCGCCCGCACACCTTCGTAAAAATCATGCCCCTTCAGGATCAGCGCATCCGCCGCCAGTTCCCGGTCCAGACAGGTTTCCAGATCGGACGACCCCGCCGCCGCCCGCAACAGATGCAGCGTCAGGATCAGGCTGGTCGGCGATTTCTTCGCCAGCAGCGCCGCCGTTTCCACCGCGAATGCCGATCCGTCGGCCTCCAGCGCGGCAAGGATCGCGCCCATGTCGCCGGTCGAAAACGCCGCCTCGATCCCTGCCGCATTGTCGCGCAGCCGCGACGGGCCGGGGTCCGCCGTGTGGGCCGCAATCGCCGCCTCCGGCGCCACGCCCGCCGCCAGATCGGCCAGCAGCACCGGGATCGCCGCGACGGGCACCATCGCATCGGCCAGCCCGGCCGCGATCACATCCGCCGCGCCGATCGTGGCGCCGGTCAGCCCGATCCACAGACCCAGACCCTGCGGCGCGCGGGCCAGCGCCCAGGTGCCACCCACATCGGGGAAATAGCCGATGCCGGTTTCCGGCATGGCGAATTTCACCCGCTCGGTCACGACGCGATGCCGCCCGTGCACCGACAGGCCGACGCCGCCGCCCATGCAGATGCCGTCCATCACCGCGATCCACGGTTTTTGCAGCCGGTGGATGCGGGCGTCCAGCCGGTATTCCTCGGCCCAGAAGGTCATCGCCTTTTCCGGCTGGGTCCGCCCGGTGGACCACAGCATCTTGATGTCACCGCCCGCACACAACGCCCGGTCCCCCTCGCCCGTCAGGGCGATGGCGCGCACCGCGGGATCGGCCTCCAGCCGGTCCAGCCCCGCCTCGATCAGCCGCACCATCTCCAGGTCCAGACTGTTCAGCACTTCGGGCCGGTTCAGGTGAACGCGGCCCAGTGCGCCCTCGACGGTGATGACGACCGAACTCATTTCCCCTCCACCAGCGAACGGGCCACGATCAGGCGCATGATCTCGTTCGTGCCTTCCAGGATCTGGTGGACGCGCAGGTCGCGCACGA
>JASGFG010000160.1:0-2594 GCA_047605605.1 Paracoccaceae bacterium | reverse complement strand
GGATGATGCGGGTTTTCAGCATGACCAGAACCTAGCGCGTGGGGCGTGGCGGGGGAAGGGGGGCTTTCCGCCCCCCTCTTGCCCTTTGGGCAATTCACCCCCGAGGATATTTTCGTCCGGAAAGAGGGAAGGGTCAGGTTTTCAGCGCGGCAAGGGCATCGGCCAGATCTATCGCTCCATCATAGAGCGCGCGGCCCGAGATGGCGCCGGCGATGACGCCGGTGTCGCGCAGGGCCAGCAGGTCTTTCATGCTGGAAACGCCGCCCGACGCGATGACCGGGATCGTCACGGCGCGGGCCAGCGCCTCGGTCGCCTCGATATTGGGGCCACCCATCGCGCCGTCGCGGTCGATGTCGGTGTAGATGATCGCGGCCACGCCCGCGTCCTGGAACGAGCGGGCGAGGTCGGTGGCCATCACGTCGGTTTCCTCGGCCCATCCGCGCGTCGCCACCCGGCCCTTGCGGGCGTCGATGCCGACCGCGACCCGGCCGGGAAAGGCCGCCGCCGCCTGGCGCACCAGGGATGGGTTTTCCACGGCCACTGTCCCCAGGATCACGCGGGACAGGCCCTTTTCCAGCCACATCGCGATGGTCGCCATGTCGCGGATGCCGCCGCCAAGTTGCGCGGGCACCTTGACGCGGGCCAGGATCGCCTCGACCGCCGCGGCATTGACCGGCTGGCCCGCGAAGGCGCCGTTCAGGTCGACCAGATGCAGCCAGTCGCAGCCCGCCTCCTGGAACGTCATCGCCTGGGCGGCGGGATCGTCGCCGAAGACGGTCGCCGCCTCCATCTCGCCGCGCAGAAGGCGGACGCATTTGCCGTCTTTCAGGTCGATCGCGGGGTAGAGGATCATCGGCACGCTCCGTTCGGGGATGGCGGGTCTTTGGCACGCGCGAGGATCGGGTGCAACCCAACGTCACGCTTGCCCAGGCGGCGATTCGGCCGCGATGATCCGACCCGACGCATCCGTGGGAGAGGAGGCCCCGATGAAGACAGCCCTATTCGCCGCCCTGTTCAGCCTTGCCGCCGGGACCGCCCTTGCCGATCCGGTCGAAGGGCTCTGGCAAACGCAAGAGGACGAGGGCGCCTATGCCCATGTGACCATCGCGCCTTGCGGGCCGAACTTCTGCGGCAAGATCACCCAGTCGTTCAAGGACGGCGCCGACTACAAATCGCCCAACGTCGGCAAGATGATCGTCATCGACATGGCCCCGCAGGGCGGCGGCAAGTATGAGGGCAAGGTCTGGCGCCCGGCCAACGACAAGATCTATTACGGCACCATCGCGCTGAACGGCGGGTCGATGAAGCTGGCCGGTTGCGTCGCGGGCGGTCTGATCTGCAAGAGCCAGACCTGGACCAAGGTGAAGTAGGGCACCCGCCCGGTTCAGCGGAAGTGCTTGGCCAGCTTCAGGCCCTGGCCCTGATAGTTCGACGCGATCCCCGCCCCGTAGAGCGCATCGGGGCGGGCGCTCATCCGTTCATAGACCAGCCGCCCGACGACCTGCCCGTGTTCCAGCACGAAGGGCGCCTCGTGGCAGCGCACCTCCAGCACGCCCTTCGACCCTGCGCCGCCCGCCACCGAATGGCCGAAGCCGGGATCGAAGAAGCCCGCGTAATGCACGCGGAACTCGCCTACCATCGCCAGATAGGGCGCCATCTCGGCCGCGTAATCCGGCGGGATCGTCACCGCCTCGCGGCTGACCAGGATGTAGAAGGCGCCGGGGTCCAGGATGATCCGCCCCTCGGTGGTGCGGATCTCCTCCCAGAATTCGGGCGTGGGGTAGTGGCCGATGCGGTCCAGGTCGATGACCGGCGTATGCGGCTTGGCGCGGTAGCCGACCAGATCGCCGGTCGCGGGGCGCAGGTCGACCGAAAAGCCCAGACCTTCGGAGATCACCGCCTCGCCCGTGACCAGCGGCTCGACCGCGTGCAGGTCGCGCAGCGCGGCATCGGGCAGGACGGCCTGCCCCCGGCGAAACCGGATCTGGTTCAGCCGCATTCCGGGGCGGACCAGAACGGAAAAGCTGCGCGGGCAGACCTCGGCATACAAGGGCCCGGTGTAACCTTCGGGAATCCGGTCGAATTCCACGCCGCCATCGGTGATGGTGCGGGTCAGAAGATCCAGCCTGCCGGTAGAGCTTTTGGCATTGGCCACCGCCGTGACGCCGGGCGGAAGCGCCAGCGATTCCATCAGCGGGATGACATAGACGCAGCCCTTTTCCAGCACCGCGCCGGCGCGCAGGTCGATGGTGTGCATTCCGAATTCGGCGATCCGGTCGGCCACGCCGCGCCCCTGGCCCGACAGGAACGAGGCGCGCACCCGATGCGCCACCGTCCCCAGCCGCAGGTCGAGGCTGGCGGGCTGCACCTGTGCGGGAATGATTTCGGGCATGGCCCGGATCGCGTTGCGGGCGATCATCTGGCGCAGTTCCTGCGCGGGAAGGACGCCGGCTCCGGTCATTGCGCTGATCCCCATTCAGGCTGGACTTTCAAAACGGAACCGCCCGCGCTGCCACAGGGCAGGCGGGCGGTTTCGATGATGGTCGGGCCGGCGAGATTCGAACTCGCGGCCTTCCGCCCCCCAGACGGACGCG
>JASGFG010000159.1:0-2687 GCA_047605605.1 Paracoccaceae bacterium | reverse complement strand
CTGCTGCAATATGCCACGATGGGCGCGTCCTATGCGCGCAACGGCATGGGGCTGGACCGTCCGCGCGTCGGCCTGCTGAACGTCGGGACCGAGGAACACAAGGGCCGGGCCGAGCTGAAGATGGCGGGCGACCGCATGGCCGCCGCGGCCGAGGCCGGGGGCTTTTCCTACATCGGTTTCGTCGAGGGCAGCGACCTGCCCTCGGACCGGGTGGATGTGATCGTCACCGACGGCTTCACCGGCAATATCGCCCTGAAGACCGGCGAGGGCACGGCGAAACTGGTGTCCGATTTCATGCGCGAGGCGTTCAACGCCACCTTCCTGTCCAGGATCGCGGCGCTGCTGGCGCTGACCTCCCTGAAGCGGTTGCAGCGGCGGATGGACCCGCGCCGGGTGAACGGCGGGGTGTTCCTGGGGCTGAACGGCACGGTGGTGAAATCGCACGGCTCGGCCGATGCGACCGGGGTGGCGGCGGCGGTGAAGCTGGCGACGCAGCTTGTCACCTCGGGTTTTCAGGACCGGCTTGCGGCGCGGGTTGCATCCGCGGGGCGCGCGGGGCAGGATGCACCAGCGGAGGCGGCTGCGATGCCCCCCGATGGCGAGGCGGGGAGCAGGTCCAGCGAATGACAATACGCGCCGTGGTCAGGGGCGTCGGGCACTATCTGCCCGAACGTGTTGTTCCCAACAGCGAATTCGAGACGACGCTCGACACGACCGACGAATGGATTCGCAGCCGCACCGGGATCGAACGGCGCCATTTCGCCGCCCAAGGGCAGACGACATCGGACCTTGGGGCGCGCGCGGCGCAGGCGGCGCTGGACGATGCCGGGATGACCGCCGACGGGATTGACGCGATCATCGTCGCCACCTCGACCCCGGATTTCACCTTTCCCTCGGTCGCCACCATGATCCAGGACCGGCTGGGGCTGCATTCCGGCTTTGCCTATGACGTGCAGGCGGTCTGCGCGGGTTTTGTCTTTGCGCTGGCCAATGCCAACGGCATGATCCTGTCCGGTCAGGCCCGGCGGGTGATGGTGATCGGCGCCGAAACCTTCAGCCGGATCATGGACTGGACCGACCGCGGCACCTGCGTGCTGTTCGGCGACGGTGCCGGCGCGGTGATTCTGGAGGCCGAGGACCAGCCCGGCACATCCTCCGACCGCGGCATCCTGTCGGTCGATCTGCACAGCGACGGGCGCTATCGCGATCTGCTGTATGTCGACGGCGGGGTGTCGACCAACGGTCAGGCCGGGTTTCTGCGGATGCAGGGCAATGCCGTCTTCAAGCACGCGGTGCAAAAACTGGCCGAAACCGCGCATACCGCGCTGGACAAGGCCGGCCTGACGGCGGACGACGTGTCCTGGATCGTGCCGCATCAGGCCAACCTGCGCATCATCACCGCCACAGCGGAACGGATGCATGTGCCGATGGACCGCGTGATCGTGACGGTGCAGGACCACGGCAATACCTCGGCCGCCTCCATTCCGCTTGCGCTGTCGGTCGGCAAGCACCGCGGCCAGATCCGCCCCGGCGATGTCGTCGTGACCGAGGCGATCGGCGGCGGTCTGGCCTGGGGCTCGGTCGTGCTGCGCTGGTAGGCAGAAACGCCGTCTGAAATACGGCTTTCAAGTGGTTGATATTGACTCGGAAAATCAACCCGCGCATCCTGCCCCCGCAATCCGGGGGGATGTGATGAGCGAAAAGACCCTGACGCGCATGGATCTGAGCGAAGCGGTGTTCCGCGAGGTCGGCCTGTCGCGCAACGAATCCGCGCAGCTGGTGGAATCCGTGCTGCAACACATGTCCGATGCGCTCGCCTCGGGCGAGACGGTCAAGATTTCGTCCTTCGGCACCTTTTCGGTGCGGGACAAGTCGGCCCGCGTCGGCCGCAACCCCAAGACCGGCGATGAGGTTCCGATCAGCCCCAGGCGGGTTCTGACCTTTCGCCCCTCGCATCTGATGAAGGATCGTGTCGCCGCCGGGGCGAAGCGGTAAGGGGTCCGCGCGGGGATGGACAAGTCGCCCGACGCGTTCCGCACCATCAGCGAGGTCGCCGAGCTTCTGGAGACGCCGGCCCATGTGCTGCGGTTCTGGGAAAGCCGCTTTCCGCAGATCAAGCCGGTAAAACGCGCCGGGGGCCGCCGTTATTACCGCCCCGGAGACGTGGCGCTGCTGGCGGGGATTCGCAGGCTGCTGCACGATGACGGGCTGACGATCCGCGGCGTGCAAAAGATCCTGCGTGAACAGGGGGTGCGCCATGTCGCTGTTCTGGGCGGCGAGGAGGCGGACGAAGGTGCGGCGCTGGAGGCGGCTCTGGCCGAAACCTATCCCGTCGAGGTCGAAGACGACGACCTGCCCGCCCCCGAGGCCGAGAATGCGCAGGTCTTTGCCCTGATCGACGCGTTGCGCAACCGCCGCCCGCCGCAATCGCCCGCCTCGCAACTGCCGCTGTTCGATGAGGACGCGCGCGCCCCGGCCGGGGACGATCCCGCGACGGAGGAGCCTGCCCCCCTGCCGGAAGACGAGATCGTGCCGCTGGAGGAAATCGCCGGCCTGTCGGAGCTGGCCGCCGTTTCGGCGCCGGTGAACCAGATGCAAGCCCTGCCCGAAGCCGGTCAGGACGACGGGGCCGATGCTTCCGCGCCGGCGGATTCGGCCGAACCGCCGGACGACCTGTGGATCATCGA
>JASGFG010000158.1:0-2794 GCA_047605605.1 Paracoccaceae bacterium | reverse complement strand
GGTCGCGGCCGTGGACGATCAGCTTGCCGATCAGGCTGTCGTAATAGGGCGGGATCGAATAGCCGCCATACAGCGCCGAATCCATCCGCACGCCCAGACCGCCGGGCGCATGGAACACCCGCACCTTGCCGGGGCAGGGGGCGAAGTTCGGCAGGCGTTCGGCGTTGATCCTGACCTCGATGGCATGGCCGTTGATCTCCAGCTCGTCCTGCCGGAACGACATCGGCAGGCCAGCCGCGACGCGGATCTGTTCGCGCACCAGATCAACGCCGAAGATGGCCTCGGTCACCGGATGTTCGACCTGAAGCCGGGTGTTCATCTCGATGAAATAGAACTCGCCGTCCTCATAGAGGAATTCGATGGTGCCCGCGCCGATGTAGTGCAGCTTTTTCATTGCATCGGAACAGATCGTGCCGATCTTTTCGCGCATTTCCGGCGTGATGACCGGGCCGGGGGCTTCCTCGAACACCTTCTGGTGGCGGCGTTGCAGGGAGCAGTCGCGCTCGCCCAGATGGACCGCGCCGCCTTTGCCGTCGCCGAACACCTGCACCTCGATATGCCGGGGCTTTTGCAGGTATTTCTCGATATAGACCTCATCGTTGCCGAAGGCGGCCTTGGCCTCGGACCGCGCGGTGCGGAAGGCGATTTCCAGCTCGGCCTCGGATTTCGCGACCTTCATGCCGCGCCCGCCGCCGCCGGCAGTGGCCTTGATGATCACCGGATAGCCGATCTCGGCCGCGACCACCTTGGCCACGTCGAAATCCGGCACCCCGCCTTCCGACCCCGGCACGCAGGGAATGCCAAGCGCGCGCGCGGTTTCCTTGGCGGTGATCTTGTCGCCCATGATGCGGATATGTTCCGCCTTGGGGCCGATGAAGGTGATGCCGTGATCTTCCAGCGCCTGCGCGAAGCTGGCGTTTTCCGACAGGAAGCCATAGCCGGGGTGGACGGCCTCGGCCCCGGTGATCTCGCAGGCCGAGATGATCGCGGCCTTTTTCAGATAGCTTTCCGACGACGGTGCCGGGCCGATGCAGACGCTTTCATCGGCCATGCGGACGTGCATGGCATCGGAATCGGCGGTGGAATGGACGGCAACCGACTTGATGCCCATTTCCTGACAGGCGCGGATGACGCGCAGCGCGATTTCGCCCCGGTTGGCGATCAGGATCTTCTGGAACATCGCGCCCTCACTCGATGATCAGCAGCGGCGCGCCGTATTCGACGGGGTTGCCGTCGGCGACGAGGATGCGTTTCACCACGCCCGCCTTCGGGGCGGGGATATGGTTCATGGTCTTCATCGCCTCGATGATCAGCACGGTCTGGCCCTCGGCCACCGAAGCCCCCACGGTGATGAAGGGCGCGGCCCCCGGTTCCGGCGCCAGATAGGCGGTGCCGACCATGGGCGAGGTCACGGCGCCCGGATGCTGGGCGGGATCTTCCGGCGCGGCGGCAGGGGCGGCGGCTGCGGCAGGGGCTGCGGCCAGCGGCGCGGCGGCGACCGGGGCGGCGGCGGCAACGGTCACGACATTGGCCTGCTTGACCACCCGCACCTCAAGGCTGTCATCCTCGCCGTATTCGCGTTTCACCGACAGTTCGGTCAGTTCGTTCTTGTTCAGAAGCTCTGCCAGAGCCTGGATGAAGGCCACATCGCTTTCGGGGTTCTGTTTGCTCATGCCATCCTCTGGCGCTTGTCCGCCACTATCGGGTTTTGTGCCGCGCCGCCGGGGCGGGGGCAGGGTAGGGCCTTATAGCCTGTGCAAAACCGGGTGGAAAGCATCTGCCGCCATTTTCGTCGCACGGAACAACCAGCGGGCGAGTGGGATGACAATTCACCGATTGGTGAAAAAAAGTGTTTGCGTGGCGCAACTGCGGCAATATCGTGGCAATATTGGTCTGATTTAGGAGATTACCATGTGGAAGCAGACTGCGATCGCCGCGGCGATCACCCTGAGCGCGGCAGCGGGCGCATCCGCCGCGACCACCGATACGATTGAGGCCCCCGACGGGTATTTCGTGCCCACCGATGCACAGAGATACGACTCGCCCTATTATCGGTATTACGGTGCGGGCTGGTCGTGGGCGCACAACGCCATCACCGAGGCATTCACCACTGCGACCCTTCAGATCAGCGCCTTCGACGTTGACTATTCGTCGGGTGAACTGGATCTGATCGAGGCATTCGACGCCGCAACCTCGACCTGGATCAATCTCGGCTACCTGATCGGCGCGAACGACGCCTGGGCCTATACCGATTTCGTGATCGGCGCTGACCTGCTCGACGATGTTGCCGATGGTCTTCAGGTGCGCATGACCATCGACTCGGGCTATGGTGGCTGGGCCGTGACGCTTGCCAAGTCGGTGATCACTACCGATGGCGCCACCCCGCCGCCGCCGGATCCGGGCGCGCAGGTGCCGCTGCCGGCCGCCTTCCCGCTGTTGCTGGGTGGTCTGGCCGCCGTTGGCGGTCTGCGCCTGAAACGCCGCAAGACCGCCTGAGCCGGGCTTTTCATCGGCCAAACGGCAATGAAACAAGGGCGTCGCCATTTGGCGGCGCCCTTTCTGCATGAAAATCCGCAACTCCTGCGGTTCTTCCGGCCTGGACTGGTGCGCCCTGATCTCACCCGTCGACAGGAAATCAGACTGTGGCCCCCCCTGATTCCGGAGCGGCAAAAGACCGGCCCAGGCTGCAAGCAGGCGGGGCGTCATGACCAATAGCCCGCTGACGTGCGGGGCCGGGCCGATTCGTGCGGGCAAAGGCGGGCGGGCTGTTGCAGATCGGCGGGATCGGGATCCT
>JASGFG010000157.1:0-2918 GCA_047605605.1 Paracoccaceae bacterium | reverse complement strand
TGGTGATCCCGCGTTCCTGCTCCTGCTCCATCCAGTCCATCGTCGCGGCGCCGTCGTGCACTTCGCCGATCTTGTGGGACTTGCCGGTGTAATACAGGATGCGCTCGGTCGTCGTGGTTTTACCCGCGTCGATGTGCGCCATGATCCCGAAGTTGCGGTAGAGGTTCAGCGGATATTCGCGTGCCATGAGGACGGCCCCTTACCAGCGGTAATGGCTGAACGCTTTGTTCGCGTCGGCCATCTTGTGGGTGTCTTCCCGCTTTTTGACGGCGGTGCCACGGTTGTTCACGGCATCGGCCAGTTCGGCGGCCAGACGCTCTTCCATGGTGTTCTCGTTGCGCTTGCGGGCGGCAGTGATCAGCCAGCGGATCGCCAGGGCCTCGCGGCGCTCGGTGCGGACTTCGACCGGAACCTGATAGGTCGCACCGCCGACGCGGCGCGAGCGCACTTCGACGGAGGGTTTCACGTTGTCCAGCGCCTCGTGGAAGGCCTCGATCGGCTCGCGCTTCAGGCGCGACTGCACGCGGTCAAGCGCGCTGTAGACGATGGTTTCGGCGACAGATTTCTTGCCGTCGATCATCAGGTTGTTCATGAATTTGGTCAGAACCCGGTCGCCATATTTGGCATCGGGCAGGATTTCGCGCTTCTCGGCGGCGTGACGACGGGACATCTCTCAGTTCCTCACTTCGGACGTTTCGCGCCGTATTTCGAACGGCGTTGACGACGGTCTTTGACGCCCTGGGTATCCAGAACACCGCGCAGGATGTGATAACGCACACCGGGCAAGTCCTTGACCCGGCCGCCGCGGATGAGCACGACCGAGTGCTCTTGCAGGTTGTGTTTCTCGCCGGGGATGTAGGAGATCACCTCGAACCCGTTGGTGAGGCGGACCTTCGCCACTTTCCGCATGGCGGAGTTCGGCTTTTTCGGCGTCGTGGTATAGACGCGCGTGCAGACGCCACGCTTTTGCGGGCAGGATTCCAAGTGCTGCGACTTGGACTTGCGGACGTTCGCTTCCCGCGGCTTGCGGATAAGCTGTTGGATCGTAGGCATTCACGTTCCCCGTGTAGCAACCTGTTTCGTTCACGCCAGCCCGGATCCGTTCGGGGGGCGCCAGTTCAGGGCATCTGCCCCGCCTTTCGGCCAGACAAACGCCAAAACCGCATACGTCCCCTTCGCGGGGACGACGCGGTGGAAATTCAGAGGATCGGGGCATTGCGGCCCGGATCATGACCACTTTCGTGTTTCAGAATCCCGGTGCGCCCCGAAGGCCGCAACGCGGGTTGGCGGGCGTATAGGGGGAGTCGCGGGGGTTGTCAACACGCCACCCGCCGCTAGGCCGGCCGGCGCCGGGCCGGCCCCCTCTCGCGCCAAAAGGAATAAAGACCGCTGGCGACCACGACGGCGGCCCCCGCCATCGTCCAGCGGTCCGGCAGGCTGCCAAAGGCCAGCCAGCCCAGAAGGACCGCCCAGATCAGCGCCGTATAGCGGAAGGGCGCAACAAAGCCCACATCGCCAACGCGCATCGTCATCACCGAGAACATGTAGCCGAAGATCAGCGAGGACGCCGCCGCCACGACCTTCACCATGCTGAACATGTCAGGCCAGATCCAGCCCTGCACGGCCGACCCCGCATATCCCATGGCCGTGACCATTCCCCCCGTCCACAGCGCCACGGTCACGGCTCCGACGGTGCGGCCGACCCCGCGCGTCGCCAGATCGCGCAACACGACACAGGCCACCGAGCCAAGCGCCATGGCCGACCACTGCCCAAAGCCATCGCCGCCGGGACGGACGATCAGCATAACCCCGACAAAGCCCGCCCCCGCCGCGACGGCCCGCCGCCAACCGATCGCTTCGCCGAAGACCAACGCCGCCCCCAGCATCACGGCCAGCGGCGTCGCCTGCATCACCGCCGTCAGGTTCGCCAGCGGCATCCGCATCAATGCGCCCAGAAACAGGATCGTCGCCGCCACATCGGCCAGAGACCGCAGGACGATCCGCCGCCGGTCCCCCGGCCGCTCGGGCCAGAAACCGCCTGCGCCCGTCACCCGCGCGATCATCAGCAATCCGCCGACTGCCAGCGTGCCGCGCATCGCGATTGCCTGGAACAGCGGCAGGTGCTGCGTCACCGACTTCATCAGACTGTCGTTGAAGGTAAAGGCAAACATGCTGACGCACATGTACATTGCGCCGCGCAGATTGTCGGAAAGCGGCATTCATTCCCCCTGCCCCTTTCGCCCCCTTACCAGAGCGGCAGTCGACGGGCCAGAGCCGACTGCACGGCGGGCAAAACAGCGGGAAAAGTTGTGGAATGTCAAAAATCCACGGCGGCAGTGCACCTTCACGCAGGGTTGTGGCCGGAAAAGAAAAAGCCCCCGCCGTTTCCGGCAGGGGCGGAAAGGTCGGCCTTGCGGCCGGCCCTTATTCCTCGCGGCTCTCCACCGTGTCGACCAGACCGGCATCCTCGCCAAAGTCCACGACATCCATCGGGGCGACCAGCGCCGCGGCCTCGGCGGCCTCGTCGCGGCGCGCCTCGATCACACGGTTGTCACGATCCGAGGCGATCTTCTTGACGCGGCTGGTCGCGCCACCCGTCCCGGCCGGGATCAGACGGCCGACGATGACGTTTTCCTTCAGCCCCACCAGCTTGTCGCGCTTGCCCTGGACCGAAGCCTCGGTCAGCACGCGGGTGGTTTCCTGGAAGGACGCCGCCGAGATGAAGCTGCGGGTCTGCAAGCTTGCCTTGGTGATGCCCAGAAGGATCGGCTCGCCCACCGCCGGGCGCAGGCCCTTGGCTTCGGCTTTCGCGTTTTCCTCGTCCAGTTCGGCCTTGTCGACGTTTTCGCCCTTCAGCAGCGTCGTCTCGCCCGAGTCCAGAATCTCGTATTTCTGGAGCATCTGGCGAACGATCACCT
>JASGFG010000156.1:0-2948 GCA_047605605.1 Paracoccaceae bacterium | reverse complement strand
GCTGATCAACCGCTTCCGCTGGGAAGACCGCGAGGCCGCCGAGCGCGACGGCCGCGCTTATGAGCGGGTGCGCGCGGCGCTGGTCTTTGACGACGTGCTGGCGGTCCGCACCATGGGGATCGAACGCGGCGACAAGGACACGATCCTGTCGCTGCTGTCGATGTCCTTTGCGGCGGGCGAGGACGGAACGGGCACCGTCACGCTCGTCCTGGCGGGGGATGGCGCGGTGGAACTGCGGGTTGAGACGCTGGAGGCGGTGCTGGAGGATGTGACGCGGCCCTACCGGGCGGTGTCGGGCAAGGTGCCCGTTCACGAATAGACCCTTGGGCCGGCGGCGTTCGGGCGTGCAGCCCGGACGGCGGTAAAGGCAGCGGCCGCAATTCGCCGCACCTGCCCGCCCGCCCCTTGCCCTTGACGCCATTCGGGCCAGAATAGCCCCGAGAAAGGGAATCCCCATGCGCTATCTCCGCTATGCCATCCTTGCGATCCTGACGCTGGCCCTGCTGGCCGTCGCCGTCGCCAACCGCGCCCCGGTCGAGGTGAAGGCGCTGCCCGACGGGCTGGCCGCGCTGTTCGGTGTGTCCTGGTCGGTGCAGGTGCCGCTGTTCCTCGTCCTGTTCGGGGGGGCGGTGGCGGGGCTGATGATCGGCTTTCTGTGGGAATGGCTGCGCGAACACAAGCATCGCAAGGCGGCCTCGACCCGCTCGCGCGAGGTCACGCGGCTGGAACGCGAACTGGCCGTGATGCGCGACAGCGCCAGCGTGCCGGCGCAGGACGATGTGATCGCGCTGCTGGATCGCAAGGCGGGCTGAGGCATGGCCGATATCCGGGTGAAGATCTGCGGCCTGCGCAGCGCGCAGGAGGTCGCCGCCGTCGCCGCGGCCGGGGCGGCCTATGCGGGATTCGTGTTCTTTGCGAAAAGCCCGCGCCACCTGACGCTCGACCAGGCGCGTAGCGCGGCCCTGGCCGCGCCGCCGGGGCTGGCCAAGGTGGCGCTGACGGTCGATGCCGAGGATGCGGCGCTGGATGCGATCGTCGAGTCGGTGCCGCTGGACATGCTTCAACTCCACGGCCACGAAAGCCCCGAGCGGGTCGCCGCGGTGCGCGCCCGCTATGGACTGCCGGTGATGAAGGCCATGGGGGTCGCGGACGAGGGCGATCTGGCCGGCCTGCTGGAGATGAGCCTGGCCGCCGACCAGATCCTGATCGACGCGAAACCGCCAAAGGGCGCGGCGCTGCCCGGCGGCAACGGACTGGCCTTCGACTGGCGGCTGGTCGGCAAGCGGCGGTGGCTGAAGCCGTGGATGCTGGCCGGGGGCCTGACGCCCGAGAACGTGGCCGAGGCGATCCGCCTGACCAATGCGCGGCAGGTGGATGTCTCCTCGGGTGTCGAAAGCGCGCCGGGGGTAAAGGACATCGCGAAGATCGCCGCCTTCGTCCGCGCCGCGACCGGCCCCGCCGACCCGGCGATCCCGCGGCTGCGGTAATTGCGCGCCTGCGGCGCAAGCCTTTGCTCTCGCCCCTGGCGCCTTGCGGCGCCAACCGGCGAGGGGAATGCCTCCGGCGGGAGTATTTGGAAAAGGGAAAGCCTGCCGCGCTCATCTTTCCCTTTGAGAAATACTCCGGGGGGTGAGGGCGAAGCCCGAGGGGGGCAGCGCCCCCCTTTCCCCGGCGAGACAACGGCGCTACACCCTGTCGGAACGATCAGGAGAGACGACGATGGCCGAGGACGGGATCAACAGCTTCATGACCGGGCCGGACGAAAACGGCCGTTTCGGCATTTTCGGCGGGCGGTTCGTCAGCGAGACGCTGATGCCGCTGATCCTGTCGCTGGAGGCGGAATATGAGCGCGCCAAGACCGACCCGAGCTTCTGGGCGGAAATGGACGATCTGTGGAAGAACTATGTCGGCCGTCCCAGCCCGCTGTATTTCGCGCCGCGCCTGACCGAGAGGCTTGGCGGGGCGAAGATCTATCTGAAGCGCGAAGAGCTGAACCATACCGGCAGCCACAAGATCAACAACGTGCTGGGCCAGATCCTGCTGGCGCGCCGCATGGGCAAGACGCGGATCATCGCCGAAACCGGCGCGGGGCAGCACGGGGTGGCGACCGCCACGGTCTGCGCCAAATTCGGGCTGAAATGCATCGTCTACATGGGTGCGCATGACGTGGAACGGCAGATGCCGAACGTGTTCCGCATGAAGCTGCTGGGGGCCGAGGTGGTGCCGGTCACTTCGGGCCGCGGCACGCTGAAGGATGCGATGAACGACGCGCTGCGCGACTGGGTCACGAATGTGCGCGACACATTCTATTGCATCGGCACGGTGGCGGGGCCGCATCCCTATCCGGGCATGGTGCGCGATTTCCAGTCGGTGATCGGCCGCGAGACCCGCTGGCAGCTGGAGGAGCAGGAAGGCAACGGCCGTCTGCCCGATATGGTCGTCGCGGCCATCGGCGGCGGGTCGAATGCCATGGGGCTGTTCCACCCGTTCCTCGATGATCCGTCGGTGCGCATCATCGGGGTCGAGGCCGGCGGCAAGGGCGTGGACGAGCGGATGCAGCATTGCGCCAGCCTGACCGGCGGCCGGCCGGGCGTTCTGCATGGCAACCGCACCTATCTGTTGCAGGATGCGGATGGCCAGATCCTGGAAGGGTTTTCCATCAGCGCCGGCCTCGACTATCCCGGCATCGGGCCGGAACATGCCTGGCTGCACGACATCGGCCGGGCGGAATATGTCAGCGTGACCGATGACGAGGCCCTGGCGGCGTTCCAGTTGCTGTGCCAGACCGAGGGGATCATTCCCGCGCTGGAACCCAGCCATGCCCTGGCCCATGTGACGAAGATCGCGCCCGGTCTGCCGAAGGATCACATCATCGTCGTGAACCTGTCGGGGCGGGGCGACAAGGACATCTTCACCGTCGCCCGGCATCTGGGCGTCGAGATCAAGGG
>JASGFG010000155.1:0-2985 GCA_047605605.1 Paracoccaceae bacterium | reverse complement strand
TTGCCCGCCTCGAAGGCGTCGATCAGCCCGCGCAGGTGATGCACGCCGATGCGAAAATGCCATTCCTTCATCCAGCGCCGGGCGGCATCCAGCTTTTTCTCGTAATCGGGCACGGCGGCCAGACGGTCGGTCAGGGCGGCGCGCAGGGCCGCCATCCCCGGCCAGTCGGACCAGAACGACCCGCCGATCACCGCATCCAGCACCCCGGCGTTGCGCGACAGATAGCGCGCCAGCGCGGGCGAGGTTCCGGCGATGTCGACGATCAGGTCGATCAGCGTGGGGTTCGCCTCGAACAAAGCGAAAAGCTGCACGCCGGCGGGCAGGCCGGCCAGAAACCCGTCCAGCGCCAGCAAGGCCTCGTCGGGGTTCGCGACCGATGCCAGACGCTTCAGCAGCACGGGGCGAAGGCGGCGAAAGATCGCCTGCGCCCGGTCCGACCGCAGCGCCGGATACTGCTGCCAGTTGGCGACGATGGCGCGGGCGTGGTCGGAAAGCTCCGGCCCCTCCTCGGCCTCGGCGGGGGCGAAGAACCCTTCGGTCAGCCGGTCCACCCGCGCCAGACGGTCAAGGAAATCGCGGCGAAAGGCGGCCTCCTCCATCCCCATGAAAGCCGCGATGCGCGCGACGCCTTCGGGGGTGGCGGGCATGGTCTGTGTCTGGGCGTCGTTGACCATTTGCAGCCGATGCTCCACTTCGCGCCAGAGGCGGTAGTCGGCGGTCAGGTCGGCCGCCACCTCGTCCGGCAGCCAGCCCGCGGCGGAGAGGGCGGACAGACCACCCACGGTGGTGCGGTCGCGCAGCGAAGGATCGCGGCCCCCGGCGATCAGCTGGCGGGTCTGGGTAAAGAACTCGATCTCGCGGATGCCGCCCTGACCAAGCTTGACGTTGTGCCCCTCGACCTGGGGCGCGCCGTGCAGGCCGCGATGGTCGCGGATGCGCAGGCGCATGTCATGGGCATCCTGGATCGCGGCGAAATCCAGATGCTTGCGCCAGACGAAGGGCACCAGCGCGTGCAGGAACCTGTCGCCCGCCGCAAGATCGCCGCCGCAGGGCCGCGCCTTGATATAGGCCGCGCGTTCCCAGGTGCGCCCGACGCTTTCGTAATAGGTCTCGGCCGCGGCCATCGAGATGCAGACCGGCGTGACCGAGGCATCGGGCCGCAGCCGCAGATCGCTGCGAAAGACATAGCCGCCCGCCGTCACATCCGACAGGATCGCCGTCATCCGCCGCGTGACGCGGATGAAGGCGGCGCGCGCCTCGCCCGCCTCGGCGCCATAGCGGTCCTGGTCGAACAGGCAGATCAGGTCGATGTCCGAGGAATAGTTGAGCTCGCCCGCCCCCATCTTGCCCATGGCAAGCGCGACCATGCCGCCCGCCGTTTCCGCATCCTGCGGGCCCTGGCCGGGCAGTTTGCCGCGCCGGATCTCGTCGGCGACAAGGCGCTTCAGCGACAGGTCCACCGCCCGGTCGGCCAGCCCGGTCAGCGTGACCGTCACCGCCTCCAGCGGCCAGACGCCGCCCAGATCCGCCAGGGCGGTCAAAAGCGCGATCCGCCGCTTGGCGAGGCGCAGCCCTTCGGCCAGCGCGTCGAGCGGCAGGGGGTCGAGCGCGGCCAGAACCGCATCGGCCGCAGCCTCGGGCGCACCGGCCAGGGCCTCGCGCAGCCAGGGGGATTCGCGGTCCATCAATCCCTTGAGATAGGGGCTGCATCCGGCGGTGGCGGCGAGAAGCGACCTGAGTTCCGGCGCCAGATCGGCAAAGGCCGTGGCGGTATCGGCGGCGGGGGCGGCGTCGAAGGCGACGGGGCAACGGGTCAGGCGGGCGGCGAATGTCATGGCGCGACAATGGGCGGGCGGTCGGGCGGCGTCAACGCTTGCCCGTCGGCGCCTGCCGACAATGCTTGCCCGTCGGCGCCTGCCCCGCGATAAGGCTGCAAACGGAGGGGGCTGTGGCGATGAGCAAGAGTCTGGAGCGGGTGAGGCGGGCGCTGGCCACCGCCGGGATTTCCGCCGAAGTGCTGGAGATGGCGACCGAAACCCGCACCGCGCGGCAGGCGGCGGGTGCGGCCGGCTGCGCGCTGGACCAGATCGTCAAGTCAATCCTGTTCGCCGGCGAGGCGAGCGGGCGGCTTTACCTGTTCCTGACCGCCGGCGGCGCGCAGGTCGACCTGGCCAAGGCCTCGGCCCTGGCGGGCGAGACCCTGGGGCGGGCCGATGCCAACCGCGTGCGCGAGGTGACGGGGTTTGCCATCGGTGGCGTGTCGCCGCTGGGGCATCTGACCCCGCTGCCGATCCGGTTCGACCCGCGGCTGCTGGATTTCGCCGTGATCTGGGCGGCGGCGGGGACGCCGCGGCACATCTTTCCGGTGGACCCTCGCGTGCTGGTGCAGGTGACGGGGGCGGAAGTGGCGGATTTCACAGCCTGACGCGGCGCGGACCATGCAGGCGCAGGGGTGCCCCGGCCCGCATCGGGCTATCTGGACCGGAAGGACGGGCATCGGGGGCGAGAGCCGGCGAAAGATCGCGCGGATGTAAATATTCGTAACATGCCCCTTGATTGCCGGGGCGGCGATGCGCATCTTGGGCCATGTGAAAGACATTCACATGCAACAGGGGGACCGCCCATGACCACTGCCTCGCCCGCCCTATCCTATGGCGGGATCTCTGGCGCCTTCCGCCGCGCGACCGGGTTTCTGGATGCGCGCGGCCGGGGCGCCTGGATCGCCACGATGATCCTGGCCTTTGTTTTCGCCTGGCCCGTGGGCCTGGCCATCCTTGCCTACATGATCTGGAGCAAACGCATGTTCGCCTGCCGTCACAACCGCCACGCCTTTGGCGCCGACCGCCGCGAGGAGTTCCGCGCCCGCATGGACAGCCTGCGCGCGGCCGCCCGCCCCAGCGGCAATGCCGCCTTCGACGCCTACAAGGCCGACACCCTGCGCCGGCTGGAAGAAGAGCAGGAGGCCTTCGAATCCTTCCTGCGCCG
>JASGFG010000154.1:0-3003 GCA_047605605.1 Paracoccaceae bacterium | reverse complement strand
GCCGAGCCGTGGGTCCGCGGCAGGATGCCGGTTTCCGACACGATGGGCCGCACGGTGGTGTTGTTGCGCCCGTCGATGCGCGCGCCGCCGTTGATCACATCGCCGCGCAGGATCGAGCTTTCCAGTTTCTTGAAAGCCGAGCTGAGGTTGATGTCCTTCAGCTCGTCTTCGCTCAGCGTCGCCTTGACCGCATCGCGCGCCGCGTCGATGGCGTTCACGCGGTCCTGTTTGTCCTTGATGGCAAAGGCCGCGCGCATCTGCGCCTCGCCCGCCGCCTTGACCTTGGCGTAAAGCGCCGCGTAATCCGGCGGGGCAAAGTCGAAGGGTTCCTTGGCCGACAGTTCGGCAAAGTCGATGATCAGGTCGATCACCGGCTGCATCGCCTCGTGCCCGAACTTCACCGCGCCCAGCATTTCCTCTTCGGTCAGCTCGTAGGCTTCGGATTCGACCATCATCACGGCGTCTTTCGTGCCGGCGATGACCAGATCCAGACGCTGTTCGGGGTTGTTGCGCAGGTTGTGCATGTCGTCGACCGACGGGTTCAGCACATACTGCCCGTTCGAGAAGCCAACGCGCGCGGCCCCGATCGGCCCCATGAACGGCACGCCCGAGATGGTCAGCGCGGCCGAGGCGGCGATCATCGCCACGATATCGGGATCGTTGACCAGATCGTGCGACAGCACGGTCGCCATCACCAGCACTTCGTTCTTGAAGCCCGACACGAACAGCGGGCGGCAGGGACGGTCGATCAGGCGCGAGGTCAGCGTCTCTTTCTCGGACGGGCGGGCTTCACGCTTGAAGAAGCCGCCGGGGATTTTCCCCGCGGCATAGTATTTTTCCTGATAATGCACGGTCAGGGGGAAGAAGTCCTGACCCGGCTTCGCCTCTTTGGCGAAGGTCACGTTGGCCATGACGCTGGTTTCGCCCAAGGTGGCGATGACCGAGCCGTCGGCCTGACGGGCAACTTTCCCCGTTTCCAGCGTGAGCGTGTCATTGCCCCACTGGATGGATTTCTTTGTCACATGGAACATTCGGTTTCCTCTGAGGGCGTCCCGGCCCCTGCCGGTCCCTCGATGTCTGGCGGCCCCATTGCCGCCGCCCCAGATCCTTACGCATGCGCCCGGGGCCAAGGGCGTCACATCACAGATGCGCCGGGCACATACAGGAAAACCCGCGGGAAGGAAAGCACGCAGATTGCCGGGGGCAGGGCCGCGGCAGACGGCCGACGGAAACCCGCCCGTTCCTCGCCCGATGCAGGTCAGGTCTCATCGCGATCGCTGCGCGCCCGGACGGATGAGGGGTGGTGCGGTGGCCGGCCAAAGGGCGCCTTTCGGCGTGCAGGTGCCGGAGCCGGACAGGGGCGCCCCCCTTGCGCGGCTTTTCCCTCTCGGGGGCGCGAAAAGGAAAGGCCCCGTCCTTGCGGACGGGGCTGCATCCCGGCAATCGGGGAAAGCGATCAGGCCGCGGCCTGGACTTTCGCGATCTCTTTCTTGATTTTCAGGGCCTTGTCCGAAAGCTCGTCATCCTTGGCTTTCGCGAGATAGGCATCCAGCCCGCCGCGATGGTCGACCGAGCGCAGGCCGGCGGCCGAAACGCGCAGCTTGAAGGACTGGCCCAGAACGTCCGAGATCAGGGTCACTTCGTTCAGGTTCGGCAGAAAACGGCGACGCGACTTGTTGTTCGCGTGGCTGATCGTGTTGCCGGTCATCGGGCCTTTGCCCGTCAGTTCGCAGACGCGCGACATCGTTTCTTTCCTTGCGTTTCCAGACGCGCGGGGCGTCGAAGTCAAAACAATTGGCCCCCGCGAGACGAGGCGGGACCGAATTCGATTGCGGGCAGATACCCCCGTTCCCGCCCGGCGTCAAGCGATTCACCGCCTGGCCCGGATGGACGGCGGCGACAACGCCCACCCCGCCGGATCAGGGGCGCAAGGGCGCGCCCGCCGCCCCGTCGCCCAGGTCTGCCAGAACCTGCCCCGCCGCCGCCTCGGGCGAGATCCGGCCCTCGGCCACCGCACGGCCCAGTTCGTCCATCCGAAGGCGAAGGGCGGGGCTGCCCAGCACCGACAGCAAGCCCTGCCGCACCTCCTGATCGAACCAGTATCGGGCCTGATCGGCGCGGCGGGCGGTGAAATGGCCGTGGTCGCGCCGCCAGCCCGTCAGCTCCTGCATGGTGGTCCATGCGGCATCCAGACCCTCCTCGCCGATTGCCGAAACGGGCATGGCCCGGGGAAAACCCTCGGGGTCCTGCGCCCGCTTGCGCAGCAGGCGCAGCGCCCCGGCATAGTCGGCCACCGTCCGCATCGCCGCGGGTTTCAGATCGCCGTCGGCCTTGTTGACAAGGATGAGGTCGGCCATTTCCATGATGCCACGTTTGACGCCCTGCAATTCGTCGCCCCCTGCCGGGGCCAGCAGCAGCACGAACAGGTCGCACAATTCGGCGACGACGGTTTCCGACTGGCCGACCCCCACCGTTTCGATCAGCACCACGTCGAAGCCGGCGGCTTCGCACAACGCCACAGCCTCGCGCGTGCGGCGGGCGACGCCGCCCATCTGCGCCTGGCTGGGCGAGGGGCGGATGAAGGCGCGCGGATCGCGGCTCAGCCGTTCCATCCGGGTCTTGTCCCCCAGGATCGAGCCGCCCGACCGGGCCGAGGACGGATCGACCGCCAGCACCGCAACCCGCAGGCCGCGGGCGGTCAGCATCATCCCGAACGCCTCGATGAAGGTGGATTTCCCGACGCCCGGCGTGCCCGACAGGCCGATCCGCAGCGCCTGACACCCGCTGGCGCGCACCGTGGCGATCAGGTCCAGCGCCTGCGCCCGATGGTCGGCCCGCCCGCTTTCCACCAGGGTGATCGCCCGCGCCAGCGCCCGCCTGTCGCCGCCGATGACCCCTGCCGCCAGTGCCGCCGTATCCATCGCCTGCCCCCTTCCGGCCCCGGCCGCTTTCATGCCCCAGCCGTGGCGGGGATGCCAGCGGGAACCGGCCCGCCTTGCGCCG
>JASGFG010000153.1:0-3059 GCA_047605605.1 Paracoccaceae bacterium | reverse complement strand
CCCACGCGGCAATCCTGCTTTGGCGGCCGCGGGGCTTCGGCGATGGCGGCGGGCGGCGTCATCAGACAGGCCAGCACAAGCAGCGCTTTGGTAAAGGGGTGTTTCATCGGGCATCCTTTCGATCCGGCGGAAAGGAAATCTAGGGTAGCACGGTGGAAAATCACGGGGGGGAAACGCCCGTTTTCCGGCAGAGCGGCGTGCTTTCCACCGGCCTCTCGACAATGGCCCGCCTTTCGCCCATGAACCGAAAGTTCAAGGACAGGAGGGTGGCCATGGGTTTTCGCTTTGAAATCGGCGCAACCGACGGTCGCGCCCGCACCGGCGTGATCCATACGCCGCGGGGCGAGATCCGCACGCCGGCCTTCATGCCGGTGGGCACGGCGGCGACGGTGAAGGCGATGCTGCCCGAAAGCGTGCGCGCCACCGGGGCCGATATCCTGCTGGGCAACACCTATCACCTGATGCTGCGTCCCGGGGCCGAGCGGATCGCCCGGCTGGGCGGGCTGCACCGGTTCATGAACTGGGACCGCCCGATCCTGACCGATTCCGGCGGGTTCCAGGTGATGAGCCTGTCGGGCCTGCGCAAGCTGACCGAGGAAGGCGTGCGCTTTTCCAGCCATGTCGACGGATCGAAGCACATGCTGTCGCCCGAACGCAGCATGGAGATCCAGCGGCTGCTGGGGTCCGACATCGTGATGTGTTTCGATGAATGCCCCGCCCTGCCCGCGGACGAGGCGACGGTGGCGCGGTCGATGCAGCTGTCGATGCGGTGGGCACAGCGCAGCCGCGATGCGTTCGGCGACCGGCCGGGGCACGCGCTGTTCGGCATCCAGCAGGGCGGCGTGACCCGCGAATTGCGCGAAGAAAGCGCCGCGGCGCTGCGCGACATCGGCTTTGACGGCTATGCCGTCGGCGGGCTGGCCGTGGGCGAGGGGCAGGAGGCGATGTTCGGCGTGCTGGACTATGCCCCCGGCATGTTGCCCGAGGACAAGCCCCGCTATCTGATGGGGGTGGGCAAGCCCGACGACATCGTCGGCGCGGTCGAACGCGGCATCGACATGATGGATTGTGTGCTGCCCAGCCGGTCGGGCCGCACCGGCCAGGCCTGGACGCGGGGCGGGCAGGTCAACATCAAGAACGCGCGGCACCAGGACGACCCGCGCCCGCTGGACGAAAGCTGTGGCTGTCCGGCCTGCCGGAACTACAGCCGGGCCTATCTGCACCATGTCTACAAGGCGCAGGAAATCATCAGCTCTATGCTGCTGACCTGGCACAACCTGCATTATTATCAGGATCTGATGCAGGGCCTGCGCGATGCAATTGCGGCGGGGGATCTGGCGGGGTTCGTGGCCGGGTTCCATACGGCCCGCGCCGCGGGGGATATCGAGCCGCTTTAGGCCGGGCTGCCCTGTGGCCGGCCCCGGAGGGGTTTTGCACCCCTCCGGACCTCCCCGCAGGATATTTGGGTCCAGAAAGAGGGGGCAGGGGGTTTCGGCGTGCAGGCGTGGGCTTTGCGCCTGCGGCATGGCCGGATTGCCGGGTCGCGGACCTTGCGCCTGCAGAAAGGCTGCATAGGTTGGGGGGCCAATTTCAGGAAAGCGAGCCATGACCGAAAAGCTGTTCACCCCGTTGCAGGCGGGCGCAATCGCCATGAAGAACCGCGTCGTCATGGCGCCGCTGACCCGCAGCCGCGCGGTCGGGCTGGTGCCGGGGCCGCTGCATGTCGAATACTATCGCCAGAGGGCGGGCGCCGGCCTGATCGTCAACGAAGGCACGCAGATTTCGCCGATGGGGCAGGGCTATATGGATACGCCCGGCATCCATTCCGCCGAACAGGTCGCGGCCTGGCGCAAGGTCACGGATGCGGTTCATGCGGCGGGCGGCAAGATTGTGGTGCAGCTTTGGCATGTGGGCCGCATCAGCCATCCCGATCTGCTGGGCGGGCGGGCGCCTCTGGCGCCCTCGGCCATCCGGGCCAATGGCAAGACCTTTGTCGGCGGCGAATATATCCCCCTGGGAGAGCCGCGGGCGATGACGGTCGAGGAAATCGCCGCGACGGTTCAGGACTATCGCCATGCCGCGCGCAATGCGATCGAGGCCGGGTTCGACGGGGTCGAGATCCATTCCGCCAATGGCTATCTGATCGACCAGTTCCTGCGCGATACCACCAACAGGCGCACCGATGCCTATGGCGGCAGCATCGAGAACCGCACCCGGTTCCTGCGCGAGGTGGTGGCCGCCGTCGCGGGCGAGATCGGTGCCGCGCGCACCGGCATCCGCCTTTCGCCCTGGTCGAACGCCAATGACGTGGGCATCGACAGCGACACTCTGGCGCTGTTCAGTGCGGTGGTCGATTTCCTGAACACGCAGAACCTGGCCTTCCTGCATGTGATCGAGGGGCAGACCGGCGGCCCGCGCGACTTTCCGGCCGAAGGGATGGCGGCGCTGCGCAAAAGGTTCAAGGGCGTGTGGATCGGCAACAACGGCTATACCCGCCAGACCGCGATTGCCGCCGTGGACAGCGGCGCCGTCGATGCGGTGGCCTTCGGACGGCTTTACATCTCCAACCCCGACCTGGCGGAGCGACTGGCCACGGACGCCGCGCTGAACCCGCTTCCGACCGAGAATGTCTATGGGGGCGGGGCCGCGGGCTATACCGATTACCCGGAGCTTGGGGGCTGAGGGTCGCCATCCGGGAAACGGACTGGCGCGGGGGGCGACGGCTTTCCCCGCGCTTTTGCCATTGCCTGCCGCCGCGGGGAAACGCAAAATGCTGGTAACACCCGTGTAACGATGCGGGGACGAGACGGTTGAAAGCCGCGCCCCGATGCACCAGATATGCGAAAGCCCGGCGAACGGGCATCAAGGGAAGGGCCAACGGTTGCCGATCATCGGGACCAGCGCCCTTCTGCCAGACAAGGAAACCAGATGAACGAAGAACTCAGCCTCAGCTATCCCGTGCTTCCGCTGCGCGACATCGTGGTCTTCCCCCACATGATCGTGCCGCTGTTCGTGGGCCGCGAGAAGTCGGTCCGCGCGCTGGAAGAGGTGATGGCCGA
>JASGFG010000152.1:0-3162 GCA_047605605.1 Paracoccaceae bacterium | reverse complement strand
GGGCCGGGACAAGCCCCGCCCCGCAAAGATCGGGCTGCGCGGAAACCCCGCCGCTCAGCCCCGCCGCCGCCGTTCGCGCCGGGCCGGACCTTCGCCATCCGTCCCGTCCGAGGCCGAGGAGAAGGCGCCCAGCTTGCCGCTGATCACCTCCAGCGTCGGGCGGGGGCCTTTGGGTGTTTCCTCCAGCGCGCGGCGCATGGCGGCCAGATGCTCGGGCATGGTGCCGCAGCAGCCGCCGATGATCCGCACCCCGGCGTCGCGAGCCAGCACCGCATATTCCGCCATCAACTCGGGCGTGCCGTCATAGTGGATATGGCCGTCGTGATATTTCGGGATGCCGGCATTGCCCTTGGCCACCACCGGCCGGTCGGTCCCGGCGGCCGAAAAACCCAGCACCGTGCGCAGCAGGTCCGACGCGCCGACGCCGCAATTCGCGCCAAAGGCCAGCGGCTGGTTCGGCAGCTTTTCCACCAGCTCCGCCAACGAGGCCGAGGTCACGCCCATCATCGTCCGCCCGGCGGTGTCAAAACTCATCGTGCCGACCCAAGGCATCCCGGCCAGCGCCGCCGCCTCGGCCGCGGCGCGGTATTCCTCGGGGGCGGAAATCGTCTCGATCCACAGGACGTCCGCGCCGCCCTCCTTCAACCCTTCGGCCTGTTCGTGGAACATCTCGACCGCGGCGGAATGGGTCAGGGTGCCCATGGGTTCAAAGATCTCGCCCGTTGGACCGACCGATCCGGCCACGACCACCGGGCGCCCGGCGGCATCGGCGATCTCGCGCCCCAGGCTCGCGGCCACGCGGTTCAGCTCGCGCACGCGGCCCTGCGCCCCGTGCAGCTTCAGCCGCGCGGCATTGCCGCCGAACGAGTTGGTCAGGAAGATATCCGACCCGGCATCCACCGCACCGCGATACAGTTTGCGGATGTTGTCGGGATGGTCGATGTTCCACATCTCGGGAGGCTCGCCCGAGGACAGGCCCATGTTGAACAGGTTCGTCCCCGTCGCGCCATCGGCCATCAGCCAGTCGCGTTCCGTCAGAAGGCGGGAAAGAAGATCGTCGGCCATGGGGCACCTCACCGGAGTTTCGCCTGTCGTGCCACGCGCCGCGGCGCGGGGCAATTCCCATATGGCGCCGCCCCGGCAAGAAAAAAGGCCGCTCCGCACGGCGGACCGGCCCTTTCGGCAAGAACCCTTGGCGACAGGCCCTGCGGCGCGGCCACCAGATCCTTTCCTTGCCCCCTCTTTCTGGACCCAAATATCCTGCGGGGAGGTCCGGAGGGGTGCAAAACCCCTCCGGGGCCGGCCGGGGGGGCGCGCAGGCCCGAAGGTTCGGATCTGCGGACCCTCGCCTCAGATCTCGTCCATCAGCTGCGTCTTGGCGACGGGCAGCAGCTCCACCAGCTTGGCCCGCACCTCGTCGGCCGTCGCCTTGCCGACCAGATCGCCGGAAATCTTGCGCACCACATCCTCGATCCCGGCTTCCTCGAAATCGGCGGTCACGACCTCCATCGCATAGGCCGCCGCCTCGTCCCCGGATTTGCCCAGCAGGCCCGCGGCCCACAGCCCGGCCAGCTTGTTGCGGCGGGCCTCGGCCCTGAACTGCATTTCCGCGTCATGGGCGAACTTGTTCTCGAAGGCATTTTCGCGGTCGTCGAAGGTGGTCATCGGGCGGCCTCTGCAAAGGGTGTCGTTCCATTCCATATGCCCGCCCCGCGCTCGTGCCGCAAGGGGAAGCGCGGCCCTGCCGCTTGCGACGGGGCGCGGCTTGGCATATAGGCCATGTGGAACGACGCCAACGGGGGCGCGGCCGGACGGTCGTGGCCCCCCGTTCGTCATTGGCTATCGGAAAGAACGCATGGCACGTCGCAAGAAGGTCTACGAGGGCAAGGCGAAGATCCTCTACGAAGGCCCCGAGCCGGGAACCCTGATCCAGTATTTCAAGGATGACGGGGCGCCGACGCCCACCACCACCGCCCCCGTCGCGGTGGAAGGCAAGGGCGTGCTGAACAACCGGCTGTCGGAATTCTTCATGTCCGGCCTGAACGGCATCGGGGTGCCGACGCATTTCATCCGCCGCCTGAACATGCGCGAACAGCTGGTCCGCATGGCCGAAATCATCCCGCTGGAGGTGGTGGTGCGCAACTTTGCCGCAGGCGAGCTGTCGCAGCGCCTCGGCATCCCCGAGGGCACGGCGCTGCCGCGCCCCATCGTGGAATACTATTACAAGGACGAGCGGCTGAATTCCCCCCTGGTGGCCGAGGAACATATCATCGCCTTCAACTGGGCCAACCAGCAGGATCTGGACGACATCGTGGCGCTGGCGCTGCGGGTCAACGACTTCCTGTCGGGGGTGATGATGGGCGTCGGCATCCGCCTGGCCGATTTCCGCATCGAGGTCGGCCGGATCTGGGATGGCGATTTCATGCGCCTGATCGTCGCCGACGAGATCAGCCCCGACAGCTGCCGGTTGTGGGACATGCGCACCCCCGACGGCGTGACCGAGCGCGAGGGCACGACCCCGCGCGACATCGCGGGCGATGTCTATACCGAACTGGCGCGGCGGCTTGGCGTGCTGCCCTCGAACGTGACGCATCCGGTCAAGCCCACGCTGATCAACTGACCTTGCCCGGCGGGGCAGGGGGCGCTATGCGTCGCCCACCCGCCGGAACCCAGGAGAAAGCCGATGAAAGCCCGCGTGACCGTCATGCTGAAACAAGGCGTCCTCGATCCGCAGGGTGAGGCGGTGAAACATGCGCTCTCGACCCTTGGCTTTCGGGGCGTGAACGGCGTCCGCCAGGGCAAGCTGATCGAACTGGACCTTGCCGCAACCGACAAGGCGGCGGCCGAGGCCGAGGTCAGGGCCATGTGCGAAAAGCTGCTGGCGAACACCGTGATCGAAAGCTATCGGGTCGAGATCGTCTGAGCCGCCGGGCGCAAATTCCTTCAAAGGAATTAGGCAAATCTTTTTGAAAAGATTTGTCGGTCCGGGCAGGGCGGCCCCTTTGTCGCCGCAGGCGTTCGCCGGGTCGAAAAGACGCAGCCGGGGACTGGCCTCGTCGGCAGGTTTGCGCTAAACCGCCGCCATCCCCCCCTGCGCGAAAGGCATCAGCCCATGAAAGCCGCCGTCGTCACCTTTCCCGGTTCCAACTGCGACCGCGATCT
>JASGFG010000151.1:0-3193 GCA_047605605.1 Paracoccaceae bacterium | reverse complement strand
ACGGTCCCTTGCGCCTGAGAGTTTACCGGGGCGGTTGCTCCTTCGGCACCGTGGGTTTCCCCCCGGATTCTCCCGATCCTGACACGACTTGGTTAGCCCGCCGCGCCGCCGTCCGGCAAGAGGAAAAATCGAAATCGACGCATCTACCGGCAAAAGCGACAAACCCGCCGCCCCGCAAAAGCAAAGGGGGCAGAGCCAATCCTGCCCCGCCCCCTCTTTCTGGACCCAAATATCCCGGGGGTCCGGGGGCTGGCCCCCGGCCCTTTCCACCCGCGCGAAACCCTCAACCCTTGGCGCGGATCACCTGCAACAGCGGCAGCAGATCGCCCATGTCCGGCCCATGCGCCTGTCCGGTCAGCGCCTTTCGCAGCGGCATGAACAGCCCCTTGCCCTTGCGCCCCGTCGCCTCTTTCACCGCCGCAGTCCACTCGCCCCAGGTGGCAGGGGTGAACGGCCCCTCGGGCAACAGCGCCAGCGCCTGGGCGACAAAATCGGCATCCTCCGGCTCGATCACCGGATCGGCGCCTTCGGACACCAGCTTCCACCAGCCGTCCAGATCGGCCAGCACGGTGATGTTGTCCTTGGCCACGCGCCAGAAGGCCTCGGCCTTGTCGGCGGGCACGCCAAGCGCCGCGATCCGGGCCCGCACCGCGTCATAGGGCAGCGACTGCACATAGGCGCGGGTCAGCGGGAACAGATCCTCGGCATCGAACTTGGTCGGTGCCGCGCCGAATGAGCCGACATCGAACCCGTCGATCAGATCCTGCATCGAATGGGCCAGTTCAACCGGCTTCGACGACCCCAGCCGCGCCATCAGCGACAAGAGCGCCATCGGCTCCACCCCCTGCGCGCGCAGGTCGCGCAGGGACAGCGCGCCCAGACGTTTCGACAGCTCTTCGCCCTGCGGGCCGGACAGCAGCGAATGGTGCGCGAATTGCGGCGGAGTGCCGCCCATGGCCTTCATGATCTGGATCTGCGTCGCGGTGTTGGTCACATGGTCCGCCCCGCGGACGATGTTCGTCACCCCCATGTCCACGTCATCGACCGACGAGGCAAAGGTATACAGCACCTGCCCCGATGCCTTGATCAGCACAGGATCCGAGACCGACGCTGCGTCGATGGAAATGGGCCCAAGGATACCGTCGGTCCACTCGATCCGCTCCAGATCCAGACGGAAGCGCCAGTAGCCTTCGCGCCCCTCGGCGCGGAATTTCTCCCGCTCCGCCTCGGTCAGCGACAGGGCGGCGCGGTCATAGACCGGCGGCTTGCCCATGTTCAGCTGTTTCTTGCGCTTCAGGTCCAGTTCGACCGGCGATTCAAAGCATTCGTAGAACCGGCCCGCGCGCTTCAGATCCTCGGCCGCCTCGCGGTAACGGTCCAGCCGCAGAGACTGGCGTTCCTCGCGGTCCCAGGTCAGGCCCAGCCAGTCCAGATCGGCCTTCAGCGCGTCGACATATTCCTGTTTCGACCGCTCCTGATCGGTGTCGTCGATCCGCAGGATGAATGTGCCGCCCTGCTGCCGCGCGATCAGCCAGTTCATCAGCGCGGTGCGCAGGTTGCCGACATGGATATAGCCGGTGGGCGAAGGGGCAAATCGGGTGATGGTGGTCATGACGGTTCCGGAATATGGCCGCGGTTCATCCCCGCGGATGCGAGGAACGGCGATGCGCCTCCCTGTCACAGGGGCAGACAAATGTCCAGTTTCGCCGCCCCTTTCGCCGGCCCCGGCCCCGCGATAGGCTGCGCCCCATGATCGAAACGCCCGCCGCCGCCCATGCCCCCGACCTGACCCTGATCGAAACGCTGGCCCGGCAGGCCATCGCCGCCCTGCCCGCCCCCTTTGCCGCGGCCGCAGCCGGGGTGCTGCTGCGGGTCGAGGATCTGGCCCCCGACGACATCCTGCACGAGATGGACATCGACGATCCGTTCGAGCTGACGGGGCTATACGACGGCATCCCGCTGACGGAAAAATCGGTGATGGACCAGCCGACGCGCCCCGACACGATCTGGCTGTTCCGCCGCGCAATCCTGGACGAATGGGTGGCGCGGGGCGATGTGGCGCTTGGCGATCTGGTGGGCCATGTCCTCGTCCATGAACTGGCCCATCACTTCGGCTGGACGGACGAACAGATCGCCGCCATCGACCGCTGGTGGGAATGATCGGCGGCAAAAGACCGGCGGCATAACCAGCTTTTGATCTGGCCGAGGCTTCGCTGCGCGCTATCCTTCGGCACGCGAACAGGATTTCATCCGGCCATGAACAAGGAGACATCGCATGTCGATCACGCCCTGCCTCTCTCGCCGCCATGCGCTGCTTTCCGCGGCGGCGCTGCCCCTGGCCGCGGCCGCCCGGCCTCGCGCCGCCCGCGCCGAGGCGCCGATGCAGGGGATCGGCCAGCCCGCCTTCAACCGCTTTCGCCTTGGCGCGTTCGAGGTGACGACGCTGCTGGCCGGATCGCGCCTGCTGGAAAAGCCGCAGGAAACCTTTGGCACCAATGCCACGCCCGAAGAATTTGCGGCGCTGTCCAGGGCGAATTTCCTGCCGGTGGACAAGTCGCGCAACTTCTTCACCCCCGTGCTGGTCAATACGGGCGACGATCTGGTCCTGTTCGACACGGGGCTGAACCCCGCGGGCATCACCGCCGCACTTGCCGCCGCCGGGGTGACGCCCGACCAGATCGACATCGTGGTGCTGACCCATATGCATGGCGACCATATCGGCGGGCTGATGGGCGAGGCGGGGCCGACCTTTCCCTATGCCCGCTATGTGACCGGCACGATCGAGCACAATTTCTGGTCCACGGCCGGAAACGAAGGGTTCGACAAGTCGGTCAAGCCCTTGAACGAAAAGATGACCTTCCTTGACGACGGGGGCGAGGCCGCGCCCGGCATCACCGCGATGCTGGCCCCCGGCCATACTCCCGGCCACATGGCCTATCATCTGGAAAGCGGCGAGGCGCGGCTGATGCTGACCGCCGATACCGCCAACCATTATGTCTGGTCCTTGCAGAAACCCGATTGGGAGGTGCGGTTCGACGCCGACAAGGCGCAGGCAGCGGCGACGCGGAAAAAGCTGTTCGGCCTGATCGCGGCCGACCGGATTCCCTTTGCCGGCTATCACATGCCCTTCCCCTCGGTCGGCTATGCCGAACCGCAGGGCGACGGGTTCCGCTTTGTTCCCACCAGCTATCAG
>JASGFG010000150.1:0-3214 GCA_047605605.1 Paracoccaceae bacterium | reverse complement strand
CCGACCAAGGTGGACCGTTCGGCCGCCTATGCCGCGCGCTATCTGGCCAAGAACGTGGTGGCGGCGGGGCTGGCCGACCGCTGCACCCTGCAACTGTCCTATGCCATCGGCGTGGCGGCGCCGCTGTCGATCTATGTCGATACGCATGGCACGGGTCAGGTGGACGAGGCGTTGATCGAGGCGGCGATCCCGCGCGTCATGGACCTGACGCCGCGTGGCATCCGCACCCATCTGGGGCTGAACCGGCCGATCTATGCCCGCACCGCCGCCTATGGCCATTTCGGGCGGCAACCCACCGGGGATGGCGGGTTTTCCTGGGAACGGACCGATCTGGCGGGCGTGCTGGCAAAGGCGGTCTGAACGGCGGGCGGGGAAGGGGGCTGTCTGCCTCCCTCTTGGCCGTTCCGGCCAATTCACCCCCCGAGGATATTTATGCAAAGAGGATGGGGGATCAGGCTGTCAGGGGCGGCAGGCTTTCCTCAAGCTCGCGCCGCAGCGAGGCGTGGTGCAGGGGCAGCATCAGCCCCTCGCCCAGGCGGCCCACGGGTTCGTCCACGGTAAAGCCGGGGCCGTCGGTCGCGATCTCGAACAGGCAGCCGCCGGGTTCGCGGAAGTAGATCGAGCGGAAATAGCTGCGGTCGCGCACCTCGGTCGGTTCCAGCCCGGCCGAGGCGAGCCGGTCGGCCCATTCCATCTGTTCATCCGCGCTTTCGGCGCGAAAGGCGATGTGGTGGATGGTGCCCGCGCCGCCGCGCCCCGCGCCGTTGGCGGGCGCGTCCAGCAGGTCGATGTATTGCCCGCTGTCGCCGATGGCAAAGCGGCGGCGTTCGTCGAAGCCATGCCCCTCGCCCCCGGTTTCGGTCAGGCCCAGCACCCCGGTCAGGAAACGGGCGGTCGGCAGCGGATCCGCGACCCACAGCGTCACCGAATGCAGCCGCACCGGGATTTCCGGCGCGCCGGGGGTGGCGACCAGTTCCACCGCCAGCCCGTCGGGGTCCTGCGCCCGCAGCACCGGCAGGCCGAAGCGGTCCTCGCGCCGGGCCTGGGGCAGGCGGTCGGCCCATAGCGTCAGCGTTTCGGGCGCGGTTTCCCAGGCCAGGGCGCTGGCCATGCCGGGGCCGGTCTGGCCCGGTGCGGCATCGGGGTCGGCGAACCATGTCGTCACGCTGCCCGGCGTGCCGATCCGGTCGCCGTAATACAGGTGATATAGTCGCGGCGCGTCGAAGTTGACCGTGCGCTTGACCAGCTTTTGCCCCAGGGTGCCGGTGACGAAGGCGTGGTTCGTCTGCGCCGATCCGCAGGTGGCGGTGACGTGGTGCAGGCCGCTGAACGTGTGACCCATCTGTTCCCCCGGGCGCAGGCGCGAAATGCGGCTGCTGGCGGAAGGATATGGTGCGCGCGGGCCGGGCGGCAAGCGGGCTGCCGCCGAAGTTCCGGGCCTTGACTTCCCGGCCCCTGCGGGGTGTATCGGGCGGGACCGATAACGCCCGCCTGAAAGGGACGATGATGCACGCCTATCGCAGCCATACCTGCGCGCAACTGAACAAGACCAACGTGGGCGAGACCATCCGCCTGTCGGGCTGGGTTCACCGGGTGCGAGATCACGGGGGCGTGCTGTTCATCGATCTGCGCGACCATTACGGCATCACGCAGGTGCTGGCCGACAGCGACTCGCCCGCCTTTGCCGCGCTGGAAAAGGTGCGTGCCGAATGGGTGGTGCGCATCGACGGGCGGGTCAAGGCGCGCGATGCCGCGCTGGTCAACCCAAAGATCCCGACGGGCGAGATCGAGGTCTATGCCACCGGGGTCGAGGTTCTAGGTCCGGTGGAGGGCGAACTGCCCCTGCCGGTGTTCGGCGAGGTGGAATACCCCGAGGAAACGCGCCTGACCTACCGCTTCCTCGACCTGCGGCGGCAGGGGATGCATGACAACATGATCCTGCGGTCGAACGTGGTGCGGTGGCTGCGGATGAAGATGTGGGATCAGGGATTCAACGAATTCCAGACGCCGATCATCACCGCCTCGTCGCCGGAAGGGGCGCGCGACTTTCTGGTTCCCAGCCGCCTGCATCCGGGCAAGTTCTATGCCCTGCCGCAGGCGCCGCAGCAGTTCAAGCAGCTGATCCAGGTGGCCGGGTTCGACCGCTACTTCCAGATCGCGCCGTGTTTCCGCGATGAAGACCCGCGCGCGGACCGTTCGCCGACCGATTTCTATCAACTCGACATCGAGATGTCCTTCGTCACCCAGGACGACGTGTTCGCCGCCGTCCAGCCGGTGTTGCGGGGGCTGTTCGAGGAATTCGGGCAGGGGAAAAAGGTCTATTCCGACTGGCCGAAGATCGCCTATCGCGATTCCTTGAAATGGTATGGTAGCGACAAGCCCGACCTGCGCAACCCGATCAGGATGGCCGATGTGTCCGACCATTTCCGCGAGTCCGGCTTTGCGATCTTTGCGAAACTTCTGGAAACCGCCGGAAACGAGGTCCGCGCCATTCCCGCGCCGACGGGCGGCAGCCGCAAGTTCGCCGACCGGATGAACGCCTTTGCCCAGAAGGAAGGCCTGCCGGGGATGGGCTATATCTTCTGGCGCAAGGCCGAGGATGGCTCGACCGAAGCCGCAGGCCCAATCGCCAAGGCGCTCGGGCCGGAGCGGACCGAGGCGATCCGCACCGAACTGGGGCTGGGCGAGGGCGACGCCGTCTTCTTCCTGGGCGGCAAGGCGGAGACCTTTGAATCGGTCGCGGGGCGCGCGCGGAACGAGATCGGGCGGGAACTGGGGCTGACCGAGACGGACAGCTTCCGCTTCGCCTGGATCGTCGATTTCCCGATGTATGAGAAAACCGACGACGGCAAGATCGACTTCAGCCACAACCCGTTCTCGATGCCGCAGGGGGGGCTGGAGGCGCTGAACGGCGATCCGCTGAGCGTTTACGCCTATCAGTATGACTTGGCTTGCAACGGCTATGAGGTGATTTCGGGCGGCATCCGCAACCACAAGCCGGAAATCATGTATCGCGCCTTTGAACTGGCCGGCTACCCGAATGCCGAGGTCGACAAGCGGTTCGGCGGCATGGTCAAGGCGTTCAAATACGGTGCGCCGCCCCACGGCGGCTGTGCGGCGGGGATCGACCGTCTGGTGATGCTGCTGGCCGATACTACCAACATCCGCGAGGTCATCATGTTCCCGATGAACCAGCGGGCCGAGGATCTGCTGA
>JASGFG010000149.1:0-3296 GCA_047605605.1 Paracoccaceae bacterium | reverse complement strand
GGCACGCGCGAGGGGCGGGTGATCGAATATGTCGACCATCTGCACGAGCATTTCCTTGATCCCTGCGTGATCCGGAATGCCGCCTACATGCCGCCGACCCTGCCGGGCTTTTCCATCCAGATGAAGGCCGAAAGCCTTGAAACCTACCGCTTCCGGGGGGCCTGATGGACCTGCACCTGAAGGGCAAGGTCGTCATCGTCACCGGCGGGGGATCGGGCATCGGCGCGGGCATCACCGAGGTGCTGGCCGAGGAAGGCGCGCGGCCGGTGATCCTCGCCCGCCGCGCGCCGGATGCGGCCTGGCTGGCGCAGACGGGCGCGGATTTCGTGCAGGCGGAACTGTCCGACGATGCGGCCTGCGCCGCGGCGGTGGCGGCGGTGCGGACGCGGCACGGGCGGATCGACGGGCTGGTGAACAACGCCGGCGCCAATGACGGCGTGGGGCTGGACAAGGGGGCGGATGCCTTTCGCGCCAGCCTGAACCAGAACCTTGTGCATTACTATACCATGGTCCACCTGCTGCGCGACGACCTGCGCGGGGCAAGGGGGGCGATTGTCAACATCAGCTCCAAAACCGCGCTGACGGGGCAGGGGGGCACCTCGGCCTATGTCGCCGCCAAGGCCGCGCAACTGGGCCTGACGCGGGAATGGGCGGTGGAGTTCCTGCCCGACGGCATCCGCGTCAATGCCATCGTCGTGGCCGAGGTGATGACGCCGCTTTACCGCCGCTGGCTGGATACGCTGCCCGACCCCGAGGCGGCACTGGCCGAGATCACCGCCCGCATTCCCCTTGGCCAGCGAATGACCACGGCGCGCGAGATTGCCGATACCTGCGCATTCCTTCTGTCCGACCGCGCGGGGCATACGACCGGCCAGTGGATCTTTCCCGACGGCGGCTATACCCACCTGGATCGCCGGATCGGCAGTTGACGAAAGCCGCTTGACGGCCCACGCCGCACCCCGGAACCTTGGTGCGGCAAAGCAGGGGGGTAGAGGTGGGCCGCAGGTCGCGCCGCATCTGGATGATCGTGGGGGCGCTGGTGCTGATCGCACTAGCGCTGTGGCGCGCGGGGCAGCTGTCGACCCAGCACGCGCTGTCCGCCGCCGCGACGCGCACTGAAACCGCGCTGCGCCTGACGGTCAACGCGCTGGCGGGCGATCTGGCCCGGTATGAGGTTGTGCCGCAACTGCTGGCCGATCTGGATGCGATCCGGCTGCTGACCGCAATGCCCGACGATCCGGTGCGGCGGCAGGCGATCGACACGCTGCTGGCCGCGCGGAACGGCGATCTTGCCTCGTCCGACATCTATCTGATGGATCGCACGGGCGAGACCATCGCCGCCTCGAACCACGACCGGCCCGACAGTTTCGTCGGCCAGAACTTCAGCTATCGGCCGTATTTCAGCGATGCCATCGGCGGGGCGCCCGCGCGGTTCTATGCGCTTGGCACCACCTCGGGCGTGCGGGGCTATTACTTTTCCGCCCCGGTGCGCGACCCGGCGGGGCGGATCGCCGGGGTGATCGCCGTCAAGATCGGCGTCGACCGGATCGAGGAAAGCTGGCGCGGCAACGAATATCGCATCTTCGTGACCGACCCCGAGGGAATCGTGTTCATGTCGTCCGAACCCGGCTGGCTTTACGGCGGCATCCATCCGCTGACTGAGGAGCGGCTGGCCCGCACCGCCGCCAGCCGCCGCTATTCCGACGCCGCGCTGCAACCGCTGGCCTATGCCCGGACCATGGCCGAGGAGGTGGCGCTGGTCCGGCTGGGCGGGCGGGAATATGTCGCCGCCTCGCAAGAGATGCCGCAGGCGGGCTGGACGGTGCATGTGCTGATGGACAGCGCCGGGCCGCGGGCCGAGGCGCGGATTCTGACCGCTTCGCTGATCCTGCTGATCTGCGTGGCGGGGTTCGGCGCGACGGTTCTTTTGCAGCGCCGGGCGCGGGTGGCGGAGCGGCTGGCGATCCAGACCCGCGCCAAGGCCGATCTGGAACGCCGGGTCGAGGAGCGGACCGCCGATCTGGCCCGCGTGAACACCCATCTGGAACAGGAAATCGCCGAACGCCGCGCGACCGAGGTGGAATTGCGCGCCGCACAGGCGAACCTTGTGCAGGTGGGCAAGCTGGCCGCGCTTGGGCAGATGTCGGCCACGCTGAGCCACGAGATCAACCAGCCGCTTGCCGCCGCCCGCAATTATGCCGACAGCGCGGCGATCCTGATCGACCGGGGCGATACCGCGCGGGCGCGCGACAACATCGGCCAGATCCTGACGCTGATCGACCGGATGACCGCCATCGGCCGCCATCTGCGCAATGCCGCGCGCAAGCCGAACGAAAGGCTGGGGGCGGTGGCGCTGGCCCCCCTGCTGGCCGAAACGCAGGTGATCGTCGCGGGGCGTCTGGCGGCCAGCGCCGCGGTGCTGGAGGTGGACGTGCCGCCCGACCTGCCGCCCCTGCGCGCAGGCGCCACGCGGCTGCAGCAGGTGCTGGTCAACCTTGTCACCAATGCCGCCGATGCGGTCGAGGGGCTGGCCGACCGGCGCATTACTCTGACCGCGCGGGTGGAGGGCGAGCGTATCGCCATCCGCATCCGCGACCGGGGGCCGGGCGTGCCGGCGGCCATCGCGGCGCGCATTTTCGATCCGTTCTTCACGACCAAGGGCATGGGCGCGGGTCTGGGCCTGGGCCTGTCGATTTCCGCCAATATCCTGCGCGATTTCGGTGGCGAGATCACCGTGCGCGACGCCGCCCCCGGCGCCGAGTTCTGCGTGATCCTGCCCGCTGCCGACCCGGCCGAGGCCGCCGCATGACGGCCCCCCGCGTCCTGCTGGTCGACGATGACGAAGCGATGCGCCTGTCCACGGGCCAGGCGTTGGACCTTGCCGGGTTCACCGTGGAACCGCTGGCCGCGGCGGAGGAGGCGCTGGCCCTGGCCGGGCCTGCCTTCAACGGCGTGGTGGTCAGCGACATACGGATGCCCGGCATGGACGGGATGACCCTGCTGGCGCGGCTGCACGAGATCGACGCCGAGATCCCGGTGATCCTTGTCACCGGCCATGCCGAGGTGCAGCTGGCGGTCGAGGCGATGCGGCAGGGTGCCTATGACTTCATCGAGAAACCCTTCGTCGTGCAGGAACTGGCCGCCGTTCTGCGCCGGGCGGTGGATCACCGGGCGCTGGTGATCGACAACCGCCGCCTGCGGGCCGTTGCGGGCAAGCGCGACGACATCGAGGCACGGCTGCCGGGCCGCACGCAGGGCATGGTCGACCTGCGCTATCGCCTGCGGGCCATCGGCGC
>JASGFG010000148.1:0-3392 GCA_047605605.1 Paracoccaceae bacterium | reverse complement strand
GAACCCCTCTTCCCAGGTTGAAAACCTGGTGTCCTAACCGATAGACGAACGGGCCGCGCTTGCGGTGGGCGGGTATCTAGGCCCCCCGCCGCGCCGGTGCAAGAGGGAAAACGCCCCTCAACGGTCGATCTTTGCGCCCATGATGGCGATGGCCTGCTGATACACGCTGGCGGCATTCCACTGGCCGATCACCGCAAAGTTCGGCTCGCCCGGCTGATAGCCCAGGCCCGGTTGCCAGCCCTTCTGGTGCAGGTAGTTGGCGGTGGTCGCCAGGGCATCCGTCATATTGGAAAGGTCGATCCGGCCGTCGCCGTTGCCGTCCACCCCATAGATCAGCGCGTTGCCGGGCAGGAACTGCGTATGCCCCAGCTCGCCATGCTTGGCCCCCACGGTATTCGCCGTGATCGAGCCGTGATCCACCAGTTTCAGCGCCCCGATCAGATGCGGGCGAAAGAAATCCGATCGGCGGCAGTCATAGGTCAGCGTGGCGATGGCCGAGACGACATTCGTATCGCCCATGAAATTGCCGAACCCCGTCTCCATCCCGTGAATCGCCAGAAGAACCCCTGCCGGAACGCCATACTGCCGTTCCAGTGCGGCATAGAGGCCGGGGTTCTTCGCCTTGCGCGACCGCCCCTGCGCGACGATGGCATCCGCCCCGCGCACCTGCATGAACTTCTGCAAGGTGTATTTGAAGCTTTTCTGGTTCCGGTCGGCGCCGATCGTCGCCCGCGAATAGCTGGAGGACATCAGCGCGGCGATGCCCTTGTCGCCCACACCCTCGTCCCGCGCCTCAGCCGCCATCACGGGCTTCCAAGCCTCATATTGCGCCGAGGTATCGCTACAGGGCGCGGCCAGCGCGGGCGATGCGGCCAACACGCCGAACAGGACGAAAGCGGAACGGAAAGACACGGGAAAACCTCCTCGGGGCGAATGCGCCGGGCCAGCATAGACAGCCGCGCGCAGCGTGCAAGTCACGAAGAAGTCGGGGGAAAACCGTGGCAGCCCGTAGGGGAGTCGAACCCCTCTTCCCAGGTTGAAAACCTGGTGTCCTAACCGATAGACGAACGGGCCACGCTTCGGCGTGGGCGGGTGTCTAACGGCCGCCGCACGCGCACGCAAGAGGGAAAATCACGCCTCCGCCGCATCCTCCAGCCGAAGCTGCGCCCTGGACCGCCCGCCCCAGTGATTGACCTCCAGCCGCCCGGCCAGATGGAACCGCCGATGACCCGGATCTTCCAGCGCCGGACCCAGCGGCCCGTCCAGGGCGCCAAAGGCGACCGCCTCGATCCGGGCGCCGTCAACCGCGGTCGCCGTCAGCCGCAGATGGTTCTGGCCGATACGTCGCGAAACCACCGCCATATCGGAAAATGCAAAACGTGGCGCAGGCGCCGCGGCGCCGAATGGTCCGGCTTGTTCGATTTGTTCAATCAGCGCGACGCTCGCCGCCTGTGCGGCAAGCATTCCGTCCAGGCGCAACTCCTGCGGCCCCTGCTGTGCGGTCCCCTGCCGGGCCAGCAGACCCGACAGCCGCTCCATCGCCGGGTCCAGCATTTCGCGTGCGACGGTCAGGCCAGCCGCCATCCGGTGCCCGCCGCCGCGGATCAGCAGCCCCTCATCGGCCAGCCGATGCACTGCTGCGCCCAGATCGACACCGCTGACCGACCGCGCCGACCCCTTGCCGATTCCCCCCTCGAAGCCGATCACCACCGCAGGGCGGTTCGTCGCCTCCTTCAGCCGCGCAGCGACGATGCCGACGACACCGGGATGCCAGCCGTCGCCCGCCGCCCAGACCAGCGGGCCCTCAATGCCCCTCGCCTCGGCCTGGGCCAGCGCCTCGTCGCGCACCCGCGCTTCGATCTCGCGCCGCTCGGTATTCAACCGGTCCAGCTCGGCGGCCAGTTCCGCCGCCTGACGCGGATCGTCGGTGGCCAGCAGCCGCGCGCCCAGATCCGCCCGCCCGATACGCCCGCCGGCATTCACCCGCGGCCCCAGCAGGAACCCGAGCGCATAGGCCGTCGGCGCCTGATCCATCCGCGCCACATCGGCCAGCGCCGCCAGCCCCGGCCGGTCGCGCCGCGCCATGACCTTCAACCCCTGCCGCACCAGCGCCCGGTTGACACCCACCAGCGGCGCGACATCCGCCACCGTGGCCAGCGCCACCAGATCCAGCATCGCCATCAGATCCGGCCCCTGCACCCCTTCCGCGCGCAACTGCCGGTTCGCCTCGACCAGCATCAGGAACACGACCGAGGCGGCACACAGATGCGCCAGCGCCCCGTCCTCGTCCTGCCGGTTCGGGTTCACCACGGCCAGCGCGGCGGGCAACGTCTCTGCCCCCAGGTGGTGGTCCAGAATGACCACATCCGCGCCCCTGGCCGCCGCGACCGGCCCATGGCTCAACGTGCCGCAATCGACGCAGACGATCAGGTCATGCCGCGCCGCCAGATCGGCCATCGCGGGCTCGTTCGGCCCATAGCCCTCGTCGATGCGGTCGGGGATATAAAGCGTCGCCTCCCGCCCCATCGCCCGCAGCCAGACGATCAGCAGCGCGGCAGACGATCCCCCGTCCACATCATAATCGGCAAAGATCGCGATGCGTTCGCGCCCCCTGACCGCCTTGAGGAACCGCGCCGCCGCCGCACCCATATCGCGCAGCGTCAGCGGATCGGGCAGCAGATCACGCAAGGCGGGTGCCAGAAACCCCGCCGCCTCCTCGGCCGCCACACCACGCCGCACCAGCGTCTGGCACAGCGCCGCCGGCAATTGCGTCGCCTGCCCCATCGCCTCGGCCAGACGCACCTCCGCCTCGGCTGGCCCGACCCACCGCCGCCCGGTCAGAGAGGTTTCGACATTCAGGAAAGCTCGATCCATCCGCTGCACATGCCCCCGGCCGACACGGGGAACAAGCGAAAATCGTCCCCCATCCTCTTTGCATAAATATCCTCGGTGGGTGAATTGGCCGTCAGGCCAAGAGGGGGTCCGAGGGCCCCCCTGCCCCGCCGGCCCCCGTCACGCCGCGTCCAGAAGCCCCCGGCCCTTCAACAGCGCCTCCACCCCCGGCATCCGGCCGCGGAACTGCCGATACAGATCCTCCGCCTCCTCCGATCCGCCCGCCGACAGGATGAACCGCTCCAGCCGCGCCGCCGTCTCGGGGTCAAACGCATCGCCGGTTTCCTCGAACGCCTCGAACGCATCGGCATCCATCACCTCGGACCACATGTAGCTGTAATAGCCCGAGGAATAGCCGTCGCCGGAAAACACATGGGCGAAATGCGGGGTGGCATGGCGCATCCTGATCGCCCGCGGCATCCCCAGCCCCTCCAGAACCTCGGCCTGCTTCTGCATCGGGTCGGCGGGGGCCGGGCCGTCATGAAACTCCAGATCCACCA
>JASGFG010000147.1:0-3474 GCA_047605605.1 Paracoccaceae bacterium | reverse complement strand
GATGTCGCGCACGCCGATCCGCGAGGCGCTGGTGCGGCTGGCGGGCGAAGGGCTGGTGACGACGCTGCCCAACCGCTCGACCGTGGTGTCGAACATCGACTTTCTGAACCTGCACGCCTTTTTCGACGCGCTGACGCTGATGTATCGCGTGACCACCCGGCTTGCGGCGGAATTCCACAAGCCCGCCGACATGGCGAACATCCGCGCCAGCCAGGAGGTCTTTGCCCGCGCCGTGAACTCGGGCGACACGCTGGCGATGATCGCCTGCAACCGCGACTTTCACGTCGCCATCGCCGAAGCGGGCCGAAATTCCTATTACACCGGCCTTTTCACCCGCCTGCTGGACGAGGGGCGCCGCATCCTGCGGATGTATTACTACACCAATTTCGAAAACCGCCTGCCCCACCCCTATATCACCGAGCACGAGGCGATCATCGCCGCGATCGAGGCGCGGGACGTGGCGCTTTGCGACCGCCTCGCCCGGGATCATGCCGACCAGATCGTGCACCAGATCCAGCAGATGATCGCCCGCGACATGCGCCAGGACATCCCGCTCTGACCTGGCCCGCACGGGTTCGGCGAATAGTTCCCGCCTGCCCGAAATTCTTGTCGACAAATAAAATACAAGATCTATAGTGACCTCATCCACAACAGATTCGGCCAAGCCAAGGATGGAGGCGCAAATGAACCCCAGCATTTTCTCGGGCACGATCCCGGCCCTGATGACGCCCTGCAAGGCGGACCGCAGCCCCGATTTCGACAAGCTGGTCGAAAAGGCGAAAGAGCTGATCGCCCTTGGCATGTCGGCCGTGGTCTATTGCGGCTCGATGGGCGACTGGCCGCTCTTGACCAATGAACAGCGGATGGAAGGGGTCGAACGCCTGGTGAAGGCGGGGATCAAGGTCGTCGTCGGCACCGGCGCGGTCAACACCGCCACCGCCGCCGCCATCGCCGCCCATGCGCAAAAGGTCGGCGCGCATGGCCTGATGGTCATTCCGCGGCTGCTGTCGCGCGGCACCGTGGTCGCGGCGCAGAAGGCGCATTTCAAGGCGATCCTCGCCGCCGCCCCAAACCTGCCCGCCGTGATCTACAACAGCCCCTACTACGGCTACTCGACCAAGGCGGACCTGTTCTTCCAGATCCGCGCCGAACATCCGAACCTGGTCGGCTTCAAGGAATTCGGCGGGTTTGACGATCTGTCCTATGCGGGCGAGGCGATCACCTCGGGCGACGACGCGATCAAACTGATGATCGGCGTCGATACGGCGGTGTTCCACGGCTATGTCAACTGCAACGCCGACGGCGCGATCACCGGCATCGGCAACGTGCTGCCGCGCGAAGTGCTGCATCTGACCGCGCTCTGCAAGGCCGCCGCCAAGGGCGACGCCGAGGCGCGCCGCCTGGCCTATGAACTCGACACCGCGATGCAGGTGCTGTCCAAGGTCGATGCCGGCCCCGACCTCGTGCTGTTCTTCAAGCACATGCTGGTGATCAAGGGCGATGCCGCCTACAAGCTGCACTTCAACGAAAGCGACGAGCTTTCGCCCAGCCAGAAGGGCTTCATCGAGGCGCAACTGGCGCTGTTCGACGCCTGGTATGCCGACTGGTCGAAAGCGCCCGCCGCGCTGAAATACGCGGCCTGACCGGCAGGAAGCAAGAAGGGGGGCTGTCTGCCCCCCTCGGGCTGCGCCCTCACCCCCCGAGGATATTTTCGCAAAGGGGATGAGGGCAAAGGCGTTCGTGTTCATCCTCTTCGCGGAAATATCCTCAGGGGGTGAATTGCCCTCAGGCAAGAGGGGGCGCGAGCGCCCCCTTTCTTCGTTTCAGACAGCGTCCAGACCCTGTTCGCGCAGGCGCGACAGCTGCTCCATTTCCGCGGCGGACAGCAGGATGCCCTGCGAGGCGGCCTTTGCCCGTGCGGTGAAGCGGCGCTGCGAGGGCAGGCGCGCGCCCTGCCCGACCAGGGCCGCGAACAGGTCCTCGGCCCGGGCCATGGGGTTGCCGGGGCGTCCGGCCGAAAACCGGTCGATGCTGAAGGCCAGCACCAGTTCGCCATGCTGCGGCAGGACCGCGGTCGATCCTCCCTGCCGGTCCAGCGCGCCCTGGCTGGTCAGGTCGCCCAGCATGATCCCCGCCAGCAGTTCGATCATGGTGGAAATCGCCGATCCCTTGTGACCACCGAAAGGCAGCATTGCGCCCGCCAGTGCCGCCTCGGGGTCGGTGGTAGGTTGACCGTCCTTGTCCAGCGCCCAGCCTTCGGGCAGCGGCTTGCCGGCGCGGCGGTGCAGCTCGATCTCGCCCCGCGCGGCGACCGAGGTGGCAAAGTCGAAGACATAGGGCGGTTTGCCCTGCCGCGGCCAAGCGAAGGCGAAGGGGTTGGTGCCCAGCAGCGGCTTCGTCCCGCCCGTGGGCGCGACGGTGGCATAGCTGGGGCACATGGCGATGCTGGACAGGCCGAAATCGGCCACCGCCTCCACCTCGTGCCAGAGGGCGGAGAAATGGGTGCAGTCGTTCACGACCATCGCGGCTAGGCCCAGACGGCGGGCCTTTTCCGCCAGAACCGGCGCGCCCAGGGCAAAGGCGGGCGGAGAGAAGCCGCTTTTCGCATCCACCCGCACGATGGCCGAGCCATCGTCGGGCTCCAGCATCGGAACGGCGTCTGCCACCGCATTGCCCGCCTTCAGCGTGCGCAGGCACCCTTCGATCCGATAGATGCCATGCGATTTCGCGCCGTCGCGCTCACCCGCAGCGATTACTCCGGCCATGGCTGCGGCCTGCGAGGCCCCCATGCCCGCCTTGCGAAAGATCTCGCCCACCAGCGCGGTCAACTCTTCGTATTTCAGCACGGCTTCTGTCATCCGTCCCTCCTGCCACTTGCAATTCTGCATACTTTTTGTATGCAGATCGCCATCAAGGTTTCAAGCCGTTGGAGACTGTAATGGCGGATCGGGCGGGTGGCGAGGTGATCGTGGTCGGCGCAGGCGTCGTGGGGCTTTCCGCGGCACTGGCCCTGCAGATGCGGGGCCTGCGCGTCACGGTGCTGGACCGCGAGGGGCCTGCGGCGGGCGCCTCGGCCGGGAATGCGGGGGCCTTTGCCTTTACCGACATCCTGCCGCTGGCCAGCCCCGGCATCCTGCGCAAGGCGCCGAAATGGCTGCTGGACCCGCTGGGGCCGCTGACCGTGCCGCCGGCCTATGCGCTGAAGATCGCGCCGTGGATGTATCGGTTCTGGCGCGCCTGTTCGCCCGCCCGCGTGGCTCAATCGACCGTGGCGATCACCGCGCTGATGGATCTGGCCAAGGCCGAGCTGGACGGATTTCTTGCGGCCACCGGCACCTCGGACATGCTGCGCAAGAAGGGCAACCTTCAGGTCTATGAAAGCGAGGCGGAGTTTCGCGCCTCCATCGCCGGCTGGAAGGCGCGGCAGGATCACGGGATCGAGTTCCACCACATGACCCCCGCCCAGATGGCGGA
>JASGFG010000146.1:0-3609 GCA_047605605.1 Paracoccaceae bacterium | reverse complement strand
GGCCAGCCGCGGGATATGCCGTCACTCGAAGCGGATCCGCCCTGCATACTCCAAATATACAAGTCAGGGGTGGACGCCCGCCCCCGAATGGCGCAAACCTGCGCCCGACGCATTCCGCTCAGGGAGAGTAGCAATGACCTTCACCCCCCATGGCCGCCACCTGATCGCAGGTGAATGGGTCGCAGGCGATACCACGTTCAAATCCAGCCCCTCTTCGGGCCAGCCGCATGACTTCGCCGTCGGCACCGTCGCCCATGTCGATGCCGCCTGTCAGGCCGCCGAGGAAGCCTTCTGGACCTATGGCTATGCGTCTCGCGAAACCCGCGCCGCCTTTCTGAACGCCATCGCCGACGAGATTGAGGCGCGGGCCGAGGCCATCACCCAGATCGGGCATGAGGAATCGGGCCTGCCTGTCGCCCGGATGCAGGGCGAACGTGGCCGCACGGTCGGCCAGCTGCGGCTCTTCGCCAGCCATATCCTGTCGGGAGAGTATCTGGACCGTCGCGTGGACGTGGCCTTGCCCGACCGCCAGCCGCTGCCCCGCCCGGAAATCCGCCTGATGCAGCGGCCCATCGGGCCGGTTGCGGTGTTCGGCGCCTCGAACTTCCCGCTGGCCTTTTCGACCGCCGGGGGCGACACCGCCGCGGCACTCGCCGCCGGATGCCCGGTGGTCGTGAAGGGCCATTCCGCCCATCCGGGCACCGGCGAGATCATCGCCGAGGCGATCAAGGCCGCCATCGAGAAAACCGGCGTACCCAAGGGTGTCTTCAGCCTGATCCAGGGCGGCAACCGCCAGGTGGGCGAGGCGGTCGTCACCCATCCGCTGATCAAGGCGGTCGGCTTTACCGGATCTTTGGCCGGGGGGCGGGCGCTGTTCGACCTTTGCGCCGCGCGGCCCGAGCCGATCCCGTTCTTTGGCGAGTTGGGCTCGGTCAACCCTAACTTCGTGCTGCCCAATGCGCTGGCCGCGCGGGGCGAGGCGATTGCCCAAGGCTGGGCCGGATCGCTGACCATGGGCGCGGGGCAGTTCTGCACCAACCCCGGCATCATGGTTCTGCCCAATGGCCCCGCCGCCGACAAATTCGTCGCCGCCGCCAAGGCCGCGCTGGAAAAGGTCGGGCCACAGACCATGCTGACCGATGGCATCGCCGCCGCCTATCGCGCCGGCAAGGACCGCTTCCATGGCCGCAACGCCATCACCCCGGTTCTGGAAACCGAAAGCACCGGCCGCACCGCCAGCCCGAACCTGTATGAGACGACCGCCGCCGTCTATACGCAGGATCATTCCCTGGGCGAAGAGGTGTTCGGCCCGCTGGGTCTGGTGATCCGCGTGGACAAGCCCGAAGACATGATCGGTCTGGCCAAGGGCTTTGAAGGCCAGCTGACCGCGACCCTGCATCTGGACGAGGCCGACGCGCCGCTCGCGCGCACACTGCTGCCGGTGCTGGAGCGCAAGGCGGGCCGGGTGCTGGCCAACGGTTTCTCCACTGGCGTCGAGGTCAGCGAAGCGATGGTGCATGGCGGGCCTTATCCGGCATCGACCAACTTTGGCGCGACCAGCGTGGGCACCATGGCGATCCGGCGCTTCCTGCGGCCGGTCAGCTATCAGAACCTGCCGAAGTCGATTTTCCCGGCCGATCTGGGCTGATCAACCGTGGCCCGGCCCCAAAGGCCGGGCTAAACCCGGCGCCGCGCCCGGCCAAAGGGCGCGCGGCATGGAAACCGGATCACCTCCCGGCCACTCGCGCCTTTGACCCCGGACGGACTTCAGCCATGGATTACGACAAGGCCCTTGCCCTCTTTACCCCCCCAACCTTCACCCACATCGGGGTGCCCGAACGTCACGCCCGCATCGCCGCCTTGCAGGCGCGGATGCGGGCGGCGGGGGTCAAGGCGGTGTGGCTCGACGCCTCATCCTCGCTGACCTATTTCACCGGGCTGAAGATCGGCCTGTCCGAGCGGATGCATGGCGCTCTGGTGCCGTCCGAGGGGGCGCTGATCTATGTCTCGCCCACCTTTGAGGAGCCGAAGTTGCAGACCCTGCTGCAACTGCCGGGCGAGTTGCTGCTGTGGGAAGAGCATGAGGCCCCCGGCCCGATGATCGTCGCCCGCGCGCAAGCCCTGAATGCGCCGGGCGAGACGCTGGCGCTGGACCCGGCCACGCCTTTCCTCTTCGCCGCCGCGATGATGGGTCAGGGGATGCCGGTGGTGCCCGCCCAAACCCTGATCGCCGCCGGGCGGCAGATCAAGTCGGCTGCGGAAATCGCCATTATCCAGACGGCGATGAACGCCAGTTATTCCGTGCAGAAGGCCGTCCATGCGGGGCTGCGCGAGGGGATTTCCACCACCGAGGTTTCCGCTTTTGTCGATGCCGCCCATGCGGCGATGGGGATGAACCCGCAATTCGCCTATGCCCAGTTCGGCGAGGCGACGGCCTATCCCCATGGCGTGCCCTATCCGCAAACCCTGAAACCCGGCGACATGGTGCTGGTCGACATGGGCGCGATCCTTGGCGGATATTACTCCGACATCACGCGGACCTATGTATTCGGTCAGCCCACCGACCGACAGCGGACGATCTGGCAGGCGGAACATGCCGCGCAATCGGCGGCCTTTGCCGCGGCGCGGATCGGCGCGCCCTGTTCGGCCGTGGATGCCGCCGCCCGCGCCTCGCTGACCGCCGCGGGCTATGGGCCGGGCTATGCCCTGCCCGGCCTGCCGCATCGCACCGGCCACGGCCTTGGGTCCGACATCCACGAGGATCCCTTCATGGTGCAGGGCAACGACACACCCCTGGCCCCCGGCATGGTGTTCTCCATCGAGCCGATGCTGTGCCTTTACGGCGAATGCGGCGTCCGGCTGGAGGACATCGTTTACATGACGGAAACCGGCCCGCGCTGGTTCTGCACACCCGCCGCGGATCCGGTCACGCCCTTTGGCTGAGCGTCCCCCGCATTTCACGCTTGCGTGAACGGGCGCGCTGACGTTTCCTTCCCCCCGCGGCCTTTTCGCCGCGTACAGGGAACCGGGGCTTTGGGATGACCAACCTGATCGACAGACTGACCGCATCCAACGGGTTCGGGCTGCTGGCCCGGATCGTGCTGACCTTCATGTTCTGGGCCAGCGGCATTGCCAAGCTGGCTGACTTCGCCGCCGCCAAGGCCGAGATGGACCATTTCGGCCTCGCCCCCGCGGCCCTGTTCGTCGTCGCGGTGGCGGCGGTGCAGTTGATCGGGTCGGCCCTGATCATCGCCAACCGCTGGACATGGCTCGGCGCCGGGATGCTGGGCGTGTTCACAGCGCTGACTATCCCCATCGCCCACAATTTCTGGACCATGGAAGAGCCGTTCCGCACCATCGAGTTCTATGTGGTGATGGAACACATCACCGTCATCGGCGGGCTGATGGTCGTGGCCTGGAAAACCGCGCGTTAAAAAAGGGCCGCCCGACCGGCGGCCCCTTCGCGGGTCGGATGACCCCTTACTGATCTTTCGGCACGACACGCAGGCGCAATTCGCGCAGCTGCTCGTTCGTCGGCTCGGACGGCGCGTTCATCAGCAGATCCTCGGCCCGCTGGTTCATCGGGAACATGATGACCTCGCGGATGTT
>JASGFG010000145.1:0-3654 GCA_047605605.1 Paracoccaceae bacterium | reverse complement strand
CCCGACCGATCCCGCAGGGAGCGGGCGGCGGGTGCTGGCGAGCGCATCTTTTCCTTCCTGCGATCAGGCCCGCAAGACCTGTCTTTACTCGGCTTACCTTCGCGGGAGGGACGGCCTAGAGCAGTCCGTCGGGCGGCGGGGCATGCAGCATTTCCTCGGCCATATCCAGCACCCTCGGCCATTCGGCAAAGAAAAGCAGTTGCCCCGTATCCGCGACAAAGCGGATGTCGAGATGCGGATAGTCCTGCCACAACTCGCGGATGGTCAGCGCCGGGGTCTGCGGGTCCTGATCGCCCTGGAACATCACCACCCGCACCGGACAGGCGCGCACCACATGCGACCAGTCCTTTTCCGACCCCATGCATTCGGCGGTAAAGGCCTGATGGGCCAGAACATCGACACCCATGGTGATCTCGGACCCGGCAAGGATCGCCTCGCGCACCTCGGGCTGGGCAAAGGTCGCCATATCGGCGGGCGATCCACCATTCACCTGGGCAAAGAATTTCTCCTTTCCCAGCCGCCGGGCCAGGCTGAACCCCGCCTGCACCAGAAACGGCAGGATCTTCGGGGCATAGCGCGCATTGGCAAGGATGAAACGCTGCCACTTGTCCATCCGGTCATATTGCGCGGCGGTGCGCACCGGCAGTTGCGCGGCGCAACCGACGATCCCAGCCACCAGATCCGGCCGGCGGCAGGCGATGTTCATGGAAAACCGCATGTCCGCCCCCTGCGTCACGATCACACAGCGGCGGATCGACAGATGGTCCAGCACGGCAAGATAGTCGTCCGTCACCCCGTCGAGATGATCGGTGCCCCTGGGCAGCAGATCGGTGCTGCCATAGCCCGCGCGCACCGGAACGATGACCCGCAGCCCGCGCCGTTCGGCCGCGCGCTCGGCCGTGGCGGGCCAGCGGATGAAGCCGTAATCCAGATGGGTGAACAGCAGCGGCGCGCCGAAAGGATCGCCAAATTCGATCCATTCCAGCCGCCGCCCGCCGGCAAGGCGCAGTTGCTGGAACGCCACCGGCTTCAGCCCCTCGGCGCGCGGGGCCAGGGCGGCCCCCCCGTCATAGGGAAGTTGCACCACATCCATCAGCCCCAGCACCACGCGGATCAGTTCGGACTGGCTGTGCGTCTCGGTCTTGGCAAGGATCGAACGCAGCTGCGTGCGCACCGTTTCGGGCGACCTGCCCCGCGCCTCGGCGATGTCCTTGACCGGCTGGCCCATGGTCATGCCGCGAACGATGTCGACCTCGGCCGCGGTCAGGCCGAAAGCCTCCTGCACGGTTTCCTCGAACCCCTCGGGCCAAACGAGTTCGGTGGACATGACCAGCGCCATCTGCCGGTCGTCAGGGCTTTCGACGGGGCCGACGCGGACGATCACCGGGCTTCCCGTCAAGGTCGAGCGGATGCGCAGCGTCACCACCCGCTCGGCCTTGCCCGAGGCGACCTTGCGGATCGTCGCGCGCAGGGTGCGCACGTCGTCGGCGTCGAACGGCAGATCGGTCAGCGGCGCCCCCTCGCGCAGGCCAAAGGCCAGGGCGGCGGGACGGTTGAAGGCCACGATCTGCGCGCCGCCGTCGGACAGAAAGGCGGCCGACCGCGGGATCTTTTCCAGAACCGAACGATGCACCCGCTCGTTCCGCGTCGCCTCGTAGCGGTCCAGAAACACCGCGGCGCGTTCCACATGCGCCTCGATCTCGGGGTCGTCCAGCGGCACCGCCTGTTCGACCAGCGCGGCGCGCAGCGGGCCAAGCCGACCCTCCCACACGTCGACCAGTTCCTCCAGCCGGATCGGGTCCAGCGCGACATCATATACCCGGTCGACGATCTCGGCCCGGAAGGCGCGCTCTTTCCTGGGCGCGGGGGTATCGCTGGTGTCGTCCTCGTCACGCATGGCAGACCAGAACTGGCTCAACGCTGACGCAACGGCAAGCGAAATGAGGGACGGCCCGAAAAACGCCACGTCAGCCCGCCGGGAAAGCCCCCTTTCGCCCGCCGGTCCACAGGGCTAGTGTCGCGCCGTTGCACGCCCATCCGCAGGAGATTTCCGATGATCACGCTTTATGGCGTCTACCGTTCGCGCGCGTCGCGACCCTTGTGGTTGCTGGCGGAATGCGGGGCGGACTACACCCATGTGCCGGTGATCCAGGCCTATCGGCTGAACGACGACGACAGCCGCGCCCGGCTTTTGAACACCGCTTCGGCCGAATTCCTGCGCGTCAACCCGCAAGGCCAGATTCCCGCGATGGAAGAGGACGGGCTGGTGCTGACCGAATCGCTGGCCATAACGCTGTATCTGGCCAAGCGGCATGGCGGCGATCTGGGGCCAAGGGACGCCTCCGAAGATGCGCAGATGACGCAATGGGCGCTTTTCGCCGCCACCTCGGTCGAGCCTGCCGCGCTGGAGATCCAGATGGCGGTGCAGGCGGGCGCGGGCACGAAGTCCGAAGCCGTGGCCGCCCTGAACGCCGAAAAGCTGCGCCGCCCGCTGAAGCGGTTGCAGGGCCATCTGGCCGCGCATCCTTGGCTGGTGGGCGACCGCTTTACCGTGGCCGACATCAATACCGCCGAATGCGTGCGCTATGCACAGGGGCATCCGACCCTGCTGGCCGAGTTTCCGGCCGTCAAGGACTGGCTCGACCGCTGCCAGGCGCGCCCCGGCTTCAAGTCGATGTGGGCCGCGCGCGAGGCGGAACCGCTGTAATACCCGCGCGGCAGGATACGAGTTGAAATTTCGTGCATTCCAGTGCATATTGGAATGCACATTTCAGCCGGAGGTTCCGCCATGACCCGCCTTGCCACGCCCCAGATCTGCACGATGACCGAACTGCGCGAGCCGCAGAAGGTGCTGGACCGCGCCAATGGCAAGCCGGTGGCGATCCTGAAGAACTCGGCCCTCGTCGGCTATCTGGTCCCGGCCGAGGCGGTCGGGCGGACCGAGCACCGCTATGCGACGATGGACGAGGTGATGGATTATCTGGAGCGTTCGCGTGAGCGTGTGCAGCCCGTTCTGGATTATCTGAAAGACAAATGAGCCTTTACCTTCTGACGACAGAACTGGTCATCGCCCTGCATGATGCCGCGCTCAACCCCGGGGAGCTGCCGGGGCTTGCGCGGGACAAGTCACTGGATGGCGCATTGGCGCGGGTCGAGAACCGGCTGGCCTATGACCTGATTTCGGATGCCTTCGATCTGGCGGCGGCCTATGCCGTCGCCATTTCACAGGGGCATTGCTTCAACGATGGCAACAAGCGCACCGCCTTCGACTCGATGAACTTCTGTCTGGAACTGCACAGCATCTTCATCGACTGGATGGCCAAGGCGGCGGGGGATCAGATCATCCGCGCCGCCCAGGGCCTGCTGGACGAGGGCGAGCTGGCCGAATGGCTGCGGCAACGGGCCTGACCCCCGCATCTTGCGCATCGCCCCCCCGCGCTGTCTAATGGCGCACCCAAAAGAACAACGAGCAGCCGATGCCTGACGACCTTCTGTCCGCCCAGACCCAGACCTATGACGCCTCGTCCATCGAGGTGCTGGAGGGGCTGGAGCCGGTGCGCAAACGCCCCGGCATGTATATCGGCGGCACGGACGAACGCGCGCTGCACCATATGGTGGCCGAGATCCTCGACAACTCGATGGACGAGGCGGTCG
>JASGFG010000144.1:0-3656 GCA_047605605.1 Paracoccaceae bacterium | reverse complement strand
CGTGGATCGAGCGCAGGCCGTTGTGGCCGGCATGACCGCCGCCCTGCTTGACCCGGCACTTGCCGGGGGCGAGATCCAGTTCGTCGTGAAAGACGGTCACATCGGCGGGGGTGAGCTTGTAAAAGCGCATGGCCTCGCCCACCGACTGGCCCGACAGGTTCATGAAGGTCTCGGGCTTCAGGAGCACCACCTTTTCGTCGCCGAGCCGTCCTTCGGCAGCCATGCCCTGAAAGCCCCGCTTCCACGGCGAAAACCCGTGATCCACGGCGATGCGGTCCACGGCCATGAAGCCGATGTTGTGACGGTTACCCGCGTATTTCGCCCCCGGATTGCCGAGGCCCACGAAAAGTTTCATCCCGTCCGTTCCCTTTGCCCTTCAGACAGATGCGACGGCGGCGCGCGCGGATCAAGGGCGGATGATGCACAGGCCGCAGATTACGCCAACAGCAGCCACCCTGCCCGTGGCCGGTGCGGGACTTGACTTTCCATCTGCCGCCGCGCTTGGTCGGCCCCGGGGCAAGAGGGTGGGCAGTGCTTTACACGGTCGTCTGTTCGGTCAGGAACGAAGGCCCGTTTCTGGTGGAATGGGTTGCATGGCAGCGGATGCTGGGGTTCAGCCGCATCGTCGTTGTCACGAACGACTGCACCGATCATTCGCCCGAGCTTCTGGATGCGCTTCAGGCCGCGGGGTGGATCGTCCATCTGCGCCGGAACGTGCCTGGCCTGCGCAATGTCTGCGGCACCAAGCTGGCGGCGGCGAAACGGCTGCGGCCGGTGCGGCGGGCGGATTGGGTGATGGTGTGCGACGTGGACGAGTTCCTTGTCGTCCACACCGGCGGCGGCAGGATCGCAGACCTGATCGCCGCCGTGGACGAGCCGTTTCTGGGCATGGCGATCAACTGGCGCGTCTTCGGCACCTCGGGGCGCAAGGCGTGGGAGGACGGGCTGATTCACCGCCAGTTCAGCCGCGCCGCGCCGCGCCGCCACGCCGCGAACCGCTGGATCAAATGCGTCCACGGCCATGCGGACTGGTTCGCCCGCCTGGGCGAGCATGGGCCGCGCCGGCTGGACCTGCGGGCCGCGGGAGCGGACTGGGGGGCGCCGGGGATGCGGTGGGTGAACTCGGCCGGCGAGACGCTGGACCAATGGCAGCCCGATGCGCCCTATCTGCGTCGCCTTCATCCGGGTCAGGTCACCCATGCCGCCGCACAGATCAACCATTACATCCTGCGCTCGGAAGAAAGCTTTGGCCTGAAGCGGGGGACGAAATCTGCCGTCGCGGGGGTTGACCGCTATACCGACGACTTCTTTCACAAGCACAACCTGAACGATGAGGTCGATCGCGCGGCGATCGACCTGGCGCCCCGGTTCGACCCGATCCACGCGCAGGCGATGGCGCTGCCCGGCGTCGCGCGCCTGCATCACCTGTGCTGCGCGGATTATGCCGCGCGGCTTTGCGAAAAGGCCGGGCGCGCGACTTCCGACGATCCGCGACATGCCTGGCACCTGCGCCTGGCCGAGGCGGCGCGACAGACGTTTTCCTAGGCCGGCTTTCTGTGACGCCCCCCCTTGCGGCAGGCGCGCCGAACCTCGGCAGGATGCCGCGCCTCCCCGCCGGGCCGGGCCGGCGCTTTCGCCCCGTTTATCGCCGCCGCTGTGCGGGGGGCGCTTGCGATGCCTTCCCCCCCGGAAAAGCAGAACGCGGCAGGATTGCCCCCGCCGCGTTGCATGGTTTCCGCCGTAAGCCCGGATCAGCCTTCGGCTGCCGCCTCTTCCGCGACCAGACCCGAGGGGGCCGAGACGTTGGCGATCACGAAGTTCCGGTCGATCGTCGGCTTCACGCCCTTGGGCAGCGCCACATCGTTGATGTGGATCACATCGCCGATCTGCTTGCCGGTCAGGTCGACCGTGATATGCGACGGAATGTCCGAAGCGGTGACTTCCAGTTCCACCTCGTTGCGCACCACGACCAGCGTGCCGCCACGCTTCAGCCCCGGCGACGCTTCGTGATTCACGAAGTCGACGTGGATGAACAAGTTGATGCGGCTGTCGTCGTGCAGGCGCATGAAGTCGATATGCGTCGGCAGGTCCTTCACCACGTCGCGCTGGACGCCGCGGCAGACCACATGCACGTCGGGCTGGCCTTCAACCTTCAGGTTGAACAGCGTCGACAGGAAGCGGCCCGCCTTCAGGCGCTTCAGCAGCATGTTGTAGTTCAGGTTGATCGGCGTCGGCTCCTTGCCGTCGCCATATACGATGCCGGGTACGTTGCCCTCACGACGAGCTTGACGAGCGGCCCCCTTGCCTGTCCCCGTCCGCACCGCAGCCACAAGATCGGGGATCTCACGAGCCATGGTAGTCTCCATTGGTTATGTTCAACCCGGCGCCCTCCAAGGGTGCGCGCCGGATCGCGGGCCTATAGCGGGGTTTCGGCCGGGGGGAAAGCGGAAACTTGCGTCGCGGTGCCGCCCCCCCCCCGCCCCTGTCCACCTAAAGGATAATTGACGCCCCGCCAGCGCCCTTCCACGCTGCAAGCCGGGAGCGCAGCGGGGGGAGAGACGTTGTGGGGCAGTTCCGGGTCGCAACCGCGGGATGCGGTGTTCTTTTCGGCCTTTTCATCCTGGCCTCGACCGCGACGATCGCCGCCGCGGAGGATGACGACGCGGCCGAGATCGACAGCGAGAACATCTTTGGCTTCACCTCTGGCAGCGATGTCAACGAAGCAGGCGAGCAGGAGGTGGAGTTCGGGCTGACCGGCGCCTTTGGCCGTCAGCGCGAGGCGCCCGGCAGTTCGCGGTTCCGCGCCTGGGAGGCCGAGATCGAATACGCCTATGGCGTGACCCCGGACATGACCTTGGGTCTTGGCGCATCCTTCGCCCATTTCGACATCAGGAACATCGCCGAGCTGGAGGATACCCGCGCAGGCGGCTTCAACGGCCTTTCCGCCGGGCTGAAATACCGGTTTCAAAGCTGGCAGGACGCGCCGTTCGGCCTTGCCCTGTCGATCGAACCGGAATGGAGCCGGCATGAGGACGGGTCAGGCGAGCTTGCCGATAGCTATGAACTGCCGATCACGCTGATCCTCGACAGGGAACTGTCGCCGGGCAAGCTGTGGGGCGCGCTGAACCTGACCTATGCGCCGGAATGGACGCATGGCGACGAAGGCACGGAAAAGGAAGCGTCGCTGGAACTGGCGGGCGCCCTGTCCTGGCAGGTGTCGGACGGCGTGTTCCTGGGGGGTGAGCTGCGCTATCTGACCAGCTATGAGGGGGTCGCGCTGAAGCACCGCGAGGGCGAGGCGCTTTATGCAGGCCCCAGCCTTTATATGCGACTGTCTGACCAGGCCTATGTGAAGGCGGCGGTGTCCTGGCAGGTGTCGGGGTCTTCTCCCGAAAGCGAGGGCAGCCGCGATCTGGTCGATCATGAACGGCAGATGGTGACCATCGGCGCGGGTTTTGAATTCTGATGGGTCGGTTCAGCCGAGCGATCGGGGCAGTGGACAGCGCTTCGTCCGACACGGACACGTCGGACCGTCGAATGGGCAAGCCCGCGCAAATCCGGAGAAAACACAATGGGGGTCTAGGGTTGGATGGTACCGCCTCCCCGGCTCGAACGGGGGACCCCCAGATCCACAATCTGGTGCTCTAACCAACTGA
>JASGFG010000143.1:0-3690 GCA_047605605.1 Paracoccaceae bacterium | reverse complement strand
GTCAGGTCGTGGATGGCGTGGTCAAGAACATCACCGAATACGGTGCGTTCGTTGATCTGGGCGGCGTGGACGGCCTGCTGCACGTCACCGACATGGCATGGCGCCGCGTCAACCATCCGTCGGAAATCCTGTCGATCGGTGAAACTGTCAAGGTGCAGGTCATCAAGATCAACAAGGAAACCCACCGCATCAGCCTGGGCATGAAGCAGCTTCAGGCCGATCCGTGGGATGCCGTGGAAAAAGCCTATCCGATCGGCTCGGTCCACAAGGGCCGCGTGACCAACATCACCGACTACGGCGCATTCGTCGAGCTGGAGGCCGGTGTCGAAGGTCTGGTCCACGTCTCGGAAATGAGCTGGACCAAAAAGAACGTGCACCCCGGCAAGATCGTCTCGACCTCGCAAGAGGTGGACGTCATGGTTCTGGAAATCGACAGCGCCAAGCGCCGCGTTTCGCTGGGCCTGAAACAGACCCAACGCAACCCGTGGGAAGTCTTCGCCGAAAACCACCCCGTCGGGTCGGCCATCGAAGGCGAAGTCAAGAACATCACCGAATTCGGTCTGTTCGTCGGCCTCGACAACGACATCGACGGCATGGTCCACCTGTCCGACCTGTCGTGGGACCAGCGCGGCGAAGACGCCATCCAGAACTACCGCAAGGGCGACACCGTCCGCGCGGCAGTCACCGAGGTCGACATCGAGAAGGAACGTATCTCGCTGTCGATCAAGGCTCTGGGCGACGACACCTTCACCGATGCGGTTGACGGCGTGAAGCGCGGCTCGATCATCACCGTGGCCGTCACGGCGATCGAGGATGGCGGGATCGAGGTGGAATACAACGGCGCCAAGTCGTTCATCCGCCGCAGCGACCTGTCGCGCGACCGGGCCGACCAGCGCCCCGAGCGGTTCGGCGTGGGCGACCACATCGACGTGCGCGTGACCAACATCGACCCGAAAACCCGCCGCCTGGGCCTGTCGATCAAGGCGCGCGAGATCGCGGAAGAGAAAGAGGCCGTCGAACAATACGGCTCGTCCGATTCGGGCGCGTCGCTGGGCGACATCCTGGGCGCCGCGCTCAAGGATCGCAGCTGATCCATCCCGGGCAGCCGGAAAATGTCGGGCCTCGCGCGAAAGCGCGGGGCCTTTTCCTTTGCGCGTCGGAATTTCCGTTGTCTGGCGGGAATTTATGCCTATAGTTCAACATGCAACAGACCGGCGCCCAGATCGCGCAAAGCGGCACGCAGGCCCGGCAGGGGGATTTCAACGATGATCCGTTCGGAACTGATCCAGAAAATCGCGGATGAAAACCCGCACCTGACGCAGCGCCATGTCGAGCGGATCGTGAACACGGTCTTCGAGGAAATCATCGAGGCGCTGGCCAAGGGCGACCGGGTGGAACTGCGCGGCTTCGGTGCGTTTTCGGTCAAAGCTCGCGATGCGCGCGTGGGCCGCAACCCCCGCACGGGGGAGGCGGTTCAGGTCGATGACAAGAAGGTGCCGTTCTTCAAGACCGGCAAGCTGCTGCGCGACCGCCTGAATGGCAAGTAACATCTGACCCGGACGGGGGCGCGACCGAGGCCGTTGCCATGGCTGCGCTGCGGTTCTGTCGGCCACCCTGCGCAGACGGACAGCCCGCCGCGAAGCCACTTGTCATTTCGGCAAGGTCCGATCCCTTGTGGCCGCCGATCCTCCACCCCACCCCACAGAGCGGAACCGCCACGGCCGGGAAAGGGGCGATCCTTTGTGGCCGCCGGTCCTCCATGTCAGCCCATGTGCGTGACCACCGCCGCCGGAAAAGGGCGATCCCGCCGGGAGCACAAGGCGGACAGCCCGTCGCAAGGCACCGACAACAGGCGCCGCGCAATATTGCCCATCCTCCCCCGTCAAGCTAAGGGATGCCCGACCCGACCCGGAGTGCCCTGCGATGCCGCTTCACCTGTCCACCCGCGATGCCGATTTCGAGGCGCGGTTCACCGCCTTTCTGGGCATGAAGCGCGAAGATGCGCCGGATGTGGACGAGGCGGTTGCCGCGATCATCGCCGATGTCCGCAGCCGTGGCGATGCGGCGGTCATCGACTATACCGCGCGCTTTGACCGGCTGGAGCTGACGCCCGACCGGCTGGCCTTCACGCCCGACGAGATCGAGGCCGAATGTGCAAAGGTTTCGGTCGAGGATGCGGCGGCGCTGAGCCTGGCCGCGCAGCGGATACGCGCCTATCACGTCCGTCAGATGCCGCAGGACCAGATGTGGACCGACCCCGACGGCGCCGGTCTGGGCTGGCGCTGGACGCCGGTGACGGCGGCGGGGCTGTATGTGCCGGGGGGGCTGGCCTCCTATCCGTCCTCGGTGCTGATGAATGCGATCCCGGCCAAGGTCGCGGGGGTCGAGCGGCTGGTCATCGCCTGCCCGACGCCGGGGGGCGTGGTCAATCCGCTGGTTCTGCTGGCGGCGAGGCTGGCGGGGGTGAACACCGTCTGGCGGATCGGCGGCGCGCAGGCGATCGCAGCCCTGGCCTATGGCACGGAGACGATCCGCCCGGTCGACAAGATCACCGGGCCGGGCAATGCCTTTGTCGCGGCGGCCAAGCGGCGGGTCTTTGGCAAGGTGGGGATAGACATGATCGCCGGGCCGTCGGAAATCCTGGTCATCGCGGATGGCGACAACGATCCCGACTGGATCGCGCTGGACCTGCTGAGCCAGGCCGAACACGACGAAAGCGCGCAGTCGATCCTTGTCACCCCGGATGCCGGCTTTGCCGCCCGCGTGGTCGCGGCGGTGGAGCGGATCATCCCGACACTGGACCGGGCGGCCATCGCGGGCGCCAGCTGGCGCGACAACGGCGCGGTGATCGTGACCCGCGATCTGGACGAGGCGGCGGTCCTGTCGAACCGCGTCGCGCCCGAGCATCTGGAACTTTGCGTGGCCGATGCCGATGCGCTTTCGGCGCGGATCACCCATGCGGGCGCGATCTTCCTGGGCGCCTGGACGCCCGAAGCCATCGGCGATTACGTCGGCGGGCCGAACCATGTGCTGCCGACGGCGCGGTCGGCCCGGTTCTCCTCGGGGCTGTCGGTGCTGGAGTTCCTCAAGCGCACCACGCTGGCGCGGATGACACCCGAGGCGCTGCGGGCGATCGGGCCCGCGGCGGAACGGCTGGCCGCGTCGGAAAGCCTTCAGGCGCATGGGTTGAGCGTGCGGGCGCGGCTGGACCGGCTGAACGGCTGAAGGCCGTGCGGGTGGCCGGTGGCGCAGTGGGGGTTTCACACCCCCACACCCCCGTGGGATATTTATGCGAAGAGGATGGGCAGGGCGCAGGGCCCTGGCGCGACGGCAGGGTTGCACCGCCCGGCGCGGTCGGGCATCAAGTTTGCCGTGACCAGTTCGGGCGAGGCCGCATGACCAATCGCATCTGCCATATCGACATCGACGAAAAGGGCCTTGTCCGCCCCACGCCCGAGATCGAGCAGGAGCGGCGCGTCGCCATCTTCGACCTGCTGGAGGAAAACTCCTTTGGGCTTCCCCCGCGCGACGGGCGTGCGATGCCGCCCGGCCCCTATCGCCTTGGCCTTGCCATCCGCGAGGGGCGGCTGGTCTTTTCCCTCGCCTGCGAGGATGAAAGCCCGGTGGGCGAATTTCACCTGAGCCTCGGGCCGTTCCGGCAGGTGGTGAAGGACTATTTCCAGATCTGCG
>JASGFG010000142.1:0-3730 GCA_047605605.1 Paracoccaceae bacterium | reverse complement strand
GGGCGGGCGGTTCGGGGGCCGATTTGCGGATATTGCTGGTCGAGGATGACGAGGGGCTGGGCGGTGCCGTGCGCGACCAGATCGTGGCCGATGGGCATCTGGCCGACTGGGTGCGGGATCTGGGCGATGCGCGGGCCTGCGTGGAGACGATGTCCTATGACCTGATCCTGCTGGACCTGATGTTACCCGATGGCCGGGGGATCGACTTTCTGCGCGGCCTGCGCGGGCGCGGGGCCGCGACGCCGGTGATCGTCCTGACGGCGATGGACCGGATCACCGACCGGATCCAGGGGCTGAATTCCGGGGCCGACGACTATCTGGTCAAGCCGTTCGACCTGTCCGAACTCTCGGCCCGGATCGGTGCGGTGGCACGGCGCTATGCGGGCAATCCCAACCCGCGGATCGCTCTGGGGGATTTCACGGTCGATCTGGCATCGCGGCAGGTGACAGGTCCGGCCGGCGCCATCGACCTGAGCCTGCGGGAATGGATCGTGCTGGAAACCCTGCTGCGCAGCGCAGGACGCTTTGTCAGCCGCGCGCAGATCGAGGACCGGCTTTATTCCTTCGAGGAAGGCGCGGAAAGCAATACGGTCGAGGTCTATGTCAGCCGCCTGCGCCGCAAGCTGGCGCGCGAGGTGATCGAGACGCAGCGGGGACTGGGCTACCGCATCCCGAAATGACCGAACAGGCCCGGTCGGGGCAGCCACGCAAAACTGCGCGGGATGGACGGCCGCACCCGATCGCGGCAGAACTGGACTCCCGTCTTCCGGGAACGGAGATTGCCGATGCGCCCCAACCGCAGCCTGCGCCGCGACCTTGCCCTGGGCTTTGGCGCGGGGATCGTTCTGGTCTGGTTTCTGGCGCTGATGGCCGGCTGGGTCGTGCTGCGAAGCGAGATAGACGAGATCTATGACGCCGCCCTGGGCCGGACGGGCGAGCGTCTGCTTGCCCTGTCGGGCAAGGAGGGGGCGACGCCGCGGCGGCACGATCTTCTGGCCGAACTGGTTGCCCCGGATGGCAGCATCGCCTTCCGGTCGGCCGGCGCGGGGGACGGCACTTTCGCCGGGGCGGCGGCCCAGGGAGTCGCCGATGCGGGCGGCCTGCGCATCCTGACCCTGCGGACCGCCGATGGCAGCGTGTTGCGGATCGCCGATCCGCTGAAGGAACGCCGCGAGGCGGCACGCGAAACCCTGGTGGCGATGCTGGCGCCTTCGGTGCTGCTGATGCCCCTGGCCCTTGCCGGGGCGGTCTGGTTCACGCGCCGGCGGCTGGCCCCGGTGACCGAGCTTTCCGCCGAAGTCGCGGGCCGTGGCGCGCGCGACCTGCGCCCGCTGTCGCCCCGCCCGCTGCCGGTCGAGCTGGAGCCGATCCGCGCCTCGGTCGATCATCTGATGGCGCAGCTGTCCGACGCCCTGACGGCCGAGCGGGCCTTTTCGGCGAATGCCGCGCATGAGTTGCGCACGCCCGTCGCAGCGACCTTGGCCCAGACCCAGCGGCTGATCGCCGAGGCCGACAGCCCCGCCTTGCGCGACCGCGCCGGGGCCATCGCGGCCGCCCTTCGCCGCATCGCGCGGCTGTCCGAAAAGCTGCTGGACCTGGCCCGTGCCGAAGGCGCCGGGATGCAGGCGCAGGCCGCGCAGGACATGGCGCCCGTCCTGCGGCTGGTCGCGTCGGATTTTGGCGAGGGGGTGCGGCTTGTGCTGCCCGAGGGGCCGGTGCCGGTCGGAATGGACATCGACGCCTTTGCGGTTCTGGCCCGGAATCTGATCGAGAATGCCACCGTCCACGGACTGCCGCCGGTGACGATCACGCTGGATGAACGAATGCTTCGGGTCGAGAATGCAGGCCCGCCGGTGCCGCCGCAGGTCTTGCCCACCCTGACCCGCCGGTTTGAACGGGCGGGCAGCCAGCGGCCCGGCGCAGGCCTTGGCCTTGCCATCGCCGAAACGCTGGCCCGCAACGCGGGCGCCCGGCTGGATCTGGCCTCGCCCGCGCCGGGCCGGAACGAGGGCTTTGTTGCGCAGGTGCGTTTTGCGGATCCGCCGGCGCGGGACTGACACCCGACAGCCCCACCCCTTTGGACTGGCGCGGCGCGAAGGCCTGCACGGGCAATACTGCCGCTTTGCGGCGCAGCATCGAAAAGCGGTGGAGCTTCCTGCGCCGATCCGGCACGATCTGGCCGAGGGGACATTAACCAGGGGCGATGGGATGAGCGACGAGGGCGGCTGTGCCTCGATCCGGTTGCGGCGGCTTGACACCGCGGTTGCCCGCTGGTGCAGATCGCGCGCATGATCCCCCTGCCCGCCCGCAACGACGCAGCCAACCTGCGGGGCGACCGCAACCTTCGCACTGGAGCATAGCCATGACCGCTGACACCGATGCCGCGCATACCGGGGGCCATCATCGGGCGAACGACCGGCGCAATCCCGGCATGGCGCTGGACCGCGCCATGTTCGAAGGCCATGCCGTCAACCGCAGCGCGGCGGAACGGCGGGCCGCCAGCCTGACCACCCGGCGCAGCGTCAAGAAGGACTGGCAGGCGGCGTGGCTGATCAATGCGATCCGCTGCATCGACCTGACCACCTTGGCGGGCGACGATACGGCGGAACGCGTGCATCGCCTGTGCGCCAAGGCGCGCCAGCCGCTGGCCCCCCATATCGTGCAGGGGCTGGGTCTGGGCGACATGCGCCTGACCACCGGCGCGGTCTGCGTCTATCCGACCATGGTGCCCCATGCGGTGCGCGCCCTGCGCGGCACCGGCATCCCGGTCGCATCCGTCGCCACCGGCTTTCCCGCCGGGCTGATGCCGCTGCACCTTCGGCTGGAGGAAATCCGCTGGGCCGTGGATCATGGCGCCAACGAGATCGACATCGTGATCACCCGCGAACATGTGCTGACCGGCAACTGGGCCGCGCTCTATGACGAGGTGGCGGCGATGCGCGAGGCCTGCGGGGCGGCGCATCTGAAGGCGATCCTTGCCACGGGCGATCTGCAGACGCTGCGCAATGTCTATTCCGCGTCGATGGTTGCGATGCAGGCAGGCGCCGATTTCATCAAGACCTCGACCGGGAAAGAGGGGGTGAACGCGACCCTGCCCGTCAGCCTGGTGATGGTGCGGGCGCTGCGCGACTATCTGGACGCCACCGGCCACCGCATCGGCTTCAAGCCCGCGGGGGGGATGAAATCGGCCAAGGATGCGATGAACTGGCAGTTCCTGATGCGCGAGGAGATGGGCCGCGACTGGCTGGAACCGCATCTGTTCCGTCTGGGCGCGTCGTCCATGCTGGGCGATATCGAGCGGCAGTTGGAACACCATGTCACCGGGCGCTATTCGTCCGCATCGCGTCTGGCGTTGGCATAAGGGGCAAGTCATGACCAAGATCACCGACATCATGAACAGCATGGATTACGGCCCCGCCCCCGAGGACAGCGCCGTGGTGCGCGACTGGCTGAAAAAGCACGAAACCGGCTTTGGCCATTTCATCAACGGGGCCTTCACCGCGCCGGGTGAAACCTTTGCGGTGACGAACCCCGCCACCGGCAAGACCATCGCGCAGGTGTCGCAAGGCAGCGCGGCGGATGTGGATACGGCGGTCAAGGCCGCCCGCGCGACGCAGGGCAAATGGGCCGCCCTGCCGGGGCATGAACGGGCCAAGCACCTTTACGCCCTTGCTCGCCACATCCAGCAGCACGCGCGGTTTCTGGCGGTGCTGGAAACCATCGACAACGG
>JASGFG010000141.1:0-3856 GCA_047605605.1 Paracoccaceae bacterium | reverse complement strand
TGACGACATTGGGGCGCAAGACCTCGTGAAAGATGGCGACCCCGATCATCGAGACCCAGACCAGTTGCAGATAGGCAAAGGGCTGGACGGCACTCGCCTCGGCAATCTCATAGACGCGGATCAGCATCCAGTGGCTGAGGCAGGCGGTGCAGCACAGCACCGCCATCAGCGCGGCATCCGCCCCCGTCATCGCCTGAAGATGCGGCAGGCCAAGGGCCGTCGCGGCCAGCGCACCGACCAGCCCGGTCCAGAAAAAGCTGACCGCCGCGCTGTCCTGCCGCCCGACATAACGGGTCAGCAGGCCATAAACCGCGAACATCCCCGCCGCGATCAGCGGCAGCACCGACCAGCCCGAAAACACCCCCGCCCCCGGGTCCAGCGCGATCAGCACGCCGATGCAGCCGATGCCGATGGCCGTCCAGCGCCGCCAGCCGACCTTTTCGCCCAGGATCGGGCCGGACAGCGCCGCCACGATCAGCGGAGAAGAGGTGAAGACCGCATGGGTTTCCACCAGCCCCAGCCGCACGAAAGAGATGACGACCACCGCGATCTCGCAGACCAGCAACAGCCCGCGCAGCGATTGCAGCCAGGGGTGGCGCGTCCGCACCGCCGCGCGCAGCCCACCCGGCGCCCGCGCCGCCATCACGATGACGAAGGCGGCAAAGAACCAGTAACGGATCATCACCACCATGAACACGTTGTAGGTCTGCCCCAGATGGCGCGAGATCGCATCCTGCATGGCAAAGATCATCGTGGTCGGGATCATCAGCATGATCCCCAGCCGGGTATTCTGCGCCACCGCCATCAGCTTCTCTCACCCGTCATCTGCGCGGGCATCATCCGCCCTGCGGTCATGTGCCGCTTGTGGCCGTGGCCCGGCCGCCTTTCGACGGCAAATCCCGCCGCCGCCAGCGCGCGCCGCACATGGCCCGCCGCCGTATAGGTGGCAAAGCTGCCGCCCGCCGCCGTATGCCCGGCCACCGCGCCCATCAGCGCCTCATCCCAAAGTTCGGGGTTCTTGGCAGGCGAAAAGCCGTCCAGGAACCAGGCGTCGGCGCGGCCCGGCCAGCGGGGCAGCGTCTCGCGCGCATCGCCCACGATCACCTCGGCCACCAGCCCGTCGCATTCGACACGCCGCGCGCCCGCCGCCCATTGGCTCAGGAACGGACCGGCCACGGCCCGCGCCTCGGGAAAGGCATCCAGTGCGCGCGCCATATCCGCCGCGGCCATCGGAAAAGCCTCGAAGCTGGTGAAAAGCAGCGGCCCTTCGACCCCCGCCGCCCGCCAGGCGATCAGCGCCGCCAGCATGTTCAGCCCGGTGCCAAAGCCCAGTTCGGCGATGCGGAACCCCGGCCGGAATCGCCCCGGCAGGCCGTTGCCCGCCAGAAACACATGCCGCGTTTCCGCCAGCCCGTCCGCCAGCGAGAAATAGGGGTCGTCGAACCGGGTCGAGACGGGAACGGTCCCGTCGCGCCAGTCCAGTTCCGCGCCCTGTTCGTCGCCCGCCATCTGCCGTAAAACCCCGCTCGCAGGGCTGCTATGGGCGCGAGGGGCGGGAATGGCAAGGGTCGATCTGACGGTGCGGGGGGGCGGAATCTTCGGTCTTTCCGTGGCTTGGGCGGCCGCACGGCGCGGGGCGCATGTCCGCCTTGTGGAAAGCGCAAGCATCGGCGCTGGATCGTCCGGCGGGCTGGTCGGGGCGCTGGCGCCGCACGCCCCCGAACAGTGGAACGACAAGAAGCAGTTCCAGCTGGAAAGCCTGCTCATGGCGCAGGACTGGTGGGCTGGGGCCGCCGCCGCCGGGGGCGCGGACCCCGGCTATGCCCGCACCGGGCGGCTGCAACCCCTGCCCGACGACCGGGCGGTAGAGGTGGCGCGGGCGCGGACCCGGACCGCCGCGGCCTTGTGGCGGGGGCAGGCGGACTGGCGGGTCGTTCCCGCAACCGGCGCCCCACTGGAACCTCTCAGCCCGACGGGCCTGCTGGTTCATGACACACTGACCGCCCGCCTTCACCCCCGCCTGGCCGCCGCCTGTCTGGTCGCTGCGATCCGCGCCGCCGGCAGCCAGGTGGTGATGGGCGAGGCCCCGGATGAAGGCGCGACGCTCTGGGCCACGGGCCTTGCAGGGTTGCAGGATCTGTCGCTGCGGCTGGGGCGCAAGGTCGGCGGCGGGGTGAAGGGCCAGGCCCTGTCGCTGCGCCATTGCCTGCCCGAGGCCCCGCAGGTCTTTGCCGACGGCCTGCATGTTGTGCCCCATGCGGATGGCACCGTCGCCATCGGCTCGACCAGCGAGAATGACTGGACCGACCCCGCCGCGACCGACGCGCAACTGGACGACCTTCACCGCCGCGCCGTCGCCGCCTGCCCGGTGCTGCACGGCGCGCCAGTGGTCGAACGCTGGGCGGGGGTGCGGCCCCGCGCGCGGGCGCGCGCGCCGCTGCGGGGCGAAAGGCCCCGCCCCCCCGGCCATTTCATCGCCAACGGCGGGTTCAAGATCGGCTTTGGCATGGCGCCCAAGGTGGCCGAAGTCATGGCGGACCTGATCCTGAACGGCCAGGACGCCATCCCCCCCGGCTTTCGGGTCGAGGCGAGTCTCTGACCCGCCTTCCTCCTGGCGAAAATATCCTCGGGCGGTGAGTTGGCCCCTCTGGGCCAAGAGGGGGCGCGAGCGCCCCCTACCCTTCCGCCCGCAGGACCGAGGCAGGACTTTTCCGCAGCGATCGCAGCGCGAATGCCGCTCCCGCCAGCAGCACCGCCAGGATGCCGCCGCCGATGATGGCCAGGGCCGACCCCGGCTCGAACCGATAGGGCGCCTCCATCACCAGGCGCATCACTGCCCAGGCCCCCGCCGCCCCGGCCAGAACCGCGACCGCGCCCGCCGCCGCCCCCATCAGCGCGGCCCGCAGCGCAAAGGACCACAGGATCCGCCCCCGCGTCGCGCCCAGAACCTTCATCACCGCCGCCTCGTAGAGACGCGCAGGCTGACCCGCCGCCGCCGCGCCGACCAGCACGACAAAGCCGGTCACAAGCACCGCCCCCGCCGCCAGCGAGGTTGCCGTCGCGATCTGGGCCAGCGCCTCGGCCACCCGGCCGATCGCCTCTTTCACGCCGATGGCCGTGACATTGGGAAAGGCCCGGCCGATGTCGCGCAGAAGACCCGCCTCGGCCGGCGCATCGGCATAGACGGTGGCGATGAAGGTATGCGGCGCCGCCGACAGCGCGGCCGGGTCCATCGACAGGATGAAGCCGATCCCGGCGGTGGAAAAATCCACCTCGCGGAACGAGGTGATCTCCGCCTCGATGTCGCGGCCCAGGATGTTGACCGTGATCCGGTCGCCCAGCTTCAGCCCCAGTTCGGCGCCTTCGGTCGCGGCAAAGGACACCTGCGGGGGGCCGGCATAATCCGCAGGCCACCAGCGCCCGGCGGTGATGCGGGCATTCGCGGGCGGCGTCGCGGAATAGGTGATGCCGCGGTCGCCGTTCAGCACCCAGTGGTTTCCCGCAACCTCGCGCGCGGGGCGCCCGTTGATCTGCGTGATCACCCCCCGCAGCATCGGCGCGCTTTCCACGCGCGAGACGGCGGGATCGCCCGTGGTGCGGGCAAGAAAGGCGTCGATCTGGTCTTTCTGGATATCGACGAAAAAGAACGACGGCGCGCGTTCGGGCAATTCGCGCGAAATGGCCGACCGCAGGTTGGCGTCGATCTGCCCCACCGCGGCCAGAACCGTCAGGCCCAGCCCCAGACCCAGGACGACCGCCCGCGTCTCGGCCCGCCCTGCCGCGATGGAGCCCAGGGCCGCGCGCAGGGCAATGCGGTCGCGCAGGCCGGGGCTGCGCGCCGCCAGACGGGCCAGCC
>JASGFG010000140.1:0-3927 GCA_047605605.1 Paracoccaceae bacterium | reverse complement strand
TGCGCGAATTCTCGGGCCTGCCGCACAACAAGGTCGTCGGCATGGCCGGCGTGCTGGACTCGGCCCGTTTCCGCCACTTCCTGTCGGTGGAATTCGACGTGTCGATGAAGGACGTGACCGCCTTTGTGCTGGGCGGGCATGGCGACACGATGGTGCCGCTGGTGCGGTATTCCACCGTTGCCGGCGTGCCGCTGCCCGATCTGGTCAAGATGGGCTGGACCACGCAGGAAAAGCTGGATGCCATCGTCCAGCGCACCCGTGACGGCGGGGCGGAAATCGTCGGCCTGCTGAAAACCGGATCGGCCTTCTATGCGCCCGCTACCAGCGCGATCGAGATGGCCGAGGCCTATCTGAAGGATCAGAAGCGCGTCCTGCCCTGTGCCGCCTATGTCGACGGGGCCTTTGGCCTGAACGGCATGTATGTGGGCGTCCCGACCGTGATCGGCGCCAATGGCGTGGAACGGATCGTCGGCATCACCCTGTCCAAGGACGAACAGGTGATGTTCGACAAATCGGTCGACTCGGTCAAAGGCCTGGTTGCCGCCTGCAAGGGCATCGACCCGACGCTGGCCTGAGCCTGCGGCCCTGACGGAATCCGGGCCGTCCCTTCGGGGGCGGCCTTTTTCATTCTGTTTCAACTTCGTGACCGGGCTGCGGTTGACACCCCCGCCGCGCGGGCCTGTTATCGCGCCGGATTGCCGAAGCGGGGAAATATCCGATGAAACAGCTGATGGTGGCGCTGGCGCTGATCGCGACCCCTGCGGGGGCCGAGACGATTTCGCAGGAAATCGCCCGCACCGGGCTGGGGGCCACCGAGACCCGGCTGGAAGCCCTGCGCACCCCGACGGACGAGGAGCTGTTCGCCCTTGGCGGCGTGCGCTTTCTGGGCGCGGTGGAGCAGGCATTGCAGATCCGCTGGCGCGCGGGGCTGACCGACCGGATGGGGATGCTGCCCTTCCTGCGGCTGCCGCTGCCCGAGAACTCCGCCCCGCCGCCGCCCCAGCCGCGGGCAATCGCCGATCTGTTCCGCGGCGTGGCGGCCGGGATGGATGCGGCGCGGATGCCGCTGTCGCGCATTCCCGAAACCTCGGACTTCGGGCTGGTGATCGCGCTGGACGACCTGTGGTTCGACATCAATGCCAACGGGAACCGGGACGCGGGCGAGGATCTGCTGGACGTGGCTGGCCCGATGATCCTGGGCTTCAACTGGCCCGGCCGGGGCGAGGCTGCGGGTCCGGTGATCCGGTTCGACGTGGCGGATGCGGCCTGGCTTTCGGCCTATACCCACCTTCTGGGCGGGATTTCCGATGCGGTGCTGGCCTATGACCCCACCGCCGCCATCGACCGCCTGATCCGCACCCGCGCCGGGTTGGCGGCGCTGTCGACCGCGCCGGTCGAGGGCGCGGACGAGCTGGGCGATTACATTGACATTGCTTATGCGATGATCGACGCGCTGCGCCAGACGCCCGACAAGAACCGCGGCCTGTCGGCCCATGCGCATTTCCTGAACATGATCGCCGACAACCGCGCCTTCTGGGCGCGGGTCGACCGGGAAACCGACGACGACCGGGAATGGCTGCCGAACGACCGCCAGCACGCGGCCCTTGGGGTGGAGGTCCCGCCCGGAACCGGCAAGGCCTGGCTTGCCGTGCTGGACGATTTCGAGGCGCTGCTGAAGGGCGAGAAACTGGCCCCCTATTGGCGCGTCGGCGGCGATCAGGCCGGGATCGACGTGGGCCAGCTGTTCGTGAACCCCCGCCCCGTCGATCTGCCCGGCTGGATTCAGGGCGCCGACGCCCTGCCCTATCTGCGCAAGGGCCCGGTGGTCGACGGTGCAAGCTGGACGGCCTTTGAACAGATGGCGGCCGGCCAGGCGATGCTGTTCAGCCTGTTCCTGAACTGAAACCCCCATGCCGCAGCGCGGCGAATCGAGCCGTTTGCGATAACGGCCCGGCGGCTTGTGATCACACTTTTGAATGCCGTGATCACAAACGGCAGAATTTCGCCTGCATTGGATGAAAACCCCTGTTTCCCGTTTTGATCCGCCCCATTTCTGTGCCAGAACGCGCCCAAATCAACCAGCGATGGGACAAGTTCCATGAACATCCATGAATACCAGGCCAAGGCGCTGCTGCGCGGCTATGGCGTGCCGGTTTCGGATGGCCGCCCCGTGACGCGCGCCGAAGACGCCAAGACCGCCGCCGGCGAACTGGACGGCCCGCTTTGGGTGGTCAAGGCCCAGATCCACGCCGGCGGCCGCGGCAAGGGCAAGTTCAAGGAACCCGAGGCCGGTGAAAAGGGCGGCGTCCGCCTGGCGAAATCGGTCGAGGAAGCTGCCGAGCTGACCCGGCAGATGCTGGGCCGCACGCTGGTCACGCACCAGACCGGACCGGCGGGCAAGCAGGTCAACCGCATCTATATCGAAGACGGCTCCGACATCTCGCGCGAGCTGTATCTGGCGCTGCTGGTGGACCGTGCGACCAGCCGCATCTCGTTCGTCGTGTCGACCGAAGGCGGCATGGACATCGAGGAAGTGGCCGCCCACACCCCGGAAAAGATCCTGTCGTTCAGCGTCGATCCCGCGACCGGCCTGTCGGATTTCCACGGCCGCCGCGTGGCCTTTGCGCTTGGCCTTGAAGGCGCGCAGGTCAAGCAATGCGTGGCTTTGGTCAAGAACCTCTACCGTGCCTTCGTCGAGAAGGACATGGAGATGCTGGAGATCAACCCGCTGATCGTGATGACCGACGGCAACCTGAAATGCCTCGACGCCAAGGTCGGCTTCGACAACAACGCGCTGTATCGCCACGCCGACATCATGGCGCTGCGCGATGAGACGGAAGAAGATCCCAAGGAACTGGCCGCGTCGAAGTTCGACCTCAACTACATCGCGCTGGATGGCGACATCGGCTGCATGGTCAACGGCGCGGGCCTTGCCATGGCGACGATGGACATCATCAAGCTGTATGGTTCCAACCCGGCGAACTTTCTGGACGTGGGCGGCGGCGCGACCAAGGAAAAAGTCACCGAGGCGTTCAAGATCATCACCTCGGACCCGAACGTCAAAGGCATCCTGGTCAACATCTTCGGCGGCATCATGCGCTGCGACATCATCGCCGAGGGCATCATCGCCGCGGTGAAGGAGGTGGGGCTGAAGGTTCCGCTGGTTGTCCGGCTTGAGGGCACGAACGTCGAAAAGGGCAAGGAGATCATCGCGAATTCCGGCCTGAACGTGATCGCGGGGGACAACCTGTCCGACGCGGCGCAAAAGATCGTCAAAGCGGTGAAAGGCTGATCAGATGTCGGTTCTTGTCGATAAAAACACCAAGGTCATCTGCCAGGGCTTCACCGGCTCGCAGGGCACCTTCCATTCCGAACAGGCCATCGCCTATGGCACGCAGATGGTCGGCGGCGTGACCCCCGGCAAGGGCGGCACCAGCCATCTGAACCTGCCGGTCTTCGACTCGGTGCATGACGCGGTGGCGAAAACCGGCGCGAATGCGTCGGTGATCTATGTGCCGCCGCCCTTTGCCGCGGATTCGATCCTCGAGGCGATCGACGCGGAAATCCCGCTGATCGTCGCCATCACCGAAGGCATTCCGGTGCTGGACATGATGAAGGTCAAGCGCGCGCTGATCAATTCCAAGTCGCGCCTGATCGGGCCGAACTGCCCCGGCATCATGACGCCGGGCGAATGCAAGATCGGCATCATGCCGGGGTCGATCTTTTCCCGCGGCAAGGTCGGCGTCGTGTCGCGTTCCGGCACCCTGACCTATGAGGCGGTGAAGCAGACGACCGACGTGGGCCTGGGCCAGTCGTCGGCCGTGGGCATCGGCGGCGACCCGATCAAGGGGATGGAACACATCGACGTGCTGGAGATGTTCCTGAAAGACCCGGAAACCGAGGCGATCATCATGATCGGCGAAATCG
>JASGFG010000139.1:0-4009 GCA_047605605.1 Paracoccaceae bacterium | reverse complement strand
CCCACGGCATGGGCCTCGTCATTGCCACGCCGGATCGAGGGCACCGCGTCGATGGCCGACATTTCCGAAACGGCGGTCAGCGCGCGGACCGAGGTTTCCACAGTCGCGCCGAAATCCGGCCCGTCCATGGTGGCGGCGATGTTCAACGACCCGAGGTTGCAGGAAATATCCGTCCCCATGTGGGAATAGGACAGATCCTCGTTGTATTCGGACGCCTCGTTGACCTGAAGGATCTCGCTGCACAGGTTCGACATGGTGATCCGGCCATGGATCGGGTTGGCCTTGTTCACCGTGTCCTCGAACATGATGTAGGGATAGCCGCTCTCGAACTGGATCTCGGCGATGGTCTGAAAGAACTCGCGCGCGTTGATCTTTTTCTTCTTGATCCGCTTGTCGTCCACCATCTCGGCATATTTCTCGGTCACGGAAATTTCCGAGAACGGCACGCCATAGACCTTTTGCACGTCATGGGGCGAGAACAGATACATGTCCTCGTTCTTTTTCGCCAATTCAAAGGTGATGTCGGGAATCACCACGCCCAGGCTCAGCGTCTTGATGCGGATCTTCTCATCCGCATTCTCGCGCTTGGTGTCCAGAAACCGCAGGATGTCGGGGTGGTGCGCGTTCAGATAGACCGCCCCCGCCCCCTGCCGCGCGCCCAGCTGGTTGGCATAGGAGAACGAATCCTCCAAGAGCTTCATCACCGGGATCACGCCCGAGGACTGGTTCTCGATCCCCTTGATCGGCGCGCCGGATTCCCGCAGGTTGGTCAGCATCAGCGCCACGCCGCCACCGCGTTTCGACAGTTGCAGGGCCGAGTTGATGCCGCGCCCGATGGATTCCATATTGTCCTCGAACCGCAGCAGGAAGCAGGAGATCAACTCGCCCCGCGACTTCTTGCCGGCGTTCAGGAAGGTCGGCGTGGCGGGCTGGAACCGGCCCGAGATGATCTCGTCCATCAGCCGCATCGCCAGCCCCTCGTCCCCGCGCGCCAGCGCGAGCGAGACCATGACCACCCGGTCCTCATACCGCTCCAGATACCGCTGCCCGTCGCGGGTTTTCAGCGTGTAGCTGGTGTAATACTTGAACGCGCCAAGGAAGGCCGGAAACCGGAACTTGCGGCGAAACGCCTCGTCCCAGATCTTGCGCTGGAAGTTCTTGGAATACTGGTCCAGCACCTCCGGCTCGTAATAGCCCTCCTCGACCAGATAATCGAGCTTCTCGTCCAGCGAGTGGAAGAACACGGTGTTCTGGTTGACGTGTTGCAGGAAATACTGATGCGCGGCCATGCGGTCGGCCTCGAACCGGATATGCCCGTTCTCGTCATACAGGTTCAGCATCGCGTTCAGCGCGTGATAATCCAGCGTCGGGGCCGCCGCCCCGTTCTTCACTGCGCTGTCGAGCATTCCAACCCCCAGAATTTTTCAAGCCCCGCACGCACGCGGGCAATATCGGTTTCGGTTCCGGCCAGTTCAAAGCGATAAAGCACCGGCACGTCGCATTTCGTGGCGATCACCTGCCCGGCAAGGGCATAGGTGGTGCCGAAGTTCCGGTTTCCACCGGCGATGACGCCGCGCAACAGGGCGCGGCGGTCGGCATCGTTCAGGTAACGGATGACCTGTTTCGCCACCGCCCCTCGACCTTGCCCGTCGGCATAGGTGGGGCAGATCAGCACGAAGGGGCCATCCGGCGCGGGCATCGCCTCATCCTCGCGGATCGGGATGCGCCGCGCGGGCAGGCCCAGACGGGCCACAAAGCGCGCGGTATTGCCCGAGGCGGAGGAGTAATAGACCAGCCCGCCCATGGCCCCGCGCCCCCCGATGTCAGGACAGGCGGCCGATCATGTCGGGCCGGAATCCCGCCCAATGCGCTTCGCCCGCCACTACGACCGGGGCTTGGCGATAGCCAAGGGAAGTCACCATCTCCATCGCCTCGGCATCCTCGTTCAGATAGACGATGTTGTAATCCAGACCCCGCGCATCCAGCGCACGGGTGGTCGCGGTGCATTGCACGCAGGCGGGTTTGGAATAGACGGTGATGGCCATGCCCTTTTGTCCCTTTTGTTATCCCGTCACAGGCGAGGAGGGGGGATTGGACCGGGCCGCATCCGCGACCCCTTCCGCACCACCCGCGCCCGCCGCGCGGTTTCGTTGCCGTGTCATGGCAGGTCTCCTGACTCGCGGACGCGGCTTGGCCTACCTTTCCGGGGCGTCCCCGACCCAGTAGCATTCCGGCCTCGCCTACCGCTTACAGTTGCGGGGGCAGCGCCGGCGTTCCACCGGCTTCCCTTTTCACCCCCGAGTCGCCTCGGGGACACCATGACCCAACCATTAGGCATTCATCACGCCCCGCTGTCAACATATAGCGGGCGGATGGTCCAACTTATCCACGGCAGAAATCGGAGGCGAGGCCGGGCGGGGGTCAGCCGCGCGGCGGCCCCTCTGCCGGGACCGGTTCGCGCAACGGCGGCGCATTGGCGGCCAGCGGGCTTCCCGGAGGTGCGGCCTCGGAAAACAGCGCGGCCGCCGGGGGGCGGGTGTCCGGGCCACGCGCGTCCGCAACCAGCATGTCGCGCTCGCTGCGCCAGCCGCCATGCAGGTAAAGAAGGATCGCCAGCACCATCGTCGTCACCATCGCCACCGGAAAGCTGAGCCACAGCGCATCGCTGCCCAGAACGCCCTGCATCCCCCAGGCAAAGCCAAGGCGCACCGGAAACATCGACACGAACAGGATGGCCAGCGGCCAGATCACCTGCCCGTTGGCGCGGATGGTGGCGAACAGCACCATCGTCACGCCAAAGGCGACAAAGCCCCAGGTCGCCAGCCGGGCAATGTGCTGGCCGATGGGGACGGCCGCGCTTTCGCCGCCCAGAAACAGCTCCATCGCCGCGCGGTCGGCGACCAGCAGCACCAGCACCATCCCGCCCGTCAGCGCCAGGTTGTAGATCACCCCGATCCGCGTGATGCGGTCCACCCTGTCCCACCGGCCCGCCCCGATGTTCTGTGCCGTCATCGCGCTGACAGCCGCGCCAAGCGCCATCGCGGGCATCTGCACATAGGTCCACAATTGCTGCGTCGCGCCGAAGGCGGCGGTGGTGTCGACGCCCTGCCGGTTCACCATGGTCATCATCGCCAGCATCGAGCCGGAGACGACAATCATCTGCACCCCCATCGGCAGGCCCTTGGCGAACATCAGCCGCAGGATCGACGGATCGGGCCGCAGATACCCCAGCTCTGCCCCGCGCAGCCGCAACGGCAGGTCGCGCGCATAAATATAGACCAGCATCGCGCCCAGGCTGACATATCCCGCAATCGCCGTCGCCAGGGCGGACCCGCCGATCCCCATCCGCGGCAAAGGCCCCAGCCCCAGGATCAGCACCGGGTTCAGCACCACGTCCAGAACCACCGACAGCGCCATGAAGATCAGCGGCGTCACCGCATCGCCGCTGCCGCGCAGGGTCATCATGATCAGCGTCATCATCAGCACCGCCGGAAGGGCGGTGAAAGTCACCCGCAGAAAGGCACGCGCCAGCGGCTCGATCGTCGCATCGGTGCCCAGCAGGCCCAGGACATGCGGCGCGACGAACCAGCCGCCGATGCCGATCAGGATCGACAGCGGCAGGAACGTCCCGATGGCGGTGCCGACCACACGGCGCGCGCCCTCGACATTGCCGTGGCCAAAGGACTGGCCCACCAGAATGGTCGAGGCCATGCCGAAGCCGAAGACAAAGGCGGTCAGCAGGAACATGACCAGATTGCCGTTCGCCGTCGCCGCCACCGCATCCTCGCCCAGAAGCCGCCCGACCCAGACCGTGTCGATCGACCCGTTGGCCGATTGCAGCACCGACGAGGCCAGCGTCGGCAGCGCAAAGGCCAGCAGCGTCGGCGCAATGGGCGCCGTGACCAGATTGTTGCCTGTCTTCACCCTTCGCCCCCCTGCGCCGCGCCCATGTTCACCTATATAGCCCGCCGCCCGGATTTTCACCGAAGGCGCTCGGGAAAAGATCGCG
>JASGFG010000138.1:0-4173 GCA_047605605.1 Paracoccaceae bacterium | reverse complement strand
ATCACGGCCTGTTCGACGCGGCGATGTGGATGGTGAACCTTGAGGATTGGGATGCGAAATCCAACACCGACCCGCAGGTGGTCAGCTATTCCAAGGGTATCCCCCAGACGGTGCGCGAACTGGCCCATCTGACCCCGATGAACGATCCCCAACGGCTGGAGGATACGTTCCGCAAACATGGCCACACCCTCGCCGCCATGCTGATCGAGCCTATACAGGGCAATTGCTGCGGCATCTCGGCCACGACGGAATTCGTTCGCCTCGCGCGGAAACTCTGCGACGAATACGGCGTGCTGCTGATCATCGACGAGGTGAAGACCGGCTTTCGCGTCGCCCGCGGCGGGGTGCAGAGCCTGCACGGCGTGGTGCCCGACATCGCCACCTTTGCCAAGGCCATGGCCAACGGCTATCCCATCGCCGCCGTCGCGGGGCGCGAGGCGGTGATGCGCACCTTCCGCTATGGCGGCGCGGCGCATGGCGGCACCTATACCGCGCATTCGGTTTCGCTGGCCGCGGCCGAGGAATGCCTGCGCATCCTCGACGAAACCCCGGCGCTGGACACCATCGCCACCTATGGCCAAAGCCTGATGGACGGCATCTCCGCCATCCTGAAACGGCGCGGGATCGTGCATTCCTTCACCGGCCATCCCAGCATGTTCGGCCTGTTCTTCGCACCCAAGGCCCCCGACAACTACCGCGACTGGAAGCTGTCGGACTACACCTTCTACGACACGATGGCGCATCACCTGCATGACCTTGGCGTCATCTGCGAGCCGGACTCGCGCGAGCCGTGGTTCATGTGCGAGGCGCATGATGCCGGATGCCTGTCCGACACGCTGGCGGCGGTGGAACAGGCGGTAGACCTGACCCTGCAAGACCTTGAGGATGCAAAGAAAAAGGCATGACCTATGATGCCGTGATCATCGGCGCGGGGCACAATGGCCTTGTCGCCGCAGCCTACCTCGCCCGCGCGGGGATGAAGGTCTGCGTGGTGGAAAAGAACGACTGGATCGGCGGCGCGGCGGTCTCGCGCGAGCTGTATCCGGGCTTCAAATACTCCAACTGCTCCTATGTCTCGTCGCTGTTCCGGCCCGAGATCATGCGCGATCTGGAACTGCCCCGCCACGGGTTGCAGATCCTGCCCTATGAGGGCGGCGCGGTGTTCAAGCGCGACGGCGGCTACCTCGCCATGTTCCGCGACCACGACGCCAACCGGCGCGAGTTCCAGCGCCATTCCCCCCGCGACGCCGAGGCTTATGACCGCTATTCCCGCGACATCCTGCGGTTCTGCCGGTTCATCCGGCCGATGCTGATGCGCACCCCGCCCGATCCGTCCAGCTTTCGCCCGCGCGATCTGTCGGAACTGGCGTTTCTGGCGAAACAGGTCGGCGCGCTGTCGGAAACCCAGATCGGGGAAATGATCCGTTTCTGGACAATGAGCATTGCGGATTTTCTTGACGAATATTTCGAGAATCCGACGATCAAGGGCTATCTGGCGGTTTCGGCCATCATCGGCACCGCCCTGGGGCCGATGTCGCCGGGATCGGCCTATGTTCTGCTGCATCACTACATGGGCGATGTGGATGGCAATGTCGGCGCCTGGGGCTTTGCGCGCGGCGGCATGGGCGCGATCACGCAGGCCCTGTCGAAATCGCTGGCGGCGGCGGGCGGCGAGATCCGGGCGGGCAATGGCGTCGATCATGTGCTGGTCGAAAATGGCCGCGCGGTCGGCGTGGTGCTGGCCAATGGCGATGAGGTGCGGGGCAAGCGCGTCATTTCCAACATGGATGTGAAGCGCACCTTCCTGGGCCATGTCGAGGAACGCCACCTGCCGGGTGACTTCCTGAAACGCGTCCGCGCCTTCAAGACCCGCGGATCGTCGGGCAAGCTGAACATCGCGCTGGATTCCGCGCCGGTATTCCCCGCCCTGCCCGAAGGCGCGCCGATGCTGAAGGGCGATCTGCATTTCACCGACAGCATGGAGCGGATGGAGCGCGGCTATGACGACTGGAAATCCGGCCAGTTCAGCCGCGACCCGTTCCAGGACTGCATGATCCCGACGATGATCGACCCGACGATGACGCCGACGGGCAAGCATTTCATGTCGTGCTTCGTGCAATACGCGCCGCCAAAGATCGCGGGCCGCGACTGGACCGACGCCAACCGCGACGCATTCCGCGACACCTGTCTGAACCAGATCGAGGAATACGCACCCGGCTTCAAGAACAAGGTCTTGCACGTCGAAGTTCGCACGCCGCGCGAGCTTGAGGCAGAAGTCGGGCTTACCGAGGGCAACATCTTTCAGGGCGAGCTGACCTTTGACCAGTTGCTCTTCAACCGCCCCGTTCCCGGCTATGCGAACTACCGCAGCCCGATCCGCGACCTGTGGATCTGCGGATCGTCCACCCACCCCGGCGGCGGCGTGATGGGCGCGCCGGGGCGCAATGCGGCGGCGGAAATCCTTCGTGACGCGAAACTATCGACCAAGGGGATGCGCGATGCCTACCCTGTCCTCTAAGGTGATCGTCATCGGCGGCGGGGTCAACGGCCTCGCCTGCGCCGCGCGGCTGGCGGACGCGGGCCACAAGGTCACGCTGGTCGAAGCCGCGCCGCAACCCGGCGGGGCGATGGCGCTGGCGCAGTTCACCCCCGGCATCGACCCGCGCGTCCTGTCTGGCATGGACCTTGCCGCGCATGGATTGCGCTTTCATCCCGCCCTGTCCACCACCGTTCTTTCGGCGGATGGCCAGCACCTGACCGTCGCCAAGGGCCGCATCGTCAGCGGCCTTGACGGGCAGGCGGCGGCCGAGGCCGAGGCGACCTTTGCCCGGCTGTCGCGCTTTGCCTCTGCCCTTGCGCCCTTCCGCGCCATGACCCCGCCGCGGCTGACGGCCAAGGGCAACGAATGGGGGCGGCTGGCGAAGCTGGGCCTTGGCATCCGCGCCATGGGCAAGGCCGAGTTCCGTGAGTTCCTGCGGATGATCCTGATCAACGTCCATGACGTGGCGATGGATGAACTTTCCGACGACCGTTTGCGGGGGCTGCTGGCCTTTGACGCGACGCTCGGCGCGTGGCTGGGGCCGCGCTCGCCCAACTCGCTGATCCTGTATCTGAACCGCCTCGCCATGGGTGGGTCGCTGGTGCCCAAGGGCGGCATGGCGGCGGTGGCCGACGCCATGACCAAGGCGGCGCAAGCCAAGGGCGTGACCATCCGCTGCAACGCCCGTGTGGTCCGCATCCTGACCGAGGCGGATCAGGCCGCGGGCGTGGAACTCGACTCGGGCGAAAAGCTGCACGCCGATCTGGTGGTGTCGGCCATCGGGCCGAAGGCGACCTTCCGCGATCTGGTCGGGGCTCGGCATCTGGACGCAGGCTTCCACGCCCGCACCGCGCATATCCGCGCGCGTGGGGCGGCCGCGCGGCTGGACCTGACGCTCTCCGCCGCGCCCGATTTCCGCGGGGCGAACCCGGCGCACCGTCTGGTCATCGCCCCGTCCTCCGAGGCGGTGGAATCCGCCTGGAACCCGGTGAAATACGGCGAGGTGCCGGACCGCCCGGTGATGCAGATCACCCTGCCCCACGCGCTGGAGGGCGGCACGCCGCGCCTGTCGGCCGTGGTGCAATTCGCCCCCCACGCCCCCGCCGACCGGGCGGCGGCCAAGGCGCAGATGCTGGCCAATACGCTGGCCGTGCTGGAGGATCACGCGCCGGGGATCGGGGCGCTGATCGCGCAGGCCGACCTGCTGATGCCGTGGGAGATCGAAGAGAAATTCGGCCTGGCGGGCGGCAACTGGCACAATGGCGAGTTGGCGGTGGAGCAGATGCTGTTCCTGCGTCCGCTGGCCGGCGCGGCGCAGTATGAAACGCCACTGCCCCGGCTGTGGCTGGCCGGATCGGGCAGCCATCCGGGCGGCTGGGTCACGGGAACCGCCGGATGGAGCGCCGCCGAACGCATCCTGAAAGGGGTCGCCTGATGGACATGCTGCATTTCCGCCAGCCGCTGCGCCCGACGCCGTTCCACCCCCGGACCGCAGGCCTGAACCTGCTGAACAACTGGGGGCCATGGGGCGGCTATACCACCGCGCTGTGTTTTGGCGACGTGGCGATGGAACATACCGCCATCCGCAACGGCGCCTCGGTCTATGACCTGTGCCCGATGGTGAAATACCGGGT
>JASGFG010000137.1:0-4193 GCA_047605605.1 Paracoccaceae bacterium | reverse complement strand
CTGGTCCGGCTGGGCCGCCGCATCGCCGACAAGGACAGGATCGACCGGGTGGCCCTGCGGGCATCGGCGGCCCTGTCGCTTCTGGGCGGGATGGCGGTGTTCAGCGCAATTCCCCTGACCAGCTGGTGGGCGCTGCTGGCGCCGTTCCTGTGGGGGTTCTTCGCCGATCTCAGCCTTTCCGCCAGTTTGCAGCGGTTGCAGGCGCTGCAACCGGAACTGCCTGCCCAGACCCCGGTGAAGCTGACGGGGTGATCCGCTCCGGACGCGGGGAACCGCCCCTGCCGCCGGGCGGCGCGGCCAGGGCGGTCCGCGGGTGGCAGCCGTCGCTTTCCATCCACGCGCCTATTGCCCCGGATGGCGCGATCTGGGGGGTCATGTCGTGCCCCAAGGGGATACCGGCTGTGCGCCCGCCAGCCCCAGGCGCGCGTTGTCGCGCGCCACCCAGGCGCCGATCACGGCCAGGACTTCCGCATCGAAACGGGGGGCAGAGTTCGCGAGGATATGCAGGTCCAGCGGCGTGCCCGGCACGCCATAGGCGTGGATGCCGACGCAGGCCGGGGCGGCGGCCGGGTCGTCCTGCACCCAGACCGGGGCGCCGGACTGGCCCGAAACGGTGTCAATGTCATAGAACAGCCGCCGCGCCGTCACCGCCATGATCCGGTTGGCGTGGTGGTATTGCACCCTGGCCAGATCGCGGTCGGTCGGATAGCCCGAGATATTGACCATCCGCCCGATCAGCGCCGGATCGTCCAGCACCCGACAGGGGAAGATCCCCGCAGCATTCCCCAGCGGTTCGTCCAGATGGATCGCCGCCATGTCGAAATCGGCGTTCTGGCCGTCGCGCCAGACATCGACGGTGGAAAACCAGCCCGATCTTGCGCGCCCCAGCGGAAAGCTGTCGCCGGTGCGGCCGGGCGATACGGTGATCTCCTCGGCCCAGCCGTCGAAGAATTGCGGGTAATGGACGCAATGCCCGGCGGTGATGACGGTGGCGGGGCCTGCGAACCAGCCGGTGCCCTTGAAGTTGCCCAGCCGTCCCTTCAGGTCCAGCTGGCAGATCCGCCGCCACGGATCGGCCGAGGCATCTGGCACCGCCAGCCGTTCGTCGTCGCCGATGATGGTTTCAAGGCCCGTGACCGGGTTTCTGGCCCGCACACCTGCGCGCGGCGGCGCGAAGCCTCGGACGAGGGCGGCACCACCCCCCATCATCGCCATACGCGGTGCCAGGGCGGCGGCGTCGTCCGGTAGGGCGCCTGCCCCGGGGCTGCCCCCCGGCACGACCCCCGATACAACCCCGGCCACGACCCCGCCCCCGGCCGCAGGGGGCGGCGGCTCGCGGTTGCTGACGCTGTTCAGCATGACACCCTCACCGGCTGACCGAGATGCGCCCGACCGTCACTTCGGGCAGGGGGCCGGCCTCGACCCCGGTTCCCTCTTCGGGCGGGCGGGGCAGGATTTCGACCCTGAGCGGGCCGCCCTGATAGATACCCGCGTCGATCTGGCGGGTGATCAGGCCGGTGATGTCGAAGGTTTCGCGATATTCCTCGCCCTCGCGCGGCGGCGCGAAGGGCGCGAAGATCCCGGCGAAATAGGCGGGGTCCATGCGGAAGTCGCCCGTCTCGGGCGGGTTGACATAGACCTCGAACAAGGTGCGCGGCGCGGTGGCAAAGCGCACATCCTCCAGCGACAGGATGACCGGCTGGTCCAGCTGCGCAGGCGTGCGGGTCGCAAAGACCTCGGCGCCGCCCGCCTCGACCACGGGGGCGGCGAGGGCGGTGGTTCCCTCGCGCGACAGGGTGACGGGGGCGGCGGTCGCAGCCAGTTCGGTCGCGGCGGGGCCGGCCTCGACCCCACCCCCGGCCTGCGCCAGCGTGAGGGTTCCCGCCTCGGTCGGGGTATCGTCGTCATAGCGGTAGTCCAGCCGGGTGACGGTATCCATCACCTCGCGCGTGGTCATCTCGACCGCATTGCCGTCTTCGTCCCAGAACCGATGCACGCGGTCCAGAAACGGCGTATCGGTCAGGTTGGCGTGTCCGGCGCGGATCCATTTCGTCCAGAGCCTGTCGATGTTGCAGTGGTGCATCCAGAAGATCGGGTCCAGCGCCGCCGTTTCCGGGTCGGACATCAGGCCGGTGTCGCCGCCCAGGGCGACATGCACGCGGTTGTGCGGTCGCACCTCGATCGCGGCATAGAAACCGGACGAGGCGCGCTGCGGCCCGGCCGATGTTTCGCGAAAGGCGTCGGTCGTGCTGATGATCTCGGGCGGCAGGGCATCGCCGCCGTTTATGCCTGCGCGGCGCGCACTGCGGAACAGGGCGTTCGCCGCCGGATCGGCGGGGGTGCGAAATCCCTCGGGGATCGCGCGTTCCGCCGGACTGTCGGAATAGTTCCAGTAGGGCAGGCAGAAGGCCGGCTCGCCGCTGGCCTTTCGCACGATCCGCTCGAAGTAATAGACATACATCCGGTGCCAGGGCAGAAAGCGGCCGTTGCCATGCTGGCACAGGTTGCGCGGGTCCAGATAGGCTTGCAGGGCAATCGGCAGCGCCTGGATGTCCGCCGTATCGCCGGTAAAGGGCGAATGGATCGCCGCCTGGAACCGCCAGCTCGTCACGTCGGAAAACGGCTTGGCCATCATCGCCTGCACGCCCTTGCGATAGGCCTCGATCATCTTCTTGCCGTCGGCGCTGCCTTGCAGGGCATAGACATTGCGGCGGATGCGGGTTCCCTGGGTTGTCCCCCCGCCAGATCCGCCGCCCGATCCCCCGCTCGACCCGCCGCCGGGCGCCGGCTGGGCCTGCGGGGCCTGGGGCGCTGCGATGGTGGCGAGAACCAGGCCACCAGCCGCGGCGGTCAGAAAGCCGCGCCGCGACACGTCACACAGGGGCGCGACGGGGGAAAGGTCTTTGCGATCCTTGGGCATTTTCTACTCCTTTCTGCAGGGTTGAATGCGTGGCGTGAAAAGGCGGGGCGGGCGTGTCGATCTGCCGTGCAAGCCAGCCATCGGGGCGGAAATAGACGGCAGCGGACAGCCCCTGCGGCCTCAGGGTCAGCGTGTGCAGGCTGCGCACGGCCGGACCCGCATGGCGGAGCGCCTGCGCCAGCCGCAGGGCCGGCCCCGCGTCCAGCGACAGCGAGGCGGCCCAACCGGCGATCTGCGCATCCTCGTGGTGGCCGCGCCACCGGATGCGCTGTGTCGCGGCGGTGGCCAGCGTCAGGTCGGGCAGCGGCCCCGCCGCCGGGTCGATCCGCACCGCCAGACCCGAGGCGCAGCGCGACGCATCCCCCGCCGTGGCAAGGTCGGGGATGACGGGCGAAAACCGGGGGTCGTCCTTCAGCCCCAGCCGCAGGCGCAGGGCGGCAAGGGCAACCGGGTCATGGGCCGGAAGCTCCCAGTAAAGCTTGGCGGCCACCCCGCGCGGATGGGCGGCCAGCGCCATCTGCTGCGGCATCCCGTGCCCCTGCATCACCGCGTCCAGCCCGCCGATCCAGCGCGCCGCCTCCGCGGGCCGGGCGCCAAGCGCCGTCAGCATCTCCGCCGCCAGTCCGCAGCGCGCCGCCCTGTCGCGCCCGGCAAGCCCCAGGTTGGCATAGGCCTTCAGCACGGGAAGGATCGGGCCATCCCCGCCGCCCGCCAGATCGAGGCCCGACCACAGGAAGAACCGCTCGGCCGGATCGGCGCCTTGCGCCGCAAGCTCCAGCCGGTGCAGCGCCCCGGCCACCGTGCCCCAATGCCCGAGGTCCAGTGCCGCCGCCGCCCGTGCCAGCGCGGCCATGGCCGAGGCGACCCGCGCAGCGCCGCCAAGCCGCGGATCGCCCGCGTCGCAGGTAAAGCGGATCATCGCCCCGCCGGCGCGGCCAAGCCCGGCCGAAAGCTCCACCGGCTGGCCCTGTGCCAGCGACGAGACGGCGCGGTTCGGCCAGGGCAGGGGCGCGCGCAGCAGGTCTTCGGTCAGCAGATGCGCCACATGCCCCGCCTTTGCCGCGGCGGCGGCGGGCAGGCCGCAGTCGCAGGCCAGACGGGACAGGCCCATGCCCAGCCTTCCGGCGCGGGGCGGCACCGGAGGGCCGCCCATCCGCCGGGACGGGACAAGGGCGCTCAACGCGCGAACTGCGGCCGCCAGCGTCATCGTTCCCCGCCCTTCCAGGCTGGAGGCGCCGGGCAGGGCCGGATCATGGCGTGCCGGGGCCAGCAA
>JASGFG010000136.1:0-4410 GCA_047605605.1 Paracoccaceae bacterium | reverse complement strand
CCGGGCAGGCAACAGGATAGGCGGAAGATGGCAGGCGTGAAGTCGGGCGTGCGATTCCTTGGCATGGCGCTTGCGCTTGGTTTGCTGGCGGCCTGCGGAGGCGGCAAGGGCAAGGACCAGCCGCTGGAAAACCTGACGGCCGAGCAGATCTACGAAAAGGGCGAATACCAGCTGGAGGTCGCGAAACGTCCGAAGGACGCGCTGCGCTATTTCCAGGAGGTGGAGCGTCTTTACCCCTATTCCGACTGGGCCAAGCGGTCGCTGATCATGCAGGCCTATTCCAACCATCAGGCCAAGAATTACGAAGAGGCGCGCGCCGCGGCACAGCGGTATCTCGACTTCTATCCGGGGGAAGAGGATGCGGCCTATGCGCAATACCTGATGGCGCTGTCCTATTACGATCAGATCGACGAGGTGGGCCGCGACCAGGGCCTGACCTTCCAGGCGCTGCAGGCGATGCGCACCGTCATCGAACAATATCCCGACAGCGAATATGCCCGTTCGGCGCGGCTGAAATTCGACCTCGCCTTCGACCATCTGGCCGCGAAGGAAATGGAGATCGGGCGCTATTACCTGAAGCGGGGCAATTATACGGCGGCGATCAACCGCTTCCGCACCGTCGTTCAGGATTTCCAGACCACCACGCATACGGCCGAGGCGCTGCTGCGGCTGACCGAGGCCTACCTTGCGCTCGGCTTCCCGGAAGAGGCGCAGACGGCGGCGGCGATCCTGGGCTACAACTATCAATCCTCGCCCTTCTATCAGGATGCGTTCGACCTTTTGAAAGGCAAGGGGCTGAAGCCCGAGCCCAAGGGCGACAGCTGGCTGGCGCGCGTCTATCGCCAGATGGTCAAGGGCGAATGGCTGTAACCGCGGCGCGGGGTGGCCCGCGCGCCTGGGGTTGATACGGCGATGCTGCGCACGCTTGAAATCCGCGATGTGCTCATCATCGACCGGCTGGCGCTGGAGTTCAGCCCCGGCCTGAACGTGCTGACCGGCGAGACGGGGGCGGGCAAGTCGATCCTTCTGGATGCGCTCGGCTTCGTTCTGGGCTGGCGCGGGCGGGCCGATCTGGTGCGTTCGGGCGCCGCGCAGGGCGAGGTGACGGCGGTGTTCGACCTGCCCCCGGGCCATCCAGCCACCGCGGTGCTGGCCGAGGCGGGGATCGAGGCGGAAGGCGAGTTGATCCTGCGCCGGATCAATGCCGCCGACGGACGCAAGACCGCCTGGGCGAATGACCGTCGCGTCTCGGGCGAGGTTCTGCGGGCACTGTCGGATCATCTGGTGGAACTGCACGGCCAGCATGACGACCGCGGGCTGTTGAACCCGCGCGGGCATCGGGCGCTGCTGGATGCGTTTGCCGGGCTGGATCTTTCGCCGCTGCGCGAGGCGTGGCGGGCGCGGGCGCGGGCGGCGGCGCGGCTGGCCGAGGCCGAGGCGGCCTTGCAGTCGGCCCGCGCCGAAGAGGACTTCCTGCGCCATGCCGTTGCCGAACTGGACAAGCTGGACCCGCAACCGGGCGAGGATGCGGCGCTGGACGATCGCCGGCGCCAGATGCAGGGGGCAGAACGCATCCGCGCCGACATCGCCCGCGCGCATCAGGCGCTGTCCGACGACGGGGCCGAGGGGGCGATGCGCGATGCGACCCGCTGGCTGGAAGGCGCGGCCGACCGGGCAGGGGGGCGGCTGGAGGCGCCTCTGGCCGCGCTTTCGCGGGCGCTGATCGAATTGTCCGATGCGCAGGCGGGGGTCGAAACCGCACTGTCGGCGCTGGACTACGACCCGGCAGAGCTGGAGCGGCTGGAGGAACGGCTGTTCGCCATCCGCGCGCTGGCCCGCAAGCACGGGGTTCTGGCCGACGATCTGGGCAATCTGGCCGAAACCCTGCGCGCGCGCCTTGCCGCGCTGGACGGCGGGGTGGAGGGGGTCGCGCGCCTTCAGGCCGAGGCAAAGGCGGCCGATGCCGCCTATGGCGATGCGGCGGGGCGGGTGACGGTGGCGCGGACCGCGGCGGCCGGGCGGCTGGATGTGGCGATGGCGGCGGAACTGGCACCGCTCAAGATGGAGCGGGCGGTTTTCACGACCGGGCTTGCACCGGGCGAGCCGGGGCCGGAGGGTGTGGATGCCGTGACCTTTGCCGTCGCGACCAACCCGGGCACCCCGGCCGGACCGCTGAACCGCATCGCCTCGGGTGGAGAGCTGTCGCGGTTTCTGCTGGCGCTGAAGGTCTGCCTGACGGGCGAGGCGTCGGGGATCACCCTGATCTTCGACGAGATCGACCGGGGCGTCGGCGGGGCCACTGCCGATGCGGTGGGGCGGCGGTTGAAGGCGCTGGCGGGGGGGGCGCAGGTTCTGGTCGTGACCCATTCGCCGCAGGTCGCGGCCTTTGGCGACCAGCACTGGCGTGTCGCCAAACGGGTGGAGGGCGGGCAGACGCTGTCCGCCGTCACTCCCTTGGCCCCAGCCGAACGGGTCGAGGAAATCGCCCGGATGCTGGCGGGCGATACCGTGACCGAGGCTGCGCGTGCTGCGGCGCGGGCGCTTTTGACTGCCTGATGTGCGTTTTGCGCATGGGTTCTGCGCCTGACGCATGACGGAACTGCCGCATCAGGCGTTTTGCTGCGACGCAGCATTGCGTATCTATTCGTTCAGGGAGGGCACGAAAGGAGTGCCATCATGATCGTCGAACTGAAAAAGTTCATCCGCAGTCTGAAACCCCTGACCCGCGCCGAACGCGAAAACGCCTATCTGTGCGGCGCGCAGGACCGGGTGGATCTGGAATACCGTCAGCGCGAAATCGACCGCGGCCTGTTCCAAGCCTGAACCGGGGCGTCAACCGGGCCGTCGAAGGCCTGACCGAACCCCACGCGGCAAAGACCCGTTCAGGCTTGCGCAAGTCCGCCGGAGGCAGCGGCTTATCCCGCCAGTGGCGCAAGGCAGGCCGACAGCGCCCGCCACCCCTCGGGCGTGGCGGTCAGCGTCGCGCTCAGGATCGCGCCGATGCGGGGTAGTTCCGTCCCCTGGGCATCCGTCGCGCCCGTCACGACATAGCGTTGATGCAGAACCGCCGCCCCCGGCCCCAGCGGGATCAGCGCCACGCGGCCCGTGACCAGCCGCGCGCGCGCCAAGGGGCCGGCGAAATCGGCGGCGAAGGCGGCCTCGGCCGCCTCGGCCGTGTCCGACCAGCGGCCGGTGAGCGTCAGGCTGCCCGCCTGCGGCATCAGCAGGGCGGCGATGGCGGTGGCATCCTGTGCGCCAAAGGCGCCGGCGAAGATTCGGGGGAACTGCTCGGGGCTGTCGATCATCCGGCCACTTTAGCCAGAACCACCGCCAGATCGCCATAGCCCGTGAACCGCCGCTCATAGGCGAGGCCCAGCCTTTCGGCGCATTCCCGCGCGCGGGCGTCCAGAACCGGATCGTCCAGCTGCGCCTGATAGACCAGCTTGCGGTAATGGCCGAACATCATGTCGCGCAGCTGCGGGTGGCGATCCAGTCCCATCGGCCGCCAGACAAAGGCATCGAACTGGCGCACCAGAAAATCGGTCAGGTAAAAGGCGTCGAATTCCGTCTCGGCCTTTTCGGCAAAGACGGCATTGCCCTCGAAGAACGAATAGCAATGCGGGCCTTCGACCATTTCGACGCCCAGGTCGCGGCATTTCGCCTGCAACAGCCCGCCGGTGCCGCAATCGGCATAGACGACGAACACCGTCTCATAGTCCGCGCGGCGGGCGAGGACCGTCTCCTCCACCGCTGCGGTGATCCGGTCGGGCCAGAGGTGCAGGTTCGCCGGCAGGCATTGCAGGTCCAGATGCGCCCAGCCGTTCGCGCGTTTCAGCGCCAGTATTTCGTGCGCCAGGGCCCCGCAGGCGATCAGCAGCACCTTGCCCTCCGCCGCGGCGTAAAGCCCGCGGGTGGCCAGCGCCAGATCGTCGGGCGGGGTTACTTCCATCGCGCCAGCCGCGCCGTGGCGGCAAGGGCCGCGATCGGTGCAAGCGCCGCGCTGCCAGAACCGGACAGGACCGCCACCGTCGCCCCGCCAAGGGCAATCACCGAACCAAGCATCAGCGCGAAATGGGAAACGGGCATGGGAGGTCTCCTTTGCGTCCTTTCAACTTGGGCACCGCTTGCGGAAATCCAAGGCAGGCAGAAAAGAAAATGGCCCCGGAAGACCGGGGCCAGATGAACCGTCAGGGCGTTCTTCACGCACCCAGCTGGTTGTGTTTGCGCGCGACCCAGGTTTTCGCGGTTTCCACCGCAACGGCCGCATCGCGGCAATAGGCATCGGCGCCGATGGCCTTGCCGAATTCCTCGTTCAGCGGCGCGCCGCCGACCAGCACGATGTAATCGTCGCGCAGGCCCTTTTCCTTCATCGTGTCGATCACGACCTTCATATAGGGCATGGTCGTGGTC
>JASGFG010000135.1:0-4510 GCA_047605605.1 Paracoccaceae bacterium | reverse complement strand
ACGGCGACCAGCGCGCCGATCCCTTCGACCGCAAAGCCTGCGGCCCGGACAGCGCGCAGCCGCTCCTCCGGCCCGCCCAGACGTTCCATCACCGTGATCCGCGTCTCGCCAAACCCTTGCGCCTCCAGCCAGCCCGCCAGCGCCGCGACCGCCGCCCCGTCGCGCAGCGTGGCGATCACCCGCGCCCCCGGTGCCAGATGCGGGCGCAGCCGTTGCAACGGCGTGGCGTGCAGGCCAAGGCAGGCCGTCTCCTCCAGCCGCCAGCCCATGCGCGCCGCCGCAAGGGAAAAGACGGACGGCGCGGGAAATGCCCGCCATTCGCCGGGCGCCAGCGCCGCCGCAAGACTGCCGCCCGCCCCGTGCCAGAACGGATCGCCCGAGGCCAGCACCGCCACCCGCCGCCCCCGCAGCGCCAGCACCGGCGCGATGGAAAACGGCACCGGCCATGCGCGCCGGTCGGGATGGTCCACCATCGCCAGATGGCGCGGCCCGCCGAACACCACCTCGGCCCCGGCCAGCGCATCGCGGCTGGACTTCGGCAGGCCGTCCGCGCCATCCTCGCCGATGCCGATGATCGAAAGCCATTCAGCCATGACCACCCTCATCCTTGGCGGCACGACCGAGGCCAGCCGCCTTGCCGCCGCGATGGCCGCTGCCGGACGGCCCGCGATCCTGTCCTATGCCGGGCGCACCGAAAGCCCGCGGGCACAGCCGGTGCCGGTGCGCGTGGGCGGTTTCGGCGGGGTGGCGGGGCTGGCGGCCTATTTGCGCGACGCAGGCATCGCCCGCGTGATCGACGCGACCCACCCTTTTGCCGCGCGGATCAGCCGCAACGCCGTTGCCGCCTGCGCCGCCACCGGCACGCCGCTGCTGGCGCTGGAACGCCCCGCGTGGCAGCCCGGTGCCGCCGACCGCTGGACCCTGGTTCCCGACGTGGAAACCGCCGCCGCGCACCTGTCCGGCCCGCCGCAGCGGGTGTTTCTGGCCATCGGGCGCCAGACGCTTGCCGCCTTTTCCCGCCAGCCGCAGCACCATTACCTGCTGCGCCTCGTCGATCCGCCCGAGGCGCCGCCGCCCCTGCCGGACTGCACGGTGGAACTGGCGCGCGGGCCTTTCGACGCCGCCGCCGACCGCGCCCTGATGGAATGCCACGCCATCACGCGGATCGTGGCCAAGAACGCCGGCGGCACCGGCGCCGAGGCCAAGCTGGTGGCCGCGCGCGACCTGCGCCTGCCGGTGATCCTGATCGACCGGCCCGCCCTGCCGCCGCGCCCGACCGTCGCCGCCGTTGAAGATGCGCTGCGCTGGTGTCATGCCGACCTCGGCGTATAGACAAAGCGCCCGACAGCCCGCGTCCGCGACGAGCCGACAAGCACCACGGTGCGCATATCGGCCATTTCCGGCACCGCCTGGGCCAGCGGCACGATGCGGATCTGCTGGTCCGGGGTGGAAACCGCGCGGGCAAAGACCATCGGCCGGTCCGGCCCGCAGCCCTCGCGCAGCGCGGCCAGCACCTGTGCGAACTGGTCGGGGCGCGAGGCGGAGCGGGGGTTGTAGAACGCCATGGCGAAATCGCCCTCGACCGCCAGCCGCACCCGGCGCAGCACCAGATCGAAGGGCTTGAGGTTGTCGCTCAGGTTGATCGCGCAGAAATCATGCCCCAGCGGCGCGCCCGCCGCCGCCGCCGCCGCCAGCATGGCGGTGATGCCGGGCAGCACCCGCACATCCAGCGCCTGCAAGTCCGCCCGGCCCTCCATCGCCTCGAACACGGCCGAGGCCATGGCGAACACCCCCGGATCGCCCGACGAGACGACAACCACCCGTCGCCCCGCCGCCGCCATTTCCAGCGCGGCGCGCGCCCGGTCCAGCTCCACCCGGTTGTCGCTGGGATGCAGCACCAGCCCGTCGCGCGGGGCCACGCGGGCGATATAGGGGATATAGCCCACCACATCGGTCGCCCCGGCCAGCGCCGCCGCCACCTCGGGCGTGACCATCGCGTCGGACCCCGGACCCAGACCGGCGATCGCGACCCAGCCGTTTGTCGAACCGCCGCTCATGGCCGACGCCCTCGCCCATGCACCAGCGCGATGGAGAAATAGGGCACCTCGCCCTGAACCTCGGCCAGCCGCCGCACTCTTTGGGCGGGCATCGTGCCATGTTCGACCAGCCAGGCGTCGTCCAGCCGCCCCGCCGCCGCCAGCGCGGCGCGCAGCTTGGGCAGGTTACGCCCGATCTTCATCACCACCAGCGCATCGGTATCGGCGGCGCGGCGGGCCAGCTCGGTCTCGGGCAGGGTGGCGGGCAGCACGGTCAGCACATCGTCGCCCCAGGTGATCGGCAGGCCGGTCGCCGTCCAGCATCCCGCCATGCCGGGGATGCCCGGCACCACCTCGACCAGACCCTGCGGCAGGCGGGAATGAAGATGCATGAAGCTGCCGTAAAAGAACGGATCGCCCTCGCACAGCACCACCACGTCGCCCGTGGCCGCCCCCTGCGCCAGCCGCGCCGCCCAATGGTCGTAGAACGGCGCCAGCGCCGCGTTATAGGCCGGGTCGTCCAGCGGGATCTCGGTCGTCACCGGATATTCCATCGGCCATTCCGCCGCCCCTGGCGGGATCAGCCCCTGCACTATGCGCCGGGCCTGCCCCTGACGCCCGGCCTTGCGGAAATAGGCCACCACCGGCGCGCGCGCCAGCAGGCGGGCGGATTTCACGCTCATCAGGTCGGGGTCGCCGGGGCCAAGGCCGATGCAATGGACCTTTCCCATCATTCCCTCCGGCTGGCCAGCGCGTTGACCGCCGCCACCGTGATGGCCGACCCGCCAAGCCGCCCGTCCACGATACACCACGGCACGGGATCGTCCGCGGCCAGCGCCGCCTTGGATTCCGCCGCGCCGATGAAACCCACCGGACAGCCGATGATCGCCGCCGGACGGGGAAATTGCGGGTCTTTCAACAGGTTCAACAGATGGAACAGCGCGGTCGGCGCATTGCCGATCGCCACCAGCGCCCCCGCCAGATGCGGGCGCCACAGCTCCACCGCCGCGGCGCTGCGGGTGTTGCCCAGGCGTGCGGCCAAAGCGGGCACCTCGGGGGCCTGCAAGGTGCAGATCACCGCATTCCCGGCGAGCAGGCGGGCGCGGGTGATCCCCTCGCTTACCATCCGCGCATCGCAAATGACCGGCGCCCCCGCCTCCAGCGCGGCGCGCGCAGCCGTGGCAAAGGCCGACGAAAACCGGATATGCGGGGCCAGATCCACCATCCCGCTGGCATGGATCATGCGGACGGCCACGACCTCTTCCTCGGGGGTAAAGCGGGCCAGATCGGCCTCGGCCCGGATGGTGGCAAAGCTGGCGCGGTAGATCGCGGCGCCGTCCTTTTCATAGACATGAACGGCCTTGCCGTTCGGGGCGGTGTCATGGACGTGGGGCAAGATGGCCTCGCAGCAGGTCGGAAAGGGTGTCGGGGTTCAGGCCGCGGGCAACCGGCGTGCCGCCCGCGGGACCGTTCAGGATCAGGTCAAAGCGCCCGTCGCGCCCGGTCAGGGTGACATCGGCCGCGCCGGAATGCGCGCAGCCCTTGGCGCAGCCCGCGACATGCAGGGTGCACCCCGCCGGCACCAACGGCGCCAGGCTTCGCGCGATGTCGCGCGTGGCCACGCTGGCCGAGGCGCAGCCGGGCGCGCCGGTGCAGGCCGCCACCCGCAGCAGCGGGTCGTCCGGGTCGGCGATCAGGTCATCGGGAACCGGCAGGGAAGCGATCCCTTCCACCACCACCGACCGCCACGGCGTCAGGCGCAGCGGCGCGACGGCCAGCGCATGAAGGGTCTCCGCCCGCATCCGCCCAAAGGGCAGCGCGAGACAAAGCCCCCCCGCCCCCGGCCCCGGCAACAGCGGCGCGCCCCGTTCCGGGGCCTCGGTCGCGGCGCGCGGCGGCGCGGCGCCTGTCGCCAGTAGCCGCGCCATGCGGGTTTCCTGGTCCCGATGGGCCGCGAACCAATGCGCCAGCCCCACCGCGCGGGGGGCGGCGGTGGCAGTCGTCACCGGCTCTCCCGCCGCCATGCCGTCGGCGCGCAGGATCAGGCCGCCGCCCGTGCCGCGCTCGATCCGGATGTCGGCGGACGCGGTTCCCAGCACCGCCACGCGGCCGGTATCGACGGCAAAGCCGAATTTCGGCGGCAGGTCCGGCGCGGCGTGCAAGGCCGCCTCCAGCGCGGCGACAAGGCGCGGCGTCTCGTCCCCCTGCCAGACCGGCGTGGTCAGGATGTTGCGCCGCGCCTCGGCGTGGGGATCGGGGTCCAGCAGCCCCAGCCCGGCCAGCGCCGCGTGCAGGGCGGGCAGACCATCGGCCCGCACGCCGCGCACCTGCACATGCGCCCGGCTGCCCAAGTCGATCAGGCCATTGCCATGCGCGACTGCCAGCCCGGCCAGAGCCCGCGCCTGTTCCGCCGTCAGGCGCGAGCCGTGCGGGCGGATGCGCACCACCAGCCCGTCGCCCGTTTCCATCGGCCG
>JASGFG010000134.1:0-4741 GCA_047605605.1 Paracoccaceae bacterium | reverse complement strand
CAAGGCTGGCGCCCATGAGGGTCCAGGGAAAGCTCAGGCTCGGCGGCATCGGCCCGCAAGGGCGGCTTTCCCGCTCATCCGGCCTGCGCTTCGGCCTTTTCTGCCAGCATCAGCCATTCCTCTTCGGCGGCGGCCAGGGCCTTCTGCCGGTCGGCCACCGCTTCGGTCGCCTTGCGGAACTTCACCGGCTCTTTCGTGTAAAGGTCGGGGTCGGCAAGGAGGTGTGACAGCCGTGCAAGCTCCGCCTCCAGACGCGCCATGAGATCGGGCAGGTCGTCCAGACGCTTTTTCTCGGTGAAGGAAAGACCATCCGTCACCTTCTTCGCGTCCTGCATCGGCTTTGGCGCGGAGGATGTTGATTTTACTTCTGAAACGACAGTCTCCGGGCGCTGCGCGGCATAGTCCGACCAGCCCCCCGGATAGACCGTCGCCCCCCCGTCGCCTTCCAGCGCGACGGTGGCCGTCGCCACCCGGTCGATGAAATCGCGGTCGTGGCTGACCAGCAGCACCGTGCCGTCGTAATCGCCCAGGATGTCCTGCAACAGATCCAGCGTTTCCACGTCCAGATCGTTGGTCGGTTCGTCCAGCACCAGCAGGTTCGACGGCCTTGCCATCAGCTTGGCCAGCAGCAGCCGCGCCTTTTCGCCGCCCGACAGTGATTTCACCGCCGCCCGCGCCTGCCGTTCGTCGAACAGGAAGTCCTTCAGATAGGCCACCACATGTTTCGGCGTGCCGCGCACCATCACCTGGTCCGAGGCGCCCGATACCGCCATCAGCGGATCGCCCGCCAAGTTGTCCCAAAGGCTGGCCTCGGGGTCCAATCGCGCGCGGCTCTGGTCGAACACCGCGATCTCCAGGTTGGTGCCAAGGGCGACGGTGCCGGAATCCGGTTGAACCTCGCCCGTCAACATCTTGAGAAGCGTGGTCTTTCCCGCGCCGTTCGGTCCGACGAAGGCCACCCGGTCGCCGCGCAGGACACGGATGTCGAACCCCTTTACGATGGTCTTGCCGCCATAGGATTTCGACAGGCCGACCGCCTCGATCACCTTCTTGCCCGAGACGGGGCCGCTTTCCAGTTCCAGCGCGGCGGTGCCCTGGCGGCGGATCTGGCTGCGGCGCTGATCGCGCAGCGCGGCCAGGGCGCGGACGCGGCCCATGTTGCGCTTGCGCCGGGCGCTGATCCCCTCGACCGCCCATTTCGCCTCGGCCTTGATCTTGCGGTCCAGCTTGTGGCGGGCCTCGTCCTCTTCGGCCCAGACGGTTTCGCGCCAGTCCTCGAACCCCTCGAACCCCTGTTCGCGGCGGCGCACCTCGCCCCGGTCGATCCACAGCGTCGCCCGCGTCAGCGTCCGCAGGAAGGCCCGGTCGTGGCTGATCAGGACAAAGGCCGATCGGGTGTCGCGCAGCTGGCCCTCCAGCCATTCGATGGCCTGGATGTCCAGATGGTTGGTCGGCTCGTCCAGCAGCATCAGTTCGGGCGCCTCGGCCATCAGCTTGGCCAGCGCCGCGCGGCGGCGTTCCCCGCCCGAGGCGGTGGCGACGGGCGTGTCGGGGCTGAACTTCAGCCCCTCGGCCGCGGCGGAAACGCGCCAGTCCTCGCCCTCGGGCAGGCCGCTGGCGGCATAATCGCCCAGCGTCGCAAAGCCGGACAGGTCGGGGTCCTGCTCCATATAGCCGACGGTCACGCCGGGCGGCACGACACGGGTGCCGTGATCGGCCTCGACCAGGCCCGCCATCACCTTCATCAGCGTCGACTTGCCCGAGCCGTTGCGCCCGACCAGCGCCACCCGGTCGTCCTGCTGGACCACCAGGTCGAGATTGTCGAAAACCGGATTGCCGCCGAAGGTCAGCGAGATGCCGGAGAGCTGAAGAAGGGGTGCGCGTGCCATGGCGCCGACCTATGCCGGGCGCGCGCATACGTCAACGGGCGCAGCACCGCCGCAGGGGATTTGCAAGGATTTTCGAAAATCCTTGCCCGGATCCTTTGAAGGATCCGGCCCCCGCCTACCCCGCCACGCCGCGCAGCAGCCGGGCGCGGGCGGGCGGGATGGCGCGGATTTCAAGGCCGGTGAAGACGTGGATCGTGTTCAGGTCGCGGTCGACCACCGCATGATCGGACACCCACCCCCCCATGAGAAGATAGGTGCGCAGCAGCGGCGGCATCCCCAGCATCGCGCGCCTTGCATCGGGCTGGCGCGCGCGAAGGGCCCGGGCAAAGCGAAAGACGACCGGCGCCTTGACCCGCGGCAGCCAGCGGCGGGGGGCAAGGTGGCGGTCCTTCAGCATGGCGAGCGCGTCGTGATGCGCCCCGGCATCCGCTCCGTCGAAGGACGAGCAGCCGAACAGAAGCTCTACCCCTGTCTCGTCCACGAGGCGGGTCATCATCCCCCAGGCAACCCGCAGGATGTCGGGGTCGTGCCAGTCGGGATGGATGCAGAATCGCCCCATTTCCACCATGCGGCCGGTGAAATCCTTCAGCCGCGACAGGTCGTAGTATTGGGCGGAATAGCTGCGCCCGATTTCCGCCCCGCCGGTCAGCGGCATCAGGCGAAAGCAGCAGACCAGCGTGGCGGACTTCGCCTCCTCGACCAGCACATGCTGGCACAGCGGGTCGAAGGCGTCGGCGTCGCGCCCCTCGGCCGGTGCCAGCCCCCGCGCCTCGCGGAAGGACAGGTGGCGCAGCGCCTGTGCCCGGTCCATGTCGGCCGGCCCCTCAGCCAGCCGGGCGATATAGCGACCTTTCCGCAGTCCCGGCATGTCCGTCCCCGCCCCCGTCAAATCGCCAAGGCTCAAGCGCGGTGCGATTCTGCACCTGCGCCAGCCTGCAATGCAAGCGATGACGGCAGTGTGACCGTCGCAGTTACCGGGTGGGGCCGTTGTCGCCCAGGAATTGGCCCGCGGACATGCGGCCCACGTTCGAGAAGAGCTGGCGGATGAAGCCCATGCCCTTGATGCTGGAGGCGGTGACGCGCCGCGACAGGGCGACGACCCGGCCGCGTTCCAGGCCGAAATGTTCGATATTCTCGACCTTGCCGGCCTTGTCGAAGGTGACGGACAGCACCTGCCGGTCGATTTCCTGCGGCGCGCGGCCGCCGACGGTCTTCCAGCGGCTTTGCACATAGAACCAGCCGTCGTCGTTCAGTAGGCCCTGCGCCGAGGGGCGGCCAATCTTGTTGGCCACATCTTCGTGCGAGTCGCCGATCTGGACGCTCGCCAGTTCTTCTTTCGACGGGACATAGCCGTGGTTGCGATAAATCGGGGTGCATGCGGCAAGTGCGACGACCAGAACGGCGATCAGCATACGTGCCCCGATCCCCGTCAGCCGGTTGGATTTGTCGACCTTCACTGCCGTCCCCGTCCCGTTGCCGCCCCGTTGCCGCGCCCCGTCTTCGCCCGCCGGACTTGCCAGCGCCCCGGTCGGGGCGTATCGGAAAGCCGGTGGGGGCGCGTCACTGGCCCTTGCCAACGGCTTACAGAAGGTCGCGCCCCGGTTCAAGTCGGGCGATTGACCGGGGGATCGTGCGGGAAAGGCGGCGCAATGGGCGAGGAACAGGTGGACCGGGCTGGCGCGGCATTTCGCGTGGCGGCCCTGTCGCAGAAGAAACCGACGCGCTTCGACTATGCCCCCGACGCCCCGGCGCGGGCGGCGATGGCCGCGATCCTCGGGCTTCTGGACCTGCCCGACCTGCGGATGAAGGGCGAACTGCGTCCCTCGGGCCGGCGCGATTTTGTGCTGGAGGCGCGGCTGACCGCCACCGCGATCCAGCCCTGTTCGGTGACGCTGGCCCCCGTGGCGGCCCCGATCGACGAGCCGGTGCTGCGGCGGTATCTTGCCGATTTCTCCATGCCCGAGGGCGACGAGGTCGAAATGCCCGAGGATGACAGCGCCGATCCCCTGCCCGAGGTCATCGACCTGGGCGAGGTCGCGGCCGAGGCGCTGGCCCTGGCGCTGCCGCTTTATCCCCGCGCGCCGGGCGTGGATCTGGGCGAGGCGGTCTTTGCCGAACCGGGAACCCAGGCGCTGCGCGATGGCGACCTGAAACCCTTTGCGGGCCTTGCCGGGCTTGCCGAAAGCCTGAGAAACGGCAACAAGGACGGACGATAGCGCCGTTTTCGCCCCTGCGGAAAAGGGGCTTGCGCCGCACGGGAATCCGAGTATGTTCCGCGCCTCATCGACATGTTGGCCCGCGGGCGTCGTTTCCGGCGCAGGGTCTTGGTCGCAAACGAAAATCCAAGGGGCATGTCCCCGATAGCCCCGAGGTCGAGACATGGCTGTCCCGCAGAACCGAGTCACCAAATCGCGCCGCAACATGCGCCGTGCGCATGACGCGCTGGTCGCCGCGAACCCCAACGAATGCCCGAACTGTGGCGAGCTGAAGCGCCCGCACCACGTCTGCGGCGCCTGCGGCCATTACGATTCGCGCGAAGTCGTTGCCGTGTCGAAGGAAATCGACATCGACGAGGACGCGGCGTAAGCCGCATTTTCGCGCTGGCCCATGTCGGACGGGATCGAAACACCGGCGACCGGCGAAGCGCGCTTCGTCATTTCCGTTGACGCCATGGGAGGCGACCGGGGTCCGGCGGCAGTTGTCGCCGGTCTTTCCATTGCGGCCGAGGAAAGCCCCGGCATCCTCTATCTGCTGCACGGCGACGAATCCGTGCTGCGCCCGCTGGTGGCAAAGCGCCGCCCGCTGGATGGCCGGGTCGAGATTCGCCACGCCGCCCGCACCGTCACCATGCA
>JASGFG010000133.1:0-4808 GCA_047605605.1 Paracoccaceae bacterium | reverse complement strand
CCTAGGCCCCGATCAGCCGCGCCCGCGCCTTCAGCGCGGCCAGCCAGCCCAAGCCATGCACCGTCGCACGCGAGGGGACGTATTCCGCCGCGATCCAGCCGTCATAGCCCGCCGCATCCAGCGCATCGCACAGCGCCGGAATGTCGAAGCCGCCGCCACCGGGTTCGGCCCGCGTCGGAAAGCCCGCGATCTGGATATGGTTCACGCGCGCCGCATGGCGATGCCACACGGCGGTCGCATCGCCATGGATGCGCGCCGCGTGCCACAGGTCGAACTGGATGCCAAGATTGGGCAGCGCCAGATCATCCAGGATCCGCGCCGCCTGATCGAAATCGTTCAGGAAATAGCCCGGCATGTCGTCGGCGTTCAGCGGCTCCACCGTCAGGGCCAGCGCCGGAGCCTGGGCCGCGGCCCAGGCCATGTTCTCGGCGAATGTCTGCTCGGCCAGAGGGCCGCGCGCCACGCCCGACATGACATGCACCCGCGCCGCACCCAGTTTCGTCGCATAATCCGCTGCGCGCAGGAAACTGTCGCGGAACCGGCTTTCGTCGCCCGGAACCGCCGCGTGGCCGCGTTCGCCCATCGACCAGTCGCCCGGAGGCGCGTTGATCAGCGCCAGCGGCAGCGCGCCGAGCGCCGCCTGCCAGTCCTTTGCCGGATGATCATAGGGAAACAGGATCTCGGCCCCGTCGAACCCGGCCTGCGCGGCCAGCGCCGGCCGGTCCAGTGGCGCCACCTCGGTGAAGAGGAAGGTCAGGTTGGCGGCGAAACGCGGCATGGCTCAGGTCAGCTCGACCGAAGGGATGACGGGAAAGAACCGCCCCTGCGAGGTCACGCCGAACCAGCTTTGCCCGCTGTGGGCGCGATGCTCGCCGATCTCGACCAGCCGGTAAAAGGATTTGCGGTCGATCAGCGCCCAGAGGTTCGCGCGGATCAGGACATAGGGCGAAGGCTCGCCCGTCGCCGCATCCCGTTCCACGCGGATCGGGTGGTCGGGCCCGGCGGTCGCGCTGTCGCCCACCTGCGTGGTAAAGGTTATCGCCTGCGCCGCGCCGCCCTCGACCGTGAAATCCACCGCGACAAAGGGGGCGTCGTCGACGCGGATGCCGACCTTTTCCACCGGGGTCACAAGGAAATAGTCGTCCCCCTCGCGCTTGAGGATCGACGAGAACAGCCGCACCAGCGCCTCGCGCCCGATGGGGGTTCCCAGATACCACCAGCTGCCGTCGCGGGCGATGCGCATGTCGATGTCGCCGCAAAAGGGCGGGTTCCACAGATGCACCGGCGGCGGACCCTTCCTGCCCGCAGCCTTGGCCGCGGCGGCAAGCCCCTCGGCATCGGGGGCGGCTTTGGGCGCGGTCTGGGTCATTCGGGCCTTTCCTGCGGGTTCCGGCCGCGGACTATAGCGCAAGGCGCGGGATTGTCATGGCAAATCCTGCGGGCTCAAGGGGGGCCTATCCCGCCAGCACCGAAAGGATCAGCGCATTCGCCAGGTCGATGAAGAACCCGCCGACCAGCGGCACGATGACAAAGGCCCGGTGTGCGGCGCCGAATTCCTTGGTCACCGCCGTCATGTTTGCGACGGCGGTGGCGGTCGTGCCCAGCGAGATGCCGCAGAACCCGGCCGAGATCACCGCCGCGTCATAGTCGCGCCCCATGGCCGGAAAGACCACCCAGATCGCAAAGGCCAGTGTCATCGCGATCTGCACGCCCATGCCGGTCAGGATGAAGCCCAGCACACCCCCCAGTTCCCACAGTTGCAACCCCATCAGCGCCATCACCAGAAACAGCCCGAGCGCAAGGTCCGACAGGACCGAAAGCGCCTCGTTCGCGCCGGGCCAGCGGCGGGTGATGGCGCGGTCCAGCGCCGCGGGGCGCAGGTTGCCGATCGCGATGCCGGTCAGCAGGCAACTGACAAAGGCGGGCAGGGTAAAGCCGGTCAGGGCAATCGCCTCGTCCAGCGCCAGGCCGACCATGATCGTCAGGTTCAGCGCGAAGATCCCCCAGAGGAAACAGAAATAGTCCAGCGGCGGCACGTCGCGCCCGTGGATCACGCCCACGTCCAGTTCCGCCTTGCCCGAGGGCGCGACGCGCCCCCGCCGCATCAGGAATGCCGCCAGCGGCCCGCCGATCAGGCAGGCGCTGATGATGCCCGCGGTATTGGCGGCGATGCCCAGTTCCAGCGCATTGCCGATGCCGAGGGCCTGGGTGAAATGCGGCGCCCAGGCGACGGTTGTGCCCAGACCCCCCGTCAGCGAGATGGAGCCGATCATCAGTCCGGCGCGATGGTCCATGCCGAACGCCGTGGCAAGGGCCATGCCCACGCCGTTCTGCATCAGGATGAACAGCGTCGACAGCCCGGTCAGCACCGCCAGCGGCCAGCCGCCCCGCAGCAGGCTGCGCACATCGGCCTTCAGCCCGATGCTGGCAAAAAACACCAGCAGCAGGAAATCCCGCGCGTCCAGATGAAAGCCGATCTCGGCCAGACCGACCCAGCGGATCGCCGCGACGACAAGGGCGCAGAGCAGCCCGCCCGCCACCGCCTCGGGGATGGAATATCGGCGGAGCGGGGGCAGCACCATCGTCAGGATCTTGCCCGCGATCAGCAGCACCACCGCGATGGTGAAGGACAGGAAAGCCTCGACCTGGACGACCGGCACCGCGCGCCCCTTTGCTGGTGATGACGGGACGAGGTTATATGCTTCAGCCCCGCGTGAGAACAGCGGGGGCGGTCAGAGCCGGTCCAGAACCTGTGCCGTCGTCATCGGCACGCCACAGGCGGCGGCGACCCAGGCAATGGACATGTCATGCTTTTCGCGGCTGAAATCGGCCAGGGCGTCGGCGACGAAGAACGGCTCGATGTCGCGCATGAAGGCCTCGGCCGCGGTCAACATGCAGCCGATATGGGCATAGACGCCACAGACGATCAGCTGGTCGCGCCCGCGCACCCGCATCAGCTGTTCAAGGTTCGACCGCTGGAACGCGCTGTAGCGGTGCTTGACCAGCACATGATCGCCGGGCGCCGGGGCAAGCGCGTCTAGGATCGGCTGCTGGGTTCCGGCCTCCTGCATCCCCGGCCCCCAGAGGTCCGCCTGAAGGCCCCGGTCGCGGCGGTCCTGCCGGACCTCCTGCGCGGTATAGAAGACCGGCAGTCCCGCCGCCCGCGCCGCCGCCAGCAACCGGGCGATATGGTCGATCACCGGCGCGATGGGGCTTTCGCCCGCCGGATAGGGGGCACAGAAATACCGCTGCATGTCATGGACCAGCAGGGCGGCACGCGAAGCCTCCAGCACGAAGGGGGCGCGGGGGGGCGGCAGGTCCGCCGCCGTGGGCAACGGATAGGCGGCGATGCCGGGCAGGCGTTTGGCTTCGGTCATCGTCATTCCCCTTGCAGTGCCGCCGCCCCGTCAAGGCCAAGGCCTGACAGAAGCGCCGCGAATTTCGCCCCGGTTTCGGCGCGTTCGGCCTGCGGATCGGACCCGGCGACGATGCCCGCGCCTGCGAACAGCCGCGCTTCCGCCCCCGAAACCTCGGCGCAGCGGATGGCGACATGCCAGGCGCCGTCGCCCGCCCTGTCGGTCCAGCCCACGGCCCCGGCATAAAAGCCGCGCGCCACCGGCTCCAGCTCCGCGATGGCGGCGGCGGCGCGGCCCTGCGGGGTGCCGCAGACGGCGGGCGTCGGATGCAGCGCCGCCGCCAGCACGGCCGAGGGGATGTCGGGGTCGCGCAGCACGCCCTCGATCCCGGTTCCCAGATGCCACATGCTGCTGGTCGAGGTCAGGCCGGTGCCGCGCGGACAGGCCAGCGTCCGGCACAGGGGCGTCAGCGTGTCGAGAATGAAATCCACCACAAAGCGGTGTTCATGCCGGTCCTTGGCCGATGTGCTGAGATGTTCCGCCGCCGCCCGGTCGGCGGCCGCATCGTCCAGACGCCGCGCCGATCCGGCCAGCGGGTGCGAAAAGATGCGCGGGCCGGTCTTGCGCAGCAAAAGTTCGGGCGTGGCCCCGATCAGATGGCGCGGGGCACCGTCCGAGGGCAGGCGCAGCAGAAAGGCCATTGCGGCCGGGTCGGTGGCCAGGCGGTTCAGCACCGCGGGCAGGTCGATGGGCTGCGGCGCGCGGGCCAGCAGGCTGCGGGCCAGAACGACCTTCTTCAACCCGCAGCCATCGGCGGGATCTTCGCCGATCATCTCCAGAGCGCGGGTGACCGCGGCGGCGTAATCCGCGCCCGAAGGATCCTCGCGCAGGGTCCAGCCGGTGGTCGGCGTCACCGCCGTGGCCGCACCGGCGGCGCGGGCCGGGGGCGCCAGCCAAAGCGCATCGTCCTCGTCCCGGCAAAAGGGCATGGCCCCGGCAACGACCCCGCCTTCGGGGGCGCCGTCGAATGCGGCGGCCAGCCGTCCGGCCAGCGTATCGGCCGTGCCGCGGGGCAGCGCCCGCGCCTCGGGCCCTGCGCGCAGAAAGGTATCTTCGCCCCGAAACTCAAAGGCGGGAACGGATGTGGAAACTTGCCCATGCAACGAGGGCTGCACCGCGGATGCATTCATGGAAGACCGACCTTATGCCAAGGACCGCCCTGCGGATGCCGGGCGGCGAGGGTTCAGGACGGGCTGGCCGGGTGCAGGTCTGGCTGGTCCGGCGCCGTGTATACAGACGCGGCGCCGGAAGGCAACAGGGCTCGCGTCTCAGCCTTGCAGGGTGCGCACGCCATAACCCTCGCCCCGGGCCTTCATGGCCTCGACGGCGGCGATGCTGGCGGCGGCGGTGGTGAAATAGGGGATCTTGTCCATCAGCGCGACGCGGCGGATG
>JASGFG010000132.1:0-4852 GCA_047605605.1 Paracoccaceae bacterium | reverse complement strand
GCCCTGATAGGGTTCGATGTAGGACGGGTGGTTGTGGCTTTCCATCTTGAAGATGACGGCCTGACCATCGCCGATGTCCACGACGCCCGCATTCTCGCCGGGGCCGCAGATGACTTGCGGGCCGGTGGTCGGCAGCTTGCGCAGGTGGATTTTCGACGACTTGTAGGAACAATGTTCGTTCCACATCGCCGAAAAGATGCCCAGTTCGGTGAAGGTCGGCACCCGCCCGATGATGTCGAGGATGCGTTGGTATTCGTCGGGCTTCAGGCCATGCGAGGCGATCAGATCGGGCGTGATTTCGGGGTCTTGCATGGCCTGTTCCTTCGGATCGCGGGATGGGGCGGATTGCGGCGGGTTTTAAGGCGCGCAGAGGGGCGGGGGAAGCCCTGAAATGCCCGGATTTGCAGGATCGGCGGGCGCGGGGTGACGCCCGCCCCCGGACAAGCGATTTGGCGATGCGGGCCGCGCGATTCGCGGCAGGACACGAGCGGGCGCGCGCGCCATGCGATTCCCGCATGGCAATTCGGGCGGGCGTCCGGGCCGAAATGCCGCCCGAATTTTGGGCGGTTGCGGAAAAGGGGCGGAAAACCAAAAAAAAGGCCGAGCAGAAGCTCGGCCCAAGTCCAACAGGGAGGTATGAGGTGGACAAGAGAAGATCTCAACCGTCCGCCTCGCGGTTGGATTTAGGCGCGTGGACGATTCCGTTCAAGTCCGTTCAGGCGCAAAGCCTGCCCGCTCAGGTCAATGCCGCCATGCGTCAAGCGCATGGCGCGGCGCTGCGGCGTTAGCGCAACCGCTCAGCTTTCGTGCTTCTTGCGATAGGCGAAGATTTCCTCGGTCACGAAGTCGCGGAAGGCGGCGACGCGCTTGGAATGGCGCAATTCCTCGGGGTAGGCGAGGAACAGCGGGATCTCGCCCGATTCCACATCGGGCAGGACGCGGACGAAATTGGGAAAATCCTCGACGACATAATCGGGCAGGACGCCGATGCCGATGTTGTTCAGCACCCCCTGCAACACGCCGAAGTAGTTGTTGACGTGCAGCACCGAAGGGATGTCGTTCGCCATCAGTTCGGCCACCAGCGCCGCGCCCGCCGCCACCTGCGGCGTGCCCGCGTGCTGGCAGACAAGGCGATGCGTCGAAAACTCGGCCATGGTCTGCGGCGTGCCGTGTTCGGCCAGGTATTCCGGCGTCGCGTAAAGCCGCATCCTGATGTTCATCAGCCGCTTGCGGATCAGGTCGGCCTGCGAGGGTTCCTTCATGCGGATGGCCACGTCGGCCTCGCGCATGGGCAGGTCCAGCACCCGTTCCTCCAGCATCAGGTCGATCTTCAACGCCGGGTATTTCTTGTAAAGATGCGTCAGACGCGGGGCCAGCCACAGCGTGCCGAAGCCGGTGGTCGTGGTCACGCGCAATTCGCCGTAGACCTCGTCCTCGCTGTCGCGGATGCGGGCGGCGGTGGCATCCAGCCGCTTGGCCATCGCCTGCGTGGCGTCGAACAGCAGCTCTCCCGGTTCGGTCAGGATCAGGCCGCGGGCATGGCGGTGGAACAGGGTGACGTTCAGGCTTTCCTCCAGCGCGCGGATCTGGCGGCTGACGGCGGATTGCGACAGGTGCAACACCTCGCCCGCGTGCGTCAGGCTGCCGCGTTCGGCCACCGCATGAAAGATGCGCAACTTGTCCCAGTCCATTCCCGTAATCCGTTCACGTCAGTTCAGGGCAGCGCCTTAATAACAGACTTCCCTGTATGTAAATGCGGTAAATTGCGTCTGGCGCATGTTTGAGTTGCATTGCCTGCAAATCAGGCAGCCGGAGAAGCGGATTTCATGTGCCTGTCATGATCGCTGGCGAGACTCGGGCTTTGCTGCTATCGGGCGGCTGCGGTCAGAGAGGGGAAATTCATGCAGGGCAGGGAAATCGCGCGCGAGATCAGCTATGCCGGCTCGGCCGAAACGGCAGCGGGGCGGGCGATGATCCGGGCGATGGAAAACCTGACCGGCCGATTGGCGCTGATCCGCCGCGCCGCGGGCTACGAGACCGAGGTGTCGGACAGCCGATCATTCTGGCAGGTGATCTGCGACCGCTATGGCCTGTCGCTGAAGGTGGTGGGGGGCAGCCTGTCGAACATCCCCGCCGCGGGGCCGCTGGTGGTGATCGCGAACCATCCCTATGGCATTCTGGACGGGCTGATGCTGGGGCATCTGCTGGACATGGCGCGGGGCGATTTCCGCATCCTGGCCAATTCCGTCTTTCGCAAGGCCGAGGCGCTGGACCGAGTGGTCCTGCCGGTGAATTTCGACGAAACGAAAGAGGCGATGCGCCAGAACCTGGAAACCCGCGCCGAGGCCTTGCGCTATCTGGCGGCGGGCGGCTGCATGGGGATCTTTCCGGGCGGCACCGTCTCGACGGCGGCCAAGCCGTTCTCGCGGCCGATGGACCCAGGCTGGCGCACCTTTACCGCCAAGATGATCGCCCGGTCGGATGCGACCGTGGTGCCGGTCTATTTCGACGGCCACAACTCGCGCCTGTTCCAGATCGCCAGCCATGCCAGCATGACCCTGCGTCTTGGCCTGCTGATCAAGGAGTTCCGGTCGCGCATCGACGCCCCCGTGCGGGTGGTGGTGGGCGAACCGATCCCGGCGGCGCGGCTGGCGCCGCTGAAGACCGATCCGCTGGCGATGATGGATTTCCTGCGGACGGCGACCTATGCCCTTTCGCCCGCGCCGCTGCGGTCCTATGCTTATGGCCACGATTTCGCGGCCCGCAAGAGAACCCGCTGAAGGGCAGGGCCGGTCCCCGAGGAGAGCAGCATGGCAGTCGGCGTATTCGATTCGGGTCTGGGCGGCCTGACGGTTCTGGACGCGCTGGAAAAGCGGCTGCCGGATGTGCCCTTCGTCTATCTGGGCGACAATGCCCATGCGCCCTATGGGGTGCGTGATGCCGACGACATCTTCCGGCTGACCTGTGCGGGCGTCGAACGGCTGTGGGAGGCGGGCTGCGATCTGGTGATCCTGGCCTGCAACACCGCATCGGCCGCCGCGCTGAAGCGGATGCAGGAGACCTGGGTGCCCGCCGACAAGCGGGTGCTGGGCGTTTTCGTGCCGCTGATCGAGGCGCTGACCGAACGGCAATGGGGCGACAATTCCCCCCCGCGCGAGGTCGAGGTGAAGCATGTGGCCCTGTTCGCCACCCCCGCCACCGTCGCCAGCCGCGCCTTCCAGCGCGAACTGGCCTTTCGCGCCATCGGCGTCGATGTCGAGGCGCAGCCCTGTGGCGGCGTGGTCGATGCGATCGAGGCGGGGGACGAGATCCTGGCCGAGGCGCTGGTGAAATCCCATGTCGAGGCGCTGCTGCGCCGGATGCCGCATCCGCAGGCGGCGATCCTGGGCTGCACCCATTATCCGCTGATGGAAGGGGTGTTCCAGAAGGCGCTCGGCCCGCAGGTCAAGGTGTTCTCGCAGCCGCGGCTGGTCGCTTCGGCCACCGCCGACTATCTGGCGCGGCGGCCCGAGTTTCTGGGGGTGGGACAGCACTCGGCCTGCCTGACCACCGGCAACCCGGAAAGCGTGGGCGCCCATGCGACCCAGTTCCTGAAGCGCGGGCTGCATTTCGTCGCCGCGTGACGTCGCGTCGCAACGCGCGGAATGGCGCGTTTGCCACATTTTTCCCATTATGGCGCCCCATTGGCCTGTCTATATCGCAACCAGTCTTCCATCTGGGGTTAGTTCCATGTCTTCCCGTCTGCGCCTTGCCGCCGTTGCCGCCGCTGCGCTCTTCTCCGCCGCCGTGGCGTCCTCCGCCTTTGCCGCCACCGTGAACGAGGCGGATGTCGCGGGCGGCTTTTCCAACAACTGGACCTCGGCCACGGCGATCGCCGCCGGGACCACCTCGGTTTCGGGCACGATTTCGGGCGGCGCGGGCGACGTGCTGGAACTGACGGGGCTTGACCCCTCGGCGACCTCGCTCAGCTTCAGCTTCTCGCTGGCCTCCATCGGGTCGGGCTACAGCAATGCGGGCGGCAGCATCTATTACAGCTATTCGCCCTTCCCCTGGGCGGGGGGCGGCACCTATGGCACCTGGTTCGGCGTGACTTACGATCCGTGGAATGCGACCTATTCCAACGGCACCTCGACCGCGACGCTGAATCTGGGCTCGGGCTTTGGCGGGACGCTCTATCTGGCCTTCGCATGGCCGTGGGGTGCGACGACCAATTATTCCTTCGATGTGCCGGTTCTTGCCTCGACGCCGGTCGAGGAACCAACCTCGGCCGTGCCGCTGCCTGCGGGCGTCCTGCTGATGGGAACGGCCCTGGCCGGTCTGGGCGGGTTGCGCCTGCGGCGCCGTATCCGGGCCTGAGCATCTTCGTTTCCGATGACGTGCAAGGGGCGGTTCTGCCGCCCCTTCTGCTTTTGCGGCGCGCCCCCCCGCACGTCAGGGCCGGGTCGCCGATTTACCCTGCTTTCGCCTTTATTCCTCCAGATTTCGCGGCTTTTCTGCGCTGTGGGGGCCTATGGGAATATGTCATGCGCAGGATTGCCTCCGCAGTTCTTTTCGGTCTTGCTTCGGCTGCGGCGCCGGTTTCGGCGACCACGATCGTCGAAGGCCCTGACGGTTCGCCCTATCTGGTTCCGTTCGATGATCAGGCGGGCGGTGCCGCCCCGCCGAGGACCTATCTGCCGCTGCGCGCCTTGCCCCCCCGGCATGTGGCGACCGGCGGAAGCGAGGCCTATAGCCCCGCCGGCGTTCGCTGGGGTTGGGTCGAGGACGGGCGCATCTGTTTCCAGCCGATCGGCAGTGGCAGCGACTTCGCCGCGCTTTTCAGCGAACCGGCCATGGGCGAACCCGAAGGCGG
>JASGFG010000131.1:0-5010 GCA_047605605.1 Paracoccaceae bacterium | reverse complement strand
CCGGCGGCGGCGAACAGGATCAGCGGCTTTTTGGTCTTTACCGCGCGTTCGGCGGCGGCGACGATGGCATTACCGACATACATGCCCATCGACCCGGCCATGAAGGCAAAGTCCTGGCCGGCACAGACCACGGGGGTGCGGCCGATGTCACCTTCGGCCACCAGCATCGCCTCTTTCTCGCCCGTGGCCTTTTGCGCGGCCTTCAGCCGGTCGGGATATTTCTTCTGGTCGCGGAAATGCAGCGGGTCGGCCAGCGGTTCCGGCACCTTGACCTCGGTGAAGATGCCGCCGTCGAACAGCGCCGCGAACCTGTCGCGCGGGGTGATCGCCATGTGGTGATCGCAATTCGTGCAGACGTTCAGGTTTTCCGCCAGTTCCCGGTGGAACAGCATCGTTCCGCATTCGGGACATTTGGTCCACAGGTTCTCGGGCACCTCGCGCCGCGAGAACAGCGAGTTGATCTTGGGGCGGACGTAGTTGGAAATCCAGTTCATCGCAGGGCCTTTCGGTCGCGGACCTTTGCCCCCCGAGATAGGCCCGGAGGGGGGGAAATGCAATCAGCCGATGGGGATGAGGGCCGCCGCGATGCGACGGCCTTCGCCCAGAAGCACGTTGTAGGTGCGGCAGGCGGCGGGGGTGGCCATGACCTCGACGCCGATACCCGCCGCCTCCATCGCCTCGCGAAAGGGTTTGGGGGCGTGGGCCACATCGGCCCCCATGCCCAGAAGCAGAACGTCGATCCGCCCGGTCAGCGCCAGCGGCGTCGCCATATCCTCCAGCCCGCCCCAGGCACCGGCATCCCAGGGCGAGATCAGCGAGGGGCCGCGCAGCACCCGCCCCGCGATGCGGAAGAAACCGGGGCCATAGCCTTCGACGGGCATCGCCTCGGCATATGTGACCTCGATCAGACGCATCAGGCGTCGATATTGGCGAACTCGCCGCCCTTCTTCGGAGCGGCGGGTTTGTCGCCGCGCGGCAGGCCCAGGAACAGCACGATGTTCTTGGCCATGTAGATCGACGAGTAGGTGCCGACGATTATCCCCCAGGTAATGGCGATGACGAAGGTGCGCAGAACGTCGCCGCCAAAGACGATCAGCGCGATCAACGCCAGCAGCGTCGTCATCACCGTCATCAGCGTGCGGCCCAGCGTCTCGTTCACCGACAGGTTCATCACGTCGCGCAGCGGCATGGTCTTGTATTTCTGCAGGTTTTCCCGCAGCCGGTCGAAGACCACAACGGTGTCGTTCATGGAAAAGCCCATGATGGTCAGCAGCGCCGCCACCGTGGTCAGGTCGAATTTCAGCCCCAGGACCGAGAACAGGCCGACCGTCACCACCACGTCATGGATCAGCGCGGCCACCGCGCCGACCGCATATTGCCATTCAAACCGCATCCAGATGTAAAGCCCGATCCCCAGCGAGGCGGCGCCGACCGCCAGAAAGGCGGTCCAGATCAGTTCGCCCGACACCTTGGGTCCGACCGATTCCACCTGAGTGAATTTCACCGCCGGGTCGACGGCCTTCAGCGCCTCTTCCATCCGGTCGATGACGGCGGGGTCCGCGACCTCGCTGTCGCCCTGCGCCTCGATGCGGACCTGGGCCACATGCTGATCGGGGCGGAAGGCGGGGTCGAAGACCTCGGTGATGGTCACGTCGCCCAGGTTCAGCCCTTCCAGCGCGGTGCGATAGGCGGAAACGTCGATGGCATTGGTCGATTCCGTGCGGACGGTGGTGCCGCCCTTGAAGTCGATGCCGTAGTTCAGCCCCAACACTGCCACCGCCACCAGCGACAGGATCGTCGCCACGACCGAGGCGCCAAAGGTCGCCCAGGCGTGGCGGAAGAAGTCGATCTTCGTTCCATGGGGAACCAGATGCAGACGAAGTGCCATATTCCGTTTCCCTTACACGTTGATCGTCTTGGGCCGGCGCCAGCCATACCAGGTGGCGATGATCAGACGCGCCAGCCAGATGGCCGAGAAGACCGAGGTGACGATGCCGATCCCCAGGGTGATGGCAAAGCCGCGCACCGGGCCGGACCCGGCCACATACATGATGATCGCGGCCAGAAGGCTGGTCACGTTCGCATCGGTGATCGCCGACTGGGCGCGGTGGAAGCCTTCCTCCATCGCGCGGAGCGCCGACCGGCCGTTGCGGATTTCATCGCGCATCCGTTCAAAGATCAGCACGTTGGCATCGACCGACACCCCCATGGTCAGCACGATCCCCGCGATGCCGGGCAGGGTCAGCGTGGCCCCGATCAGCGACAGCACGGCCATGATCAGCACGATGTTCATCGCAAGCGCGATATTCGCCATCATCCCGAACCAGCCATAGCACAGCACCATGAACACGCCGACCAGAACCGCGCCGACAAGGCCGGCCCGCTTGCCCGCCTCGATCGAATCGGCGCCCAGTTCCGGGCCGATGGTCCGTTCCTCAAGGAAGTCCATCTTGGCGGGCAGGGCGCCGGCGCGCAGCAGCACGGCAAGGTTCGTCGATTCCTCGACGTTGAAATTGCCGGTGATGATGCCCGAGCCGCCGGCGATATGGGTCTGGATGACGGGGGCCGAGATCACCTCGTTGTCCAGAACGATGGCAAAGGGCTTGCCGATGTTGGCGGCGGTATAGTCGCCGAACTTGCGCGCGCCCGTGGGGTTGAAGCGGAAGCTGACGGCGGGGCGGTTGTTCTGGTCGAACGAGGGCTGTGCATCCACCAGTTCCTCGCCCGAGACGACCGAGTCCTGGTTGACGATGTAGTAGACGCCCTTTTCATCCATGGACGGCAACAGCAGGTTGCGCGGGCCGGGGTCGGCCTTGGGGTCGCTGGTGCGGCCGGTGACGCCGTGGAAGGTCAGCTTGGCGGTGGTGCCGATCAGCGCCTTCAGCTCTGCCGCAGAACCGATGCCCGGCACCTGGATCAGGATGCGGTCGTCGCCCTGCCGCTGGATCGTGGGTTCGCGGGTGCCGACCTCGTCCACCCGGCGGCGGATGATTTCCAGCGATTGCTGCATGGTGCGGGTGTCGGATGCGGTGCGTTCGGCCTGCGACAGCTGGACGACGATCTGGTCGCCCTCGGTCGACACGTCGATGTCGTTCGACCCGATGCCGGTCAGGCTGACCACCGGCTGGGCCAGGGCGCGGACCTTTTGCAGCGCCACATCCATGCCGGCGGGGTTCGAGATGGCCACGCGCAGCACGCCCGGATCGGCCTGCACCCGGCGGACGTTGCCGACCTGATCGCGCACGTCGCGCAGCGCGTCGCGCACCTCGGGCCACATGCCGTCGATCCGCTGGGCATAGACATCGGCCACATGGACGCGCGCCAGAAGATGCGCGCCCCCGCGCAGGTCCAGCCCCAGGGGCACGATGTTCGACGGCAGCCACGACGGCCATCCGGCCAGATCGGCCGCCTGTTCCGGCGTGGCGGTGCCGCCGGCCTTTTCGATGGCGTCGGCGGCGTCATTGTGTCGCTCGACCCGCCCGTAAAAGACGTTCGGCATGGCGAACAGGATGCCAAGGGCGCAGATGCCCCAGATCAGGATGCGCTTCCACAGCGGCGATTGCAGCATGGTCTTCCCTTCGGGCCGGATCGGCGGCGGGCCTTGGCGGCCCGCAAGAAATCAGGCGTTGGCCGCCGGTTCGGTCTTGTTCATCACCTGGCTGATGGTGGCCTTCACCACGCGCACCTTGACGCCATCGGCGATTTCCACGGTGACGATTCCGTCGTCGCCCACGTTCGTGACCTTGCCCAGGATGCCCCCCTGCGTCACGACCTGATCGCCGCGGCGCAGGGCGTCGACCATGGTGCGGTGATCCTTGACCTTCTTCTGCTGCGGACGGATCAGCAGGAAATACATGATCGCAAAGATCAGGATCAGCGGCAGGAACTGGGCAAGGGCCGAACCGGCACCGGCGCCACCGGCGGTCTGCGCGAAGGCGGGGGTCACGAACATGGGTGGTCCTTTCAAGAGCTGTCTGGCCGGGGAAACCCCCGGAAATTCGGTGGCGCACCCTATATGCGCGCCCCCTTGATGGCAAGGCACAGCGCCGCGCACGAAACCGTCAGCGGGCGTGGCACATGGGCGCGGTTGGGGCTAGGGTTTCCCGCAGGACCCGGACAGGGAAAAGACCGATGATCGCCCGCGCCCTTGTGTTCCTTGCGCTGCTGACCGGCGCGGCCCCGCTGCGGGCCGATCCGCCGGGCGCGGATGCGCCGCTGACCTTTCCGGCCGTCGGGCGGATCAGCTATGGCGACCGGCCCTTGCCGGGGGCGGCGATCTGTTCGGCCACGCTGGTCGCGCCCGACCTGATCCTGACCGCGGGGCATTGCGTCAAGGATGCCGTGCCGCAGGCGGTGCATTTCGCCGCCGGTTATCGCCACGGGCGCTCGGCGGGCGGGGCGCAGGGTGTGGCCGTCATCCGGCCGGCCGCCGCGACGGGGCTGGCGGGCGATCTGGCGCTGGTGCGGCTGGACCATGCGCTTGCCGGCGTGGACCCGCTGCCGCTGGCGGCGCGAGAGGTGACGGCGCTGCGGATGCTGGCCTATCGCCGCGATGCACCCCAGATGCGGGACGATGTGGATTGCCGGGTCATCGTCCAGCAGGGCGCGGCGCTCGGCCTGCGCTGCCCGGCGGTTTCGGGCAATTCCGGCGCGCCGCTGTTGCAGCGGACCGAACAGGGCTGGCAGGTTGTGGCGGTGATGGTCGCCCAGGACCGGCAGAACCGCATCGTGCGATCCTATGCCGTGGTGCCGCCCGCCGATCTGGTGCAGGCGATCAGGGGGCAGTAGGCCCTGCGCGCGCCCTTCAGTGGTCGTCGTGCGCGTGGTCGCGGTCGATCACATAGCGTTTGTCGCAATAGCCGCATTCGACCCAGCCGGTATCTGCCGGAATCGTCAGCCAGACGCGCGGATGGCCAAGCGCGCCCTCGCCCCCGTCGCAGGCGATCTTCCACGAGGTGACGACTTGGGTTTCGGGGGCGTCGATGGACATTCCGGGCGATCCTTCGGGCA
>JASGFG010000130.1:0-5057 GCA_047605605.1 Paracoccaceae bacterium | reverse complement strand
GCGCGCCTAGATGATCGACTGGGCGCGCAGTCTGTCCAGTTCCTCGGCCGAAAGCGAGAGGTATTGGCGCAGCACTTCCTCGCTGTGTTCCCCGGCCAGGGGCGGCGCGGCCCGGTAGGTCACGGGCGTTTCCGACAGGCGGAGCGGGCTGGCCACCAGCCGCACGGTGCCGGTCACGGGATGTTCCAGCGTCACGAACATGCCCCGCGCCTGAAGCTGGGGATCGTCCTCGATATCCGGCATCTCGTTGATGGGACCGCAAGACACCTTGGCGGCAAGGATCTTTTCCATCCAGTGCGCGCGCAGGTTGGTCGACAGAACCTTGTTGATTTCCGCCGTCAGCGCCGCGCGGTTTTCCAGCCGGTCGCGCGAGCGGACAAAGCGCGGATCTTCGGCCCATTGCGGCCTGCCCAATGCGGTGGCGAGGCGGGCGAACTCCCGGTCGTTGAAGGTGGCGATCAGGATGAAGCCGTCGGCGCATTCAAAGACGCCGTTCGGCACCGCGGTCGGATGTTCGTTGCCGGTGCGCGGCAGCGGCGCGCGGGCGTTCAGCCACGACCCGATGTTGTTCATCAGCAGCGCGACCTGGCTGTCGAACAGCGCCACGTCGATATGCTGGCCCTGTCCCGATCTGTCGCGGTGCAGAAGGGCCGCAAGAATCGCGATGGCGGCGTTGTTGCCGGCGGTGATGTCGGCGATCGGCACGCCGACGCGGGTGGGAATGCCGCCGTCCGCCTCGGGCTGGCCGGTGACGGCCATCTGTCCGCCCATGGCCTGCACCAGATAGTCATAGCCCGAACGGTCGTGATAGGGGCCGGTCTGACCAAAGCCGGTGATCGAGCAATAGATCAGGCGGGGATTGATCGCGCGCAGATCCTCATACCCCAGGCCGTATTTCGCCAGCGTGCCGGTGCGGAAGTTCTCGATGAACACATCCGATTCCGTGGCCAGTCGGCGCAGGATCTCTGCCCCTTCGGCCGAGGAAAAGTCCAGGCTGATCGAGCGTTTGTTGCGGTTGACCATCTGGAAATAAGTGGATTGCTCGGGCGAGCCGGGCCGCCCCTCGATCCAGGGCGGGCCGAGGGTGCGCAGGTCGTCGCCGTCGCCCACACGCTCGACCTTGACCACATCGGCGCCCAGATCGGCCAGCGTCTGCGCGGCCAGCGGCCCCGCGACGACCCGCGTCAGATCCAGCACGCGGATGCCCGACAGGACCCCGCCGCAGGCAGACTGGGCGGCGGGCGATTCGTCGGGGCACTGCACATTCGTCTGTAGTGTCATTCCTATACCTCCCCCCAGAGGCGGCGTTCTTCGCGCTGCTGGTCTAAATATACAATACGCATTCCTAGTTATACAAGTAAAGTATTCTTATTGTTTTCGCGCCACGAGAATGTAATATCGCAGCAGCAGAGGTCAGCAGGGGGAGGCGGGGCCGGCGCCATGGATTTGCATCTGAAGGGCCTGAAGGCCGCGGTAACGGGCGGCACCCGCGGAATCGGCAATGCCATCGTGCGTTTGCTGGCCGAAGAGGGCTGCGATGTCTCGACCTGCGGCCGTGCGCCCGAACGGGTGGCGGCGGTGCGCGAGGTGCTGGATCAGGCGGGCGTCAGGGGCCACGCCGAAACCGTGCAGGGCCGCGACGGCAATTCGATGCGGCAATGGATGCGCAATTCCGTCGACGCGCTTGGTGGGCTGGATATATTCGTGGCCTCGCTTTCGGCGGGCGGCGGCACCGACGAGGAACGCTACTGGTATCGCAACTTCGAGATCGACCTGATGTCGGCGGTGCGCGGGGTGGAAGAGGCTTTGCCTGCATTGCGCCAGTCGAAGGCCCCCTCGATCCTCATTCTTGGCACCATGGCGGCATCGGAAACCTTTGTGGCGCCGATGGCCTATAACGCGGTCAAGGCGGCGCTGGTCACATGGTCCAAGCAATTGTCGCAACAACTGGCCCCCGAAGGCATCCGGGTGAACTGCCTGTCGCCGGGACCGACGATGTTCAAGGGATCGAACTGGGAGATGATTCGCGTCGCCCGGTCGCGCATCTATGACAATGCCGTCCGCCAGCAGCCGACCCGGCGCATGGGCACGGCCGAGGAAATCGCCAAGGCGGCGGTGTTCATGGCCAGCCCCGCGGCGTCGTGGTGCAACGGATCGCATCTTCTGGTGGACGGCGGCTATTCCAAGCGCGTCCCGTTCTGAAATCACGGAAAGGAAGCACCCATGTCCGTCGAGCGCATCAAGCCCACCGATTTCACCCGCACCCCGGCCGCCCGCGCGCCGCGCCCGAACTATGACAACGCCATGATCCCGAAGGAACGCTATACCTCGGCCGACTACATGCGGCTGGAGTGGGAGCGGATGTGGACGAAGGTCTGGCTGCTCGGCTGCCGGATGGACGACATCCCGAACGCGGGCGACTATCACGTCACCACCATCGGCAAGGAGGAGATCGTCCTTGTCCGCCAGCCCGACGGCACGGTGCGCGGATTTTACAACGTCTGCCTGCACCGCGGAAACCGCATCATGGTGGGCGAGGGCAATGCCACCAGTTTCAAATGCCAGTATCATTTCTGGGAATACGGGATCGACGGCGATTTTGTGAACATCCCCGACTTGGAGACCTTTCCCCAGGGCAAGCCGCCCTGCAAGGGGCTGCGGGCGGTGAAATGCGACACCTGGAACAGCTTCGTCTGGTTTTCGCTGGACCCCGAGGCCGGGCCTCTGGCCGAGTTTCTGGCGCCGTTGCAGGACCATCTGGAACCCTATCATTTCGAGCGGATGGTCAAGGTTTCCGACATGACCGTCGAATGGGACTGCAACTGGAAAACCTCGGTCGATGCCTTCAATGAAAGCTACCACGTTCAGGGCATCCACCCCGAACTGCTGTATTTCATCGAGGACAAGGACGTTCAGATCGACTGCTACGGGCGGCACAACCGTTATCTGGTGCCGTTTTCCACCATCTCGCACCGGGTGGAGGAGACGACCGAGATCCCGCATCTGATCAAGCACGCGATGAAAGAGGCGGGCATGGACCCGGCCGATTTCGACGGCCGCGTGACCGAGGTGCGCAAGGCGTTGCAGGCGTGGAAGCGCAAGCACGGGCCGGAAATGGGGCTGGATTACAGCGACCTGAACGACGACCAGCTGACCGACGACTATCACTACAACATCTTTCCGAACCTGACGCTGAATACCCATGCCGACGATCTGATGCTGTTCCGCCAGCGGCCGCATCCGACCGATCCGAACAAGATGTTCTTCGACCTGTTCATCTTCAAACTGCTGAAGAAGGACGAGCCGATGCCCAAGAAACCGCGGCACGAACAGTTCAGGCATGGCGAGAAATCGCTGGGGCTGGTGCTGGATCAGGATGCCTACAACCTGCCGGGGGTGCAGGCGGGCATGAACTCGGACAGTTTCGAGGGGCTGTGGATCGGGGATCAGGAACTGCGCATCCGCCATTTCCATCATGTGCTGGAATCCTATGTCGGATCGTGACGCCAAGCCGCCCCGCCGGTGGGAAGATCTGGTGGTGGGCGAGGAAACCGCCTCGCGCGAGATGCTGGTCGAGCAGGGGCCGATGATCGACTTTGCCACCCGCTATGACCCGCAGTTCTTTCACATGGACCCGGCGACGGCCGACCAGTCGCTGTTCGGCGGGGTGATCGCCAGCGGGCTTTACACCGCCTGCCTGTGGCGCATCCTGGACCACGAGGAAAACGGCGACATCGCCTGGGTCTGCGGCGTCGGCTGGAACGACGTGCGCTGGTCGCGCGCCGTCCGTCCCGGCGACCGGATCGTGGCGCATTCGCGGGTGGAGGCGCTGCGCCCATCGAACTCGCGCCCCGGCGTGGGCATGGCGACGCTGCGCCACTGGGTGACGAACCAGACGGGCGAGACGGTGTTCTCCTTCGTCTCGACCGACATGGTCTATCGGCGGGAGGGCTGAGCGATGCGGCCCCTGCGCAGGGTCTTGCTGGTCGCGGGGGGGCTTTACCACGACATCGACCATGCCCGGAACGAGCTGCTGGCCCATCTGGCCCGGCGCGAACATATCCGCGTCGATGTGCGGGGAGACTATGCGGCGGACCTGGGCCGGTATGATGCGCTGGTCAGCTATACCTGCGGGGTGCTGCCCGATGCGGAGGAGACCGCCGCGCTGACCGCCTGGGTCGAGGGCGGGGGGCGCTGGTTCGCTCTGCACGGCACCAATTCCGCGCTGGAGATTCAGGCCGATGGCCGGGTGCTGACCCCGCCGCTGGACCCCGCGCTGTTCGACCTGCTGGGCAGCCAGTTCCTGGCCCATCCGGTGCCGGGGCGGTTCCGGGTGCGCAGGGGCGAGGCCCATCCCCTGACCACGGGGATCGAGGCGTTCTTTGTCGAGGACGAGCATTATCTGCAACACCATGCCGACGGAAACCGGATGCTGCTCTATTCCGAGTTCGAGGGCGAGACCGCCCTGTTCGAGACGCGCCACTGGCCCAAGGCGCGGCACCAGACATTCTACCTGCGCCCGCGCGGGCAGGGCGGGGTGCTGTATCTTACGCTGGGCCACAGCCGCGGGCGCTATGACATGGCGCCCATCACCGACGCCTATCCGTTCGTCGAACGCGGGGCGTGGGTCTTGCCGGTGTTCCACGCGCTGATCGGGCGGGGGATCGACTGGCTGGACCGCATATTGCCCGAAGGTGAACCATGACCCGACCCGAAATCCTTCACTTCCGCACCTCGGACGGCATCCGGCTGGAGGCCGAGGCCTATGGCAGCGGACCGGTGATCCTGCTGGCGCATGGCGGCGGGCAGACGCGCTATTCCTGGCGCGGGGTGGCGCGGGCGCAGGCGGAAAAGGGCTGGCGCACCGTCGCGCTGGACCTGCGCGGCCATGGCGCCAGCGACTGGGACCCGGCGCAGGATTACAGTCTGGAACGCTATGCCCAGGACATTGCCGAGGTGGCGGCGGCCCTGGGGGGCGGGGTCTACCACGTCGGCGCCTCGCTGGGGGGCAATTCGGCGATCCCGGCGGTGGGGCGGATCGCGCCGGGCCTGTTCCG
>JASGFG010000129.1:0-5099 GCA_047605605.1 Paracoccaceae bacterium | reverse complement strand
TCGGCGTGGCCAAGGTCGAACGCGATCAGGCCGAGGATTATGCCCGCCGCAAGGGAATGCCCTTGCCCGAGGTCGAACGCTGGCTGGCGCCGGTGCTGAATTATACGGTCGAACAAAGCGCGAAGGGGCAGGCGGCGTAGGGCCTTTGTTTTCTCGGCTTCCGATGCAGGCTGCGTCCCTTCCGTTTGCCTCGAAAGGCGCGCGGCGGGAAAGCCCGGATGAAGGTAGCGCCTCATTTCGCCTCCGGGCCTTCCTCCGAGGATCAGGACCGGGGGGGGGCGCCGCCCCCTACATCATCCCCGGAACCACCTGATCGGGGGGCCTGTGGCCGTCGGCAAAGGTCTTGATGTTGATGATCACCTTCTCGCCCATCTCGATCCTGCCCTCGACCGTGGCCGACCCCATATGCGGCAGCAGCACCACGTTCTTCAGCTCGCGCAGGCGGGGGTTGATCTCGGACCCGTGCTCGAACACGTCGAGACCAGCCCCCGCGATCTCGCCCGCGCGCAGGCCGCGGGTCAGGGCGTTCTCGTCGATCACCTCGCCGCGCGAGGTGTTGACGATTACCGCCGAAGGTTTCAGCAGCTTCAGACGGCGCGCGTTCAGCAGGTGAAAGGTCGAGGGCGTGTGCGGGCAGTTGACCGAGACGATGTCCATCCGGGAAATCATCTGGTCCAGGCTTTCCCACCAGGTCGCCTCCAGCGGTTCCTCCACCTCGGGGCGCAGGCGCTTGCGGTTGTGATAGTGGATCTGCATTCCGAAGGCGCGGGCGCGGCGGGCGACCGCCTGGCCGATCCGGCCCATGCCAAGGATGCCGAGCCGCCGCCCGGCGATCCGCCCGCCCAGCATGGCCATGGGCGACCATCCCTGCCAGTTGCCTTCCTGCATGACCGCCAGCCCTTCGGGGATGCGGCGGGTGACGGCCAGGATCAGCGCCATGGTCATGTCGGCGGTATCCTCGGTCACGACGCCGGGGGTGTTCGACACCAGGATGCCCCGCTGGCGCGCGGTGGCGACATCTATGTGGTCCACCCCCGACCCGTAGTTGGCGATCAGCTTCAGCTTTTCGCCCGCCTGCGCGATCAGCCCGGCGTCGATCTGGTCGGTCAGGGTCGGCACCAGAACGTCGGCGCGGCGCATGGCATCGGCCAGCTCCTCGCGCGTCATGCGGGTGTCCTGATCGCGCAGTTCCACGTCGAAGAGCTCCTTCATCCGCGTCTCGACCGGCTCGGGCAGGCGTCGCGTCACGACCACACTCAGGCGCTGCGTTGGCATGTCTCTCTCCCTATGCGCTTCCCTTGCGGGCGTTTGACTGGCAAAGTGGAACGAAGCGGGGCAGGGCACAAGCCCCGGAGCGAGGCGAAGCGGGTCATCCTCCCGCGGCAAGATGGGCAAAGCGCAGGAACGGGCGGACCAACCGCCGACCTGCGGCAGACAGGCGGGCGAAACGCATGAACAGGGCAGGCATTGCGGTCCTTGTGGCCGGGTTTCTGGCGGGATCGGTTCTGGCACAGGAGGCGCCGCCGCCACGCCCCGCCCATATCGGCGCGCAGCAGGCCGCCCCTGCGGCGCCGGATGCCGACGTCGACGGGACCGAGGGGCTTGAAACGGTCGATGGCGTTCAGGATGTGGTCGCGCCGACCCAGGATGCCCAGCCCGTCGCCATTCATTCCGACGAATTGCAGGGCCCCCCCCTGCCGCCTGCGCAGACGCGCCGCAAGGTCAAGCCGCGCGACCCGACGCGGGGTGCCGTCACGAACCTGCCCCTGCCGCGCTATGTCTCGCTGAAAAGCTCGGAAGGAAATGCCCGGCGCGGGCCGGGGCTGAGCCACCGCGTCGACTGGGTGTTCAAGCGGGCCGGGATGCCGCTGCGGGTCACGGCCGAATATGAACACTGGCGCCGGGTCGAGGATGCGGATGGCGTGGGCGGCTGGGTGAACTTCGCGCTGATCTCGGGCGTGCGGACGATTCTCGTCACACAGAACATGGCCGAGTTCCATTCGCGGGCCGACGACCAGTCGCAGGTCGTCTTCGAGGCCGAGGCGAATGTCGTCGGCAAGCTGCTGGAATGCCTGCCGGACTGGTGCCGTGTCAGCATCGAGGGCGAGAAGGGCTGGGCCAGGAAGACCGCGCTTTGGGGCGTCGATCCGGGCGAGGTGCTGGAATAGGGCCTTCGGCGGCCGGCGTTTCCCGCCTGATGCCTCTATGGGCATAAGGAAGAAATGACCCCGCCCCGGCGGCAGGCGGGTCCGAATAATCTGTCGCGGGGCCTTGCGAAGCGGCGCGCATCCGGGATTATTATACGCTTGTATAAATCGGAGTTCCCATGCCCGCCGACCGCCGCCCGTTCCGGCGCGAAACCGAAGAGGCGCGTCGTGACGCGCTGATCACGGCTGCGCTGGATCTGGTGTCCGAAGGCGGCGTCGCGGCCGCGACGGTGCGGGCGATCGCCGATCGCGCGGGGGTGACGCCCGGCCTGATCCGGCATTACTTCGTCAGCAAGGAAGAGCTGATCCGGGCCGCCTATCGCAGCCATATGGACGGGATGACCCAGGATGCGCTGGCGGTCGTCGCGGCGGGGCCGGCCGATCCCGTCTCACGATTGGCGGCCTTCATCGCCGCCACCCTGTCGCCCCCTGTCACATCGGGGCCTTCTGTCGGCCGGTGGGCGGGGTTCCTGCATGTGGCCCTGTCCGATCCGGCGATGCAGGATGCGCATGAGGCCGGATACCTGGGCTTTCGCGACGTGCTTCAGGTGCTGATCGCCGATCTGGGCCGTCCGCAGGATGCCGCGGCCCTGCGCCGGGATGCCATCGCCTGCAATGCGGTGATCGACGGGCTGTGGCTGGAGGCCTCGGTCATCCCCGACCGCTTCCTTCCCGGCGAGATCGTCGCCATCGGCCTTGCGTCGGTCGGAACGCTGCTGGGGATTCCGCTTTCGCTTACCGAAGGACCGAAGACATGAGATATGCCGCCATCACCGAACGTCTGGCCGATCTGGGCGGGGCGAAATGGGGGGTCCATGCGCGCGCGCGGGCCATGAAGGCCGCAGGCATCCCGGTGATCGAACTGACCATCGGCGAGCCCGACGTGCCCACCCCGCCCGCGTTGATCGAGTCCGCCACCCGCGCCATGCAGGCGGGCCGTGTCGGCTATTCCAACGGCCGGGGCGAGGCGGGGCTGCTGGAGGCCCTGTCGCGCCGCTATTCCGCGCGTCGCGGCCAGGGGATCGGCCCCGAGCGGATCATGTGCTTTCCGGGCACCCAGACCACGCTTTACGCCGTGATGACCGCGCTGGTCGGAGAGGGCGACGAGGTGCTGGTGGGCGACCCGATGTATGCGACCTATGAGGGGGTGATCGCCTCGACCGGGGCGCGGGCGGTGCCGGTCACGCTGCATCCAGAGGCGGGGTTCAGGATGCGCGCCACCGATGTGGCCGCGGCCCTCACGCCGCGCAGCCGGGTGCTGTTCCTGAACTCGCCCCACAACCCGACGGGGGCGGTTCTTCGGCATCGGGACATTGCCGATCTGGGGCGTCTGGCGGTGGAGCATGACCTGTGGATCGTCTCGGACGAAGTATACGAGGATCTGGTTTTTCCCGGCACGCCCTTCGTCTCGCCGCTGGATCTGCCGGAACTGGCCGAGCGGACGATAGCCTGCGCCTCGATTTCCAAATCCCATGCCGCGCCCGGCTTCCGGTCAGGCTGGTGCGTCGGGCCGGCCGAGTTCTGCGCGCGCCTGTTGCCGCTGGCGGAAACCATGCTGTTCGGCAACCAGCCCTTCATCGCTGATATGACGGCCGAGGCCGTCTCGCGCCCGTCGCCGGTGGCGGCGGGGATGGCGGAACGATTTGCGCGGCGCGCCGGGCTGATCCGCGACCGGCTGCACGGGGTGAACAGCCTGGGCGTCCACATGCCAGAGGCGGGGATGTTCGCGCTGGTCGATGTGCGGGCCACCGGCCTTTCCGGCCTGACCTTTGCCGAGGGGCTGCTGGAGGCGCGGCATGTCGCGGTCATGCCGGGCGAAAGCTTTGGGGCCGGGCTGTCGGGGTGGCTGCGCGTCAGCCTGACCCAGCCCGACGACCGCATTGCCGAGGCATGTGACAGGATCGCGGCCCATGCGGCCGAAGTGATGGGGAAAGCAGCATGAAAACGGTGGGTGAGGTTCTGGTCCAGGGATTGGCCGACCGCGGGGTCGAGGTCGTCTTCGGCATCCCCGGCGTGCATACGGTCGAGCTTTACCGCGGCCTGTCCGGCTCGCCCGTGCGGCATGTGACGGCGCGGCACGAACAGGGCTGCGCCTTCATGGCCGACGGGTTTGCCCGGGTTTCGGGCCGTCCGGGCGTCGCTTTCGTCATCACCGGGCCGGGGCTGACCAATGCACTGACGGCCATGGCGCAGGCGCGCGAGGATTCGGTGCCGATGCTGGTGATTTCCGGCGTGAACCGCAGGGATTCGCTGGGCAAGGGGCTGGGCCTGCTGCACGAACTGCCCGATCAGCAGGCGATGGTGCGCGCCCTCTGCCCGTCCGAGCGGATCGAGGAGCCCGCGCAGGTCGGTCCCGCGCTGGACCGGGCCTTTGCCGCGATGCTGGGCGCCCGCCCCGGCCCCGTCCATATCGAGGTGCCGACCGATGTGATGCCGCTGCCCTGCCCGCCGCTTGCGGCGCCGCTGGCGGTGTCGGTGCCGCCGCTTCCCGATCTGTCGCAGGCGGTGCGGATGCTGGACGCGGCGCAACGGCCGCTCATCCTGGCCGGGGGCGGCGCGAAGCACGCCGGGGCGGCGTTGCAGGCGCTGGCCGAGGCGTTGGACGCGCCGGTCGTCACCACCACCAACGCGCGCGGGCTGATGCACGGGCACCCGCTGCTGGTGCCGGCGTCGGCCAGCCTGGACGCTGTGCGCGGGCTGATCCACGCCGCGGATCTGGTCCTGGCGGTCGGCACCGAATTCGGGCCGACGGAATACGACATGTATGCGCGCGGCGGCCTGCCCGCACCGCCGGGCATGATCCGCATCGACATCTGCCCCGACCAGCTTGCGCGCCATCCCGCCGCCGTGGCCCTTCGCGCCGAAGCCGGGGCGGCGCTCGCGGCGCTTGCG
>JASGFG010000128.1:0-5104 GCA_047605605.1 Paracoccaceae bacterium | reverse complement strand
CCGGTGCGGCGCACCACGTCGTAAAAGAACTTGACCGGGATCTGCACATGGATGCCCGCGCCATCGCCAGTCTTGCCATCGGCATCGACAGCACCCCGGTGCCAGATCGCCTTCAGCGCGTCGATCCCCGCCTGCACCACCTTGCGGCTGGGTTTGCCCGAGATCGAGACGACCAGACCCACCCCGCAGGAGGAATGTTCATCCTCGGCCTTGTAAAGCCCGTTCTCGTCCAGCCACTTGCGTTTCGCTTCCTCGGCGGCAACCCAGGCTTCATCGTATTTGGTCATGGCTCACTCCTCGGGGCTGGCTCCGACCGAGGCGAGGAATTCCGCCCGGGTCGTCTTTCTGGAATTGCCGGCAAAGGCAAAGGCATCGGGTTTCTGGTCGTGAAAGATCTCGTGCCCGATGGACATGCCCGAGGCATCGTCCAGCAGGCCCACCGCAACGTAATGGCTGGGCGACTGGTCCGGGATCGTCAGATGATACCAAAGGGTCGATCCGCAGATCCGGCAAAAGCACCGCTCGGCCCAGTCGGACGAGGCATAGGCCGCGACATTCTCGGCGCCGGTGACGGTCAGGTCGGCGGCATCCACGCCAAAGCTGACGGTTGCAACGCCGGTCCAGCGGCGGCAGCTGTCGCAATGGCAGACGCCCAGATCGTGCGGCGGGTTCGTCACCGCGATCCGCACCGCACCGCACAGGCAATGCCCTGTCCTGACCCCGACCATCGCCCCTATCCCCTTGGCGCCACGGATTGCGGCAACGAGGATGTCACCGCATCGCAGTCGAACAGCGGCTGGGTCGCGCCGAAACCGGGCTGGCCGGGAAAGATGAACTTCATCGGGCTGCCGTCCAGCGGCAGGTAGTTGCCGTCGCCCGGATCCCATTCCGACCGGCCCGAAAAGAACATCCGCAGGTCGCGGCTGATGTATTCGTTGCCATGCGCCCGGTGCAGGACAGTGCCGTCCGGCGCGGTCTCGGTATAGTCGAACTCCGTCTCCTCCAGCGGGAAGCCGTCGATCGTATAGGATTGGCCGGTCAGCCGGTCATAGCCCGTGACCCGGCTCTGTTCGCCATTGTCGCGGGTCAGGTTGAAGTCATAGGTATCCTTGCCGCTGGACAGGAGGGTCGAAAAGCTGGCGGGATCGGCCGGGTTCGGGTCCAGCACCTGCCTGACCTCGGGCTTGTCCTCATAGCTTTCGATCCACTGCGTCTCGCTGTCGATGCGCGACCGGAAGAACATCCCCTCCTGATCGAAATCGGCGCGCCACTGGTCGCCCGGCGGGTCCTGATCGCATTTGTAGTGGTTCGATACCCGGCAGGCGCGCGACTGCACGGTCATGAACAGCTTGCATCCCGGCGGTGGCGTGAAGCTGCCCGCCTGCGCCGGCATCGCCGGTGCGGCAAGGGCCAGCCCCAGGGCGGCCAGAATGGGTTTCGCGACTTTCATTCCCCGTCTCCTTCCAGAAGGGGGTTGTCTCTCCCCCGCGCCGTCACTCCGCCGCGACCGCAGCGGGCTGCGCAAGATAATCCAGAATCGCCTCGGCGGCCTCCCGCCCGTCGCGGATCGCCCACACGACCAGGCTGGCCCCGCGCACGATGTCGCCCGCGGCGAAAACGCCCGGCAGATTTGTCGCATGGCTGCGGAAATCGGCCTTGACCGTGCCCCAGCGGGTCACGCCCAGTTCCGGCTGGTTCCAGAGACCTGGCAGATCCTCCGGCTCGAACCCCAGCGCGGTCAGCACCAGATCGGCGGGTTCGACGTAATCGGCGCCCTCGATCACCTCGGGCGATTGCCGGCCCGAGGCGTCGGGCGCACCAAGGCGCATCTGCTGGACGATCACGCCCTCGACCGTCTCGCTGCCGGTAAAGCCCTTGGGCGCGGCCAGCCAGACGAATTCGACGCCTTCCTCTTCCGCGTTCTGCGTCTCGCGCTGCGAACCCGGCATGTTGGCCTTGTCGCGGCGATAAAGGCATTTCACGCTGGTCGCGCCCTGGCGGATGGCGGTGCGCACGCAGTCCATCGCCGTGTCGCCGCCGCCGACGACCAGAACGCGCTTGCCCGCCGCGTTCAACTCGCCCGAATCGAAGCGGTCGACCTCATCCCCAAAGGATTTGCGGTTCGAGGCGGTCAGATAGTCCAGCGCCTGCACGATCCCCTTCGCGCCCGACCCCGGCCCCGTCAGCCCGCGCTTGGCATAGACGCCGGTGGCGATCAGCACCGCATCGTGCTGGCCCCGGATCGCCTCGAAGCTGATGTCCTCGCCCACGTTGCAGTTCATCACGAAGGTCACGCCGCCCTCTTCCAGCTGCGCGGCGCGCTGCATGACGATGGGCTTTTCCAGCTTGAAGCCAGGGATGCCATAGGTCAGCAGGCCCCCCGCCCGGTCATAGCGGTCATAGACCGTGACCTGCACCCCCGCCCGGCGCAGCATGTCGGCCGCGGCAAGCCCCCCCGGCCCCGCGCCGATGATGCCGACGCTTTCGGTCCGCTCCTCATGCGGGCGGATCGGTTTCACCCAGCCCTCTTCCCAGGCGGTGTCGGTGATGTATTTCTCGACCGAGCCGATGGTGACGGTGCCATGGCCCGACTGTTCGATCACGCAGTTCCCTTCGCACAGCCGGTCCTGCGGGCAGATGCGGCCGCAGATCTCGGGGAAGGTGTTGGTCGCCTGGCTGAGTTCATAGGCCTCTTGCAGGCGGCCCTCGGCGGTTAGGCGCAGCCAGTCGGGGATGTTGTTCGACAGCGGGCAATGCGCCTGGCAATAGGGCACGCCGCATTGCGAACAGCGGCTGGCCTGTTCCGCCGCCTTGGCATCGGCATATTCGCGATAGATCTCGTGGAAATCCTGCTTGCGCAGCGGGGCCGGACGTTTTTCGGGCATTTCCCGCCCGACCGTCACGAATTTCAACATGCGTTGCTGAGCCATGGCTGCGCTTCCCTGCAAAAGAGTGGGTGCGCATTGATACTTTGGCTCAATCGCCAATAAAAGTCAGCACAGTTTACCTATTTGTCGGTTTTTCCGCGTGAAGGTCAGGATTTCTGTCATTTCCCGAGAAAATCAGGTCAGCACAGTTTACCTATGCCTTCAGAACCCCAGGGAAAGCGCCAGTATCGCCACCAGGCCGACGATGATTCGCCACCAGCCGAACAAAGCGTAACCCCGCCGGCTGACATAGCCCAAGAGCCAACGCACCACGACCACCGCCGCGATGAAGGCCAGGATGAATCCCACGGCAATATCGCCCAAAGCCGAGGCATCCAGTACATCGCGGTTCTTCCACAGGTCATAGGCCACCGCCGCCGCCATGGTCGGCATCGACAGAAAGAACGAGAATTCTGCCGCCGCGCGCTTGTCGACACCCAGCATCAGCGCGCCCACGATGGTCGATCCCGACCGAGACACGCCCGGAATCATCGCAAGGCACTGGATGACGCCGATGGCCAGCGCCTTCCTCAGCGGGATCTGCGCCGGATCGTGAACCACCGGCGGCGGCGCCATCCGGTCGGCGAACAGCAGGATCACCCCGCCCAGAACCAGCATGACCGCGATCAGCATCGGGGTTTCAAACAGCACCGTCTTGATGAAGTCATGCGCCAGAACCCCGATCACCACCGCCGGCAGAAAGGCCAGCAGCACCGCCGCGATCAACCGGGCCGAGGCCGGATCGCGATGCGCGGTGGAAAACACCTGCCACAGCTTGCCCGCATAGACGGTCAGGATCGCCAGGACCGCGCCCAGCTGGATCACCACCTCGAAGGTCTTGCCCGCGCTCTGGAACCCCAGGAAATGCCCCGCCAGCAGAAGGTGCCCGGTGGAGGACACGGGGATGAACTCGGTCAGCCCCTCCAGCAGGCCCAGAAGGCCCGCGATCAGCAGATTGTCGGTCATCGGGGCCCCTTCCGGGTTCAGGCCTTGCGCAGGTCCTTGGCGGATTCCTTGATCGCCGCATATTGCCCCGAGGGGCGATAGCGCCACAGATATTCCGGCAGGACCGAGCCCAGGGCGACCGGCGCGATGCCAAGATCGGCCAGCCCCCTGGCCCCCGCGGCGACCACATTGTCGGACCGCAGGTTTTCCACCTGGTCGCGGGTCACGATCTTGTTCTCGATCAGCCCGCCGGTGCAGGCCTGCACGATGTCGAACACCCCGGCGACGATCCGTGCGATCCAGAACGGCAGGCCGATCACCAGACGGCGACGGCGGATCACCGCCAGCATCTGCCGCATCAGATCGCGGAAGGTGGCGACATCCGGCCCGCCCAGCTCGTAGATGCCGGGGGCGGCCTTGCCCGTCACACCCTTGACCGCGGCCTGCGCCACATCGTCGACATGGACCGGCTGGAACTTCGTGGCGGCACCCACCACCGGCAGCACAGGGCCAAGCCGCGCCATGCCGGCGAAATGGTTGAAGAACCTGTCCTCGTTCCCGAAGATGATCGAGGGGCGCAGGATCACCGCGCCCGGAAAGGCGGCGCGCACCGCCGCCTCGCCCTCGCCCTTGGTGCGGGCATAGTCGCTGACCGCCTGCGGGTCGGCGCCGATGGCCGACAGATGCACCAGCCGCGCCACGCCCTCCTCGGCGGCGATGCGGGCAATGCGGCCCGCGCCCTCGGCCTGCACCGCGTCAAAGCCGTTCCTGCCGACCGCGTTCAGGATGCCGACGCAATTGACCACCGCATCGGCACCCTTCATCGCGGCGCGGACGCTGGCATCGTCGCGGATGTTGCACAACACCGGCTCCACCTGGCCGACGGCGCCATAGGGCTTGACGAAAAGCGCCTCGTTCGGACGGCGGACGCCGATGCGGATGCGCCAGCCCTCTTTCGCCAGGCGGCGGGCGACATAGCGCCCGACGAAACCCGAACCGCCATAGATCGTGACCAGTTTGCTCATCCGGGCGTCCCCTCTGGCATCCTTGCTGCGTTGCAGCCCTGATTATCCCCGCAATACCCCGGCCTGCAAGGCCAAACCCCCGCGGCGAAAATTCCTGCAAGATTCCGGTCGCGGGGCCATTGACAGTGCCGGGCGGGTCCAATACATCGCCGCTCACTGAAGCGTGCCCAGATGGCGGAATTGGTAGACGCACTGGTTTCAGGTACC
>JASGFG010000127.1:0-5483 GCA_047605605.1 Paracoccaceae bacterium | reverse complement strand
CTGAAAGGTGCGAAAATCACCATCAGCCGCACCGGGTTCACCGGCGATCTGGGCTATGAACTCTGGACCACGCCCGACAGTGCCCTGCCGCTCTGGGACCATCTGTTTACCGCAGGCGCGCCCTGGGGCATCCGCCCCATCGGGTCCGAGGCGCTGGACATCGCCCGGATCGAGGCCGGGTTCATCGTCACCAACACCGACTTCATCCCCGCCGAACAGGCGGTGCGCGAGGATCGGACGCGATCGCCCTTTGAACTGGGCCTCGACTGGATGATCGACTGGGACAAGGGCCATTTCACCGGCCGCCGGGCGCTGCTAGCCGAAAAGGCCGCCGGGTCGAAATGGGCGCTGGTCGGTCTGGACATCGACGGCAACATCCCGGCCGAAGGCTCGCTGATCTATGCGGGCAAGAAACACGAGGCGGGGTTCATCACCTCGGCCTGCTGGTCGCCCGCGGCCAAGCGCAACATCGCCCTCGCCCATGTCGAACGGAAATACCTGAACCGCGACCTCTGGGTCGAAATCTATGCGGCGCGCGAGCTGCAATATGTCAAACTGATGCTGGAGGCGCAGGTGACGGATCGCCCGTTCTTCGCCCCCACCCGCCGCAAAGCCACGCCGCCAGAGGTTTTCTGATGGACAGCCCGCGCCTTGACCACTGCCCCCCCGGCCTGCCCCGCGCGGCCTATTTCGCGCCGGACTGGCTGGACCGGGAAAGGCGAACGGTCTGGGCGCGGAACTGGGTCTATACCGGGCGGATCTCGGACCTGCCGCCCGGCACGATGCGCGGGGTGGACACGCCAGGCGGGCCGGTGCTGCTGGCCCATGCGCCGGAGGGCAGGGTCACGGGCTTTCACAACGCCTGCCGCCACCGGGGGGCGGAACTTTGCGCGGGCGAGCGCAAGCTGGGCCGGCTGATCACCTGCCCCTATCACGCCTGGGCCTATGACGCCCGCGACGGGCGGCTGGTGGCGACCGGCATGGCGAAACCGACCGCCGATTTCGACAAGGGCGCGCATGGGTTGATGCCGGTCGCGGTGCAGGTCTGGCGCGGACTGGTCATGGTGAACCTGTCGCCCGATCCTCCGCCCCTGACCGCCGATGTGGCCCTGGACACGCTGGACCGCTGGCCGCTGGAAAGCCTGATCACAGGGCATCGCATCACCCGCGATCTGGCCTGCAACTGGAAGGTGTTCTGGGAGAATTACTCGGAATGCCTGCACTGCCCCGGCATCCACCCGGAACTGTGCGACATGGTGCCGATCTATCAGAAAGGCATCATGGCCCCGGCCGAGGCCGCCGATTGGGTGCCGGGCACCTCCACCCCCGATCCGCTGAAACCCGGCGCGGTGACGTGGACAGCGGACGGCCGCGCCTGCGGGCCGATCTTTCCCGGCCTGACGCCTGCGGAATATGCGGCAGGCTTCACCTTTGTGACGCTGTGGCCGACCGCCTATATCGTCGCCCATATCGACCATATGCGCATCGTCTCGCTGACCCCCACCGGGCCGGAGACGACCCGCCTGACCGCCGAATGGCTGTTCCCGGCCGAGACGCTGGCCCAACCGGGGTTCAGCGCGGCCGAGGTAGCGAAATTCGCGACGCTGGTGATGGATCAGGACGGCGCCGCGTCGGAAATGAACCAGCGCGGGTTCCACAGCCCGGCCTTCGCCCAAGGCACGCTGATGCCCGAGGAATACGAGATCCACCGTTTTCACCGCTGGATTCTGGACCAGATGGAGGATGCCAGATGAATGCCCAAGCCCTTCCCGTTCCGAACGACTGGGACCGCCGCGGCCTGCCCGGCTGGACCTACCATTCCCCCGCCTTTTTCGATCTGGAACGACAGCACCTGTTCCTGACGCATTGGCAGGTCGCGGGCCATGTCGGCGACATTCCGGCACCGGGCGACTGGCTGACCTTTGACCTTCTGGGCGAGCGCGCGGTGATCATGCGGGGCCGCGACGGGGTGGTGCGGGCGTTCCACAACCTGTGCCGCCATCGCGGCGCGCGGGTGGTCGACGGGGTGCAGGGCCATTGCAAGGGCGCGCTGGTCTGCCCGTTCCACGGCTGGGTCTACAACCTCGACGGCACGTTGCGCGGCCCCGCCCGCCCCGAAACCTTCGGCCAGATGGATCGCAAGGACTTTGGCCTGAAGCCGATCGAGATGGAGGTCTTTCACGGCTTCATCTTCCTGCGGTTCCACCCCGGCCCGCAGCCGGGGCTTGCCACGCTGCTGGCCCCCTTCGACGCCGATTTCGCCGCCTATCGCGCCGCGGAGATGTTGCCGGTGAAACAGGCCGACTGGATGAACGACCTGCCGGTGAACTGGAAATCCGTCCGCGACGTGGACAACGAAGGCTACCACGTCGCCATGGCCCACCCGGCGCTGCAAGATCTGTATGGGCAGGATTACCGCGATCTGGTCTATGACGGCGGGCTTTCCTGGTCCTATGGCAATTACAACCCGACGCCGGGCCGCCGCTGGTCGGTCAGGCAATACCTGAAACTGGCCCCCCGGCAGGACTGGCTGCCCGAGCGGCTGCAACGGACATGGACCTATTACGGGCTGTTCCCCAATCAGGTCATCGCCTTTACGCCCGAGGGTGCGCAGTTCTATCAGGACCTGCCCCTGACCCCCGGTCTGACGCATCAGACCGGGCGGCTTTACCGCCACGCGCATGAAAGCCGGGAAACGCGGATCGCCCGCTACCTTGCCATGCGGATCGACCGCGAAACCTCGGTCGAGGATCGCCAGCTGTCGATCTGGTCTAACGAATCCATGCGGTCTTCGGCCTTTGACGCCTTTCACCTGTCGGATCTGGAATACGGGCTGCGGTCGATGCACGACCAGATGCGCGCCGTGATCCCGGTCGCCCGGCTGGCACAGCCCCCGGCCGAGGCGGAAATGGCCCGCAGGAACGCGGAAATGATTTGATCGAATCCGCGGGCGGCCTAACGTGAAAAGAAAAAATCACCAAAAAACCAAGCCGACAGGAGAGGACGCATGAGACTGACCCGCAGATCGACCCTCACCGCGCTAGGCGGCGCTTTGGCCCTTCCCTATGTCCGGCCCTCCTGGGCGCAGGCGGCGACGGTGAACGTCTACAACTGGGCCGATTACATCGGCGAAACCACGGTGGACGATTTCCAGACCGAAACCGGCATCGGCGTGGTCTACGACCTTTACCCCTCGTCCGAAGAGATGCAGGCCAAGATGCTGGCCGGGCAGACCGGTTATGACGTGGTTCTGCAGGCCGGGCTGTCGCTGCACCAGATGGTCGCGGCGGGGGTCTATCAGAAGCTCGACCGCAGCAAGCTGACCGGCTGGGGCAATCTGGACCCCGAGATCCTGAAGATCATCGAGGGCTTCGATCCGGGCAACGAATACGGCTCGCCCTATATGTGGGGGTCGGTGGGGTTCACCTACAACCTCGACATGGTCAAGGAGCGCCTGCCCGATGCCGACCTGTCGAACCTCGACACGATCTTCAAGCCCGAGAATGCGGCGAAACTGGCCGATTGCGGGATTTCCATTCTGGACAGCCCGACCGACATCGGCTTCACCGTGCTGAAATATCTGGGCATCGACCCCGACACCACCGATGTCAGCCAGTATGACAAGCTGGTCGAGGCGTTCAAGCCGATCCGCCAATACATCCGCACCTTCGACAACCAGAACTATTTGAACGCCATTCCGAACGGCGAATTGTGCGTGATCAACACCTGGTCGGGCGACTATCGCGTCGCCAAGACCCGCGCGGAAGAGGCGGGGGTGAAGCTGGATCTGGCCTATTTCGTGCCAAAGACCGGCGCGCCCGCCTGGTTCGACCTGTGGTGCATCCCGACGGATTCCAAGAACGTCGACCCGGCGCACAAGTTCATCGACTATCTGCTGCGCCCCGAAGTCATCGCGAAATGCACCGACTATACCGGCTATGCCAATGCCAACAAGGCGGCGACACCGCTGGTCGATCCCTCGATCAGCAGCGATCCGGCGGTCTATCCCGACCATGAGATCCTGTCGCGGCTCTGGACGCCCAAGCCCCAGAACGAGGATCAGGACCGGGCGCTGACGCGCGCCTGGACCACGGTGAAGGCGGGCGGCTGATCGTGGCGCCCGCCGCCGACCCCGACGAAAGTTTCCTGCGCATCGAAGGGGTGTCGAAACGCTTTGGCACCTTTACCGCGGTTGACCGGGTGGACCTGACCATCCGCCGGGGCGAGATCTTCTCGCTGCTCGGCGGGTCGGGCTGCGGCAAGACCACGCTCCTGCGGATGCTGGCGGGGTTCGAGACGCCCAGCGAGGGGCGGATCTTCCTCGACGGGCAGGATCTGACGGGCGTTCCCCCATGGGAGCGCCCGATCCACATGATGTTCCAGTCCTACGCGATCTTTCCGCATATGAGCGTGGAAAAGAACATCGCCTACGGGTTGAAGCACGAACGGATGACCGCGGCCGAACGCGCCGACAGGGTGGCGCGGATGCTGGATCTGGTGCAGCTGACGCAATTCGCGAAACGCAAGCCGCACCAGATTTCCGGCGGCCAGCGGCAAAGGGTGGCGCTGGCCCGTGCGCTGGCGCGGCAGCCGAAACTGCTGCTGCTGGACGAACCGCTGGCCGCGCTGGACAAGAAGCTGCGCGAACATACCCAGTTCGAGCTGATGCAGATCCAGCAACAGACCGGCGTGACCTTCATCGTCGTGACCCATGACCAGGACGAGGCGATGACGCTCTCCGACCGGATCGCGGTGATGGACAAGGGGCAGGTCCGCCAGGTCGGCCATCCGCAGGACATCTACGAATACCCCGCCAGCCGGTTCGTCGCAGGCTTCATCGGCGCGATCACCTTCTTCGAGGCACAGGTGGCCTCGGTCACGGACGGGGTGGCACAGGTGCAAGTGCCCCAGATGGGTACGACCATCACCGCCCGCGCCCTGCCGGGGCTGACGGCGGGCGAGACGGTGACGATGGCGCTGCGCCCCGAAAAGATCGCCATTTCCCGCGACCCGCCCGCCAGCGGCAATGCGGTGCGGGGGGTGGTCAGGGATCTGGCCTATTTCGGCAAGGACTCGCTCTACCGTGTCACCCTGCCCGGCGGCGGGCTGGTGCATGTCCATGCGGTGAACGCCCGCCGCGCGGGCGAGGCGGGGCGCGTGGCCGATTGGGACGACCAGGTCTGGCTGTCGTTCGACCCGGCCTCGGTCCTGCTGTTGAAGGAGTAGGCGGAAATGGCAACCCCTGCCTCATGCGTGGCAAAGGGGGGCTGTCTGCCCCCCTCGGCCCTGCGGGCCTCACCTCCCGAGGATATTTTTGTCCAGAAAGAGGGGGATCGGGGGGGAAAGCAGGCGCCGTATGGTTTGCAAGGGCCGGGCGCTGATCGCCTGCGCAGCAGAGAGACCGCCCGACACCCTCATCCACTTCCTGCCCCCTCTTTCTGGACCCAAATATCCTGCGGGGTGGTCCGGAGGGGTGCAAAACC
>JASGFG010000126.1:0-5755 GCA_047605605.1 Paracoccaceae bacterium | reverse complement strand
CTTTCGTCGCCCGGCCCGAGTTCACGTCGATGGCGACCAGCGCCTCGGTCACGCCAATGACGATGTAGCCGCCCGATTTCAGCTGCACCACCGGGTTGAACATGCCGCCCAGATAGCTTTCCACCTGGAACCGCGCGAACAGCGGCATCTGGTCGTGATAGGGCTGCACCTGCTTGGCATGGCTGGGCATGATCATGCGCATGAAGTCCTTGGCGGTGCGATAGCCCGCCTCGCCCTCGACCAGCACTTCGTCGATGTCGCGGCTGTAAAGGTCGCGGATCGAGCGTTTGATCAGGTCGCCTTCCTCATAGATCTTGGCCGGCGCGATGGATTTCAGCGTCAGCTCGCGGATCTGTTCCCAGAGCCGCATCAGGTATTCGTAGTCGCGCTTGATTTCCGGCTTGGTCCGCTTGGCCCCCGCCGTGCGGATGATCAGGCCGGCGCCTTCCGGCACCTCGATCTCGGACGCGATCTCCTTGAGCTTCTTGCGGTCGGCAGCCTGGGTGATCTTGCGGGAAATGCCGCCGCCGCGCGCGGTGTTCGGCATCAGCACGCAATAGCGCCCGGCCAGCGACAGATAGGTGGTCAGCGCGGCGCCCTTGTTGCCGCGTTCCTCCTTCACCACCTGCACCAGCATGATCTGGCGGACCTTCACCACCTCCTGGATCTTGTATTTCCGGGGGCGCGGCTTGCGGGTCTGGCTGATTTCCTCGGCCACGTCCTCTTCGGCGATCGACTCGATCTCGTCGTCTGTATCGCTGGCATGGTCGATGGCGTGATAGCGGGCATCGCCTTCATGGGCGTGGCCATCATGCGAATGATCGTCATGGGAATGATCGTCATGGGCGTGGCCGTCCGCATGATCGTGGTCATGCGCGGCCTCTGCCACGACCTCGGCCATGGCATCGACGACCAGCGCATCGGCGCCGGTTTCCTCGCCCAGATCCACCACGTCCATGCCGGCGATCTCGGCCGACTGGACGGGATCGGCGACCGCAGCCTCGGCCCGCGCGGGGCGGGGCGCACGGCGGCGGCTGCGACGGTTCTCTTCCTCTTCCTGCGCGCGGGCATAGGCGCGCTCTTCCTCGATCAGCGCCTTACGGTCGGCGACCGGGATCTGATAGTAATCGGGGTGGATTTCCGCAAAGGCGAGGAAACCGTGCCGGTTCCCGCCGTAATCCACAAAGGCCGCCTGAAGCGAGGGTTCAACCCGCGTCACCTTGGCAAGGTAGATGTTCCCCGCCAGCTGCCGCTTGTTTACCGTTTCAAAATCGAATTCCTCGACCTTGTTTCCGTCCACCACGACCACGCGGGTTTCTTCCGCATGGGTGGCGTCGATGAGCATCTTTTTCGACATGTTCTTCCATTGCGCCCGCCACCCTGTGGCGGGCCGGAGCAGGCTCCGGCGGGCTGTCCAGTGAACGGGCGACTTGTTCGGGCGAGTTGCACGCGGGCGGCAGGGCGGGCCATGCCCGGTGGGCACCCCTCGCCTTTCGCCGTCGGTATTGCGCGCATCATCGCGGTTCTTCCCAAGGTGCGACCGGGGTCACACCACCAAATTTAACCTGTTGCGTCAGCCGGTTGACGGGCGACATGGCAGGCGACTCACGGGCCTTTCGGCCTATCCGGCTGCGGAACCGGGGGCGCGAAATTCGCATCACGCACGGCACCGCAGAGAATTCCGTCGGGGCAGACCCCCGCAATTTGCGACCCTAAAGGGAAAGTGACAGAAATGACAATGGGCGATTTCATCCGCATGTTAGCGCAGCCATGGACGGGGCGGCTTGTGGCCGATGTAGGGACATGGCCCGGCAATCTCAGCGCCCCCTGGCCGGCCCCGGAGGGGTTTTGCACCCCTCCGGCCCTCCCCGCAGGGTATTTGGGCCAAGATGAAGGGAGGGAAAGGGCCGGGGGCCCTTTCGCCGGCCTTGGGGGTGTCAGACGTAATCGGTCCGGGTCAGGCCGTATTTCGCCATCTTTTCGTTCAGCGTGCGGCGGGGCAGGCAAAGTTCCTCCATCACCGCGACGATGCTGCCCTTGTGGCGGCGCATGGTGTTGTCGATCAGCATCTTTTCAAAGCTTTCGACATATTCCTTCAGCGGCTTGCCTTCGGTGGTCATCGCGGAGGTGTCGGACGCCTCGTTGTCAGCCATCAGCAGGCTGGCGATCGAGCCCGAGCCCCGCCGGTTCTGCAATACCGCCCGTTCGGCGATGTTCACCAGTTGCCGCACGTTGCCCGGCCAGGGGGCCTGCAACAGCTGCGCCGCCTCTTGCGCAGTCACCTGAGGGGCGTCGCAGCCATATTCCTCGGAGAACTGTTCGGACATGCGGGTGAACAGCGTCAGGATGTCCTCGCCCCGCGCGCGAAGCGGCGGGCAGAGGATCGTCATCGCGCCCAGCCGGTAATAGAGGTCGGACCGCAGCAGATCCTCCAGCGTCTTGTCGGGCGCGTGTTCGTTGCAGATCGCGATGATCCGGGTTTCGGGCGGTGTGCCCTGTTCGGTGATGAAGGTCAGAAGCCGGGCTTGCAACGGCTGGCTCAGCGCCTCGATGTCTTCAAGGCAAAGCGTGCCGCCCCGCGCCTCCTCGACCAGCGGGATGGTGCCGTCCTCGGCCGGGCCGAACAGGCGGGCGGTCAGCTGGTCCTCGCTCCAGGCCGCGCAGTTGATGGTCAGGAACTTGCGCCCAGCGCGCGGGCCGACCGCGTGCAGCGCATGGGCCACCAGCGTCTTGCCCGTCCCCGTTTCGCCGTCGATCAGGACATGGCTGTCGGCCTGCCCCAGGTCCAGGATGTCCTCGCGCAGGCGTTCCATCGCCGGGCTGGCCCCGATCAGCTTTTTCATCAGGACCGAGCCGTCGGACAGTTCGCGCCGCAGCGCGCGGTTGTCCAGTGTCAGGCGGCGGGCATTGGTGGCTTTTTTCGCCAGTTCGGTCATCCGGTCGGGGTTGAACGGCTTTTCCAGAAAGTCGAAGGCGCCGACGCGCATCGCCTCGACCGCCATGGGCACGTCGCCATGGCCGGTGATCATGATGACGGGCAGGCCGGAATCCATGCTCATCAGCCGCTTCAGGAAAGCCATGCCATCCATGCCCGGCATCTTGATGTCGCTGACGACGACGCCCGGAAACTCCGGCCCGATGCCCTTCAGCGCATCCTCGGCCGATGGATAGGTTTCGGTGTCGAAGCCCGACAGGGCCAGCCACTGGCTGATCGACTGCCGCATGTCCGCTTCGTCGTCGACGATGGCGACCTTCATTGCTCGGGCCATTCGGTCCTCATTCCGCTGCTTCCATTTCCTTGCCCAATATAGGCAGTTGCACCTCGAAAACCGCGCCGCCCCCTTCACCGTTCCGTGCGATCAGCCGACCGCCCAGATCCTTGACGATGCCGGACGAGATGGCGAGGCCAAGCCCTACCCCCTCGCCCGGCTTTTTCGTGGTGTAGAAAGGCTCGAACAGGTTATCGAGATCGGTGATCCCGTGGCCGTTGTCGCGCACGTTCAGCGTGGCGGTTTCCCCGGCCGAAAGAAGAATGTCGATCTGCGGGCTGGCCGTGTCCTTGGTCGCGTCCAGCGCATTGCGCAGCAGGTTGATGATCACCTGTTCCAGACGCAGCCGGTCGGCCATCACCATCACCGGCTCGCGCGGCAGGGCGCGGGTGATCTTGACCACGCGCAGTTTCAGCTGCGGCTCCATCATCGCGAGGGCGGCGGAAACGCAGTGGCGCACATCCACCGGCTCGAACGCCTCGCCGCCCTTGCGGGCATAGGATTTCAGCTGGCGGGTGATGGCGCCCATCCGCTCGATCAGATCGTCGATCCGCTGGAACGAGGACAGCGCCTCCTCGGGCCGCTTGCGCTGCAACAGAAGCCGCGCGCCCGCCAGATAGGTCTTCATCGCGGCCAGCGGCTGGTTCAGTTCGTGACTGACGGCCGCCGACATCTCGCCCAAAGCCGCCAGTTTCGACGATTGCGCCAGCGTCAGCTCGGCCACCTCAAGGTTCTTCTGCACCTTTTCACGCTCGGCGATCTCGCGTTGCAGGCGGGCGTTCAGCATCCGCAGCTCGGCCGATTCGCGCTGAAAGCTGGCGCTGCGCGACCAGGCGCGCCGCGACAGCAGATAGAAGGTCAGCGCCATCAGGATGGCGAACCCCATGATCTCCAGCGCGAGGACGCCGTTCACCCGTTCGCGCACGGAATCATAGGCCGAGAAGGATACCATCCGCCAGCCGCGGAAGGGCACCTTGGTTTCGGTGCGCATCACCCCCTCGCCCGAGACATAGGCGTCGGGCGGGGTCTGCGCCCAGTCGGCCGTCGCCTGAAAGGCGCGTTGCAGGGCCGAAGGCGGCGTGCGGGCGGCCAGCGCCTCGTCCAGCGGCAGGCCGCGCCAGCGAGGTTCGGTCGCCAGGATCACCGTGCCCTGACTGTCCGTCACCAGCACCGCATCCTGCAAGCCCGCCCAGGCCCGTTCGTATTTCATCAGGTCGACCGCGACGACGATCACCCCGGCCGGTTTGCCCTCGATCAGGATCGAGCGGGAATAGGTGAAGTCGAAGCCCCCGCCCTCGCGCCGGACGGCGGAGAACATCGTGTCCTTGGCGCGTTGCGCATCGACGAAATAGGGCTGCTGGCGGTGGTTGGTGCCCAGCAGGTTGCGGTTCGTCGCCCCCACCGCCCGCCCGTCGCGATCCAGCAGCAGGATCGAGGCGACGCCGATTTCCTGCTGCACCGCGATCAGCCGCGCCGAGGTGGAGGAAAAGTCGCCATCCTTCAGCGAAGTCACCAGTTCGGGGTCGCCCGCCAGCAGCAGCGGCACCACCGCCGTCCGCTGAAGCTCGGACTGGATGTTGCCGCTGTAAAGCGCCAGGCGCAGTTCGGACCGGTTGCGCGTGGTTTCGGTAAACCGCTCGGACAGCCAGCGGTTGGTGATCAGGACCACCACCGCCGCCAGCACGACCAGAAGGGCGATGACCAACCTGACCCGCCACGACGTGCGTTGGGGCTGATCCGAACCGGGGGGCGAAGCGTCCTGCATGACGGCGATTCTAGGCCCCCGCACCGCCCCCCTCAAGCCGAAGGCTGTCAGGCCAGCGCCATCCCGCCCATCAGCGCGCGGAACAGCACCGCGCCATCGGTGCCCCCCTGCAACGGGTCGACCACCCGTTCGGGATGCGGCATCATCCCCAGCACCCGGCGGTTTTCCGACAGGATGCCGGCGATGTCGTCCAGCGCGCCGTTCGGATTGCCCTCATAGGTAAAGGCGATGCGGTCCTGATCCTTCAGCCGCTTCAGCCCCTCGGCATCGATCGTGTAGTTGCCGTCGTGATGGGCGACGGGAACGGTGATCTGCTGGCCTTGGTTGTAGCCTTCGGTAAAGGCGCTGGCGGTGGTTTCCACCTTCAGCTTCTGCATCTTGCAGACGAATTTCAGCCCCGCATTGCGCATCAGCGCGCCGGGCAGAAGGCCCATTTCGGTCAGCACCTGAAAGCCGTTGCAGACCCCCAGCACATAGCCGCCCCGGTCGGCATGGGCGCGCACCGCCCGGCCGATGGGCGATTGCGCGGCGATGGCCCCGCAGCGCAGGTAGTCGCCGAAGGAGAAACCGCCCGGAACGCCCACCACATCCACGCCCGCAGGCAGGTCGGTGTCCTTGTGCCAGACGCGCGCAACCTCGTATCCGGCGGCGCGGAACGCCTCGGCCAGATCGCGGTCGCAGTTGGAACCGGGAAAGGTGACGACGGCGGCTTTCATGGGCT
>JASGFG010000125.1:0-5794 GCA_047605605.1 Paracoccaceae bacterium | reverse complement strand
AGAGCTGGAGAGCTGGAGAGCTGGAGAGCTGGAGAGCTGGAGAGCTGGAGAGCTGATGCCTGCGCGACGCTTTTCCGCAACCCTGAAATTCCCGCCGCGAAGGACAGCGGCACGGAGATCATGCGCCGGGATCCGAACGAAATTCCTACGCATATGCCACCCCCCCACAAGCCGAAGCTGCGCGAATCGCACAGCCTCCGGCTGCAGGGGGCGCGGGCTACATGTCGGCCTGGGTCTTGCGAGCCTCATGGCTGACGGCGGCGCCTGCGTCCTGAAGGTCGCGGCCCGCCCCTTCGATGGTTTCGCAAGCGGCAAGCGCCAGAAGCGCGGCCACCGGAATGGCCAGTTTACGAATCGCGCGCATGATCAGTCTCCCCTTCGCGGCATGTCCTGTGACAACACCTGATCGCAGAAATCGTTCCCCCCCGACACAAGGTCAAGGCCGAAACAGCTGTGCCCTGCCCCGCCCGGCCCGTTTGGACGCATAGAGCGCCCCATCCGCATCCGAAAGCAGGCGGGCAATCTCTGGTTCGGCATAATCCCGGCTCAACACCATGCCGATGCTTGCAGAAATCGCACAGGGCCGGTCCTGAAAGCGGATCGGCTCGGCCAGCCGGTTGAGAATGCGCTGCGCGATCTGCTCCATCCGGTCGATGCCGGTCAGCGAGGGCAGCACGATCACGAACTCGTCCCCGCCGACCCGGGCGACCGTATCCCCCGCGCGGGTTTCGTCCAGCAAGGCCTCGGCCACCCGGCACAGAACATGGTCGCCCGCCGCATGTCCCAGCGTGTCATTGACCTGCTTGAAGAAATCAAGATCGATATGCAGCAGGCCAAAGGCCGTGCCGGACCGCAGCAGCCCAACCAGAACCGCCTCCAGCGCCCGGCGGTTGCGCAGGCCGGTCAGCGTGTCGGTCAGCGCCTGTTCCTCGGCCAGTTGCTTTGCGCCCTGAAGCCGCAGGTTCAGGTCGCGCAATTCCTCCATCACCGCGGATTTCGCTTCGACTACATACAGCATCTCGACCGCCAGATCGGTCGGCGGAAAATCCGCGTCGGTCAGGTTGTGGCGGCGCACCGCCTCGATCACGCCGATGCCGAAGGACAGGTTCAACAGCAGGGCCCCTTCGCCAACCGCCACCGCAATGCCGCGCAATCCGGTGGGCGGCCCGTGGTGAAACGACAGATCCAGCCGTCGCCCGACATTTTCGCGCAGGGCATCGACCGATCCGATCCCGGCCGGGCGGCGAATGCGGAACAGGTCGAAAAACCGCAGTCCGGCGACCTCGCGCCCCGGCAACAGCCGCAGCAGCGTCGGCCCCGCCCCGGCGATGGACCCGTCGGCCGCAACCGTCACATGCAAAGGCATCAGCAGCCCCAGCGCCGCCGGCCCCAACCGCAGCGCCGGATCGGCAGGGGCGGTCCCGTCCATCCCCCCATCCATGCCTATGCCTCCGCCGTCAGATCGAACCGCCGGCCCTGCGCAAAGCGGGGGTCCAGCAGTTGGATCGCAACGACCTCTCCTCCGGCGGCGGTGCCGTCATGCTCCAGCACGGCCAGCGCGCCGTAATCGTCGGCCATGGCGCGCAACAGCCCCGTCACCACATGACCGGCGCCGGGAATCAGCACGCCGCAGGTCAGGCGGAACCGCCCGCCGCCCAGATCGGCCAGATGAAGGTCAGGCAACTCCATCTCGGGCAGGGCCAGCCGCGCCCGTTCGGGCAGATCTTCCAGCGAATGAAGGAAGTCTGGAAAGGTCACGCCTCCGAACCGCAACAGCCGCCGCAGCCGTTCCAGATTGGGATGCGACACCAGATAGGTGCCCAGATCTTCCAGCACCGTTTCGCGGGGACGCTCCAGCACCTGGGCCGCGCCCTCAACCAGCGCATCCGTCAGGGCGGCGTCATAGATCAGCATCGGCTCGAAACTGTCGAACCCGATCCCGGCCGCGCGGGTGACGGCGGACCAGACCGCCGCCCCGTAGGTATCGCGCAGAAAGCACTGGATCGACCTGTTGACTAGACCATGCATCGAGACCCCCGATTCCCGGCCGAGCCTAAACCCCAACCCTTAACGAATGTTTCAGGGCCGCAGGATCACCCCGCCCTGCGGCAGCCGCACCTGGTTGAGCGGGGCCGCCGACAAGGGCGGCGGCGCCTCCTGAAGGGCGCGGATCAGGGCGCGCGCATCCTCAGCCGCGGGCAGGACCCCGCCATCGGCGCGCGCGACATCGGGCCGCGACAGCAGGCCGTCGACCAGGGCAAAGCCGTCGAATCCGGCGGTGCCATCCGCGCGCAGCCCGACGAACAGCGCCTCCTCTCCGGGCACGGCGGGCCAGAAATCGGCGATGACCATGACGCAGCCCGGCGCACCCGAAGGCAGGCGGCGGGTGCAATCCCCGGTCATGCGTTGCAGGTCGTAGTCATAGACCGCACGCAGGATCATGTCGCGCGTGGCCTCGGCCCCCTGCGGCTGAACCGGCAGGATCGCGGCAAGATCCTCGCGCAGATCCTCGGTCTGGCGGGCGACGGGCAGGGGATTGCCGGCAAGCGCTGCCGCCAGCCCGTCATGGCCCGGCTGTTCGGCCAGATCCTGCAACCGGCTGCGCGCCGCCTGCCCCGCCCGGCCCCAGCCGTCGATCGCCGCCATGTCCAGCCCGTCGGCCGCGACCCGGCCCGAGACATAGCGCCCAACCTGGCTGCGGGCGGAAATGGCCTCGGCATCCAGCGCCGGCGTCAGCCACAGGGCCGCCAGCGCGAGCACCGCCACCGCCATGGCCACGTTCGCCCGCCGCACCCGCGCCATCCAGCCCGCGCCCCGCGCGACGGCCAGCGCGTAAAGCAGCGCATATCCCAGACCCAGCCCGCCGACCGCCGCCAGGAACAGCCGTCCCGGCGTCCAGCCATATTGCGCCACGCGCAGCCAGATGCCCCAGACCGCCATCACGGCCGGCACCGGCAGGATCACCGCCATCGCCTGCGCCGCCCGCCTCAACAGGGCCGAGGCGGTCGCCTCCTCATCGGTGCGGTCGACCGCCGCCGTTACCAGCGTGACGGCCGCCGCCATCATCGCCAGCAGCGTGGCCGAGGCCGAAAGCCGCTCCAGCACCCCGTGCGAGGCCACGCGAACAGGCAGCGCCAGCACAAAGACCGCCATGACCACCAGAACCACCGGCAACAGCAACCGAAGCAGCCGCAGGATCAGCCAGGGCGAGACGACGGCATCGAAATCCTGCACCACGGCCAGCCCCAGCCCAAGGGCGCCCCCGGTGATCAGCCAGCGCGCCGCCTCGCTTTCCACCAGATCGTTGATGATCCTGATGCCGACCAGCGACAGCAAGGTGTCCGACAGGAACAGGATCGCCCAGACCAGCGCGACGAACAGCCAGGCGGCGGCATAGCGCACCACCAGCCCCCAGGCCTGCGAGAACAGCGCCGGATAATCGCGCCATCCCGGCCCGAACCCCGCGATCACAAAGGGCAGCGGCACCCAGGCCAGCACCGTCCCGGCCAGCACGGGAAGGCCTGCGGAAAGCCAGTCTTCCACCCGGTCGTGCCGAAAACTGGCCAGCCCCATCAGGCTGGCGGTCAGCAAGGCCACGCCCGCCGCCCCGGCAAGCGCCTGCGCGGGCCGCAACGGCCCGATCATGCCCAGAAGCCCCAGGAAGAACACCGCCGCAAAGGTGGCCACGAACAGCGCTGCCCGTTCGCCCAGCACGCCTGCGCCCAAGAGTTCGGACAGGGCATAAAGGCTTGCCCCCGCCAGCAGGCCAAAGCCTGCCATCATCCATCTTTGCCTGATTGCCGGGGTCATTGCCGCCCTCTGCCGCCTGCCTGCCTGCGGCAAGGCTACTCTCCCGGCCCGACGGATGCCACCCTGCGCGGCCCATGTTCCGACAGCCGGTCGCGCAGGTGCTTGTATTTCGTGTCCGGAAACATGATCGCAAGGACCTGCGCCCGATCACCGCCGCGGCCGATCGCCCCTTCATCTTGGTCCAAATACCCCACGGGGGTGTGGGGGTGTGAAACCCCCACCTCCGACGCCAACCGCAAGCCCGGTCAGAAGTCGGTCGGCGCGCCGCCTTCCTGTTTGCGCTTCGCGACGAAGCGGCGCAGATCCTCCAGATGGGCGTCGTTCATCGGCGGCGGCTCGAACTCGGCCAGGATCTGCTTGTAGATGCGGTGCGCGCGTTCCGCCGTCCAGACCGACCCGTCGATCTGCCATGCCTCATAGTTGCGCCAGTCGCTGGCAAAGGGCTGATAAAAGGCGGTGGTATAGCGGTCCTGCGTGTGCTGGCAGCCGAAGTAATGGCCCTGCGGCCCGACCTCCCGGATGGCATCGAAGGCGATGTCATCCTCGGTCGTGGCAAAGGTCGCCTCCTCGAAATAGCGCTGGATCATCTGAAGGACTTCGCAGTCCATGATGAACTTTTCGGGGCTGGCGATCAGCCCGCCCTCCAGCCATCCGGCCGCGTGATAGACCATGTTGGTGCGCGACTGCACCGCGGCCCAGAGGCTGTTACTGGTTTCCCACATCGACTGTCCGTCCGGCACGTTGGCCGCGCAGACACCGGACGACCGCATCGGCAGGCCATAGAACCGCACCAGTTGCCCCGTCATCTGCGTGGCGCGCATGTATTCCGGCGTGCCAAAGGCCGGCGCGCCCGATTTCATGTCGACGTTCGAGGTAAAGGTGCCGATGGCAACCGGGCAACCGGGCTTGATGTATTGCAGCAGCGCGATGGCCGCCAACCCCTCGGCCAGCGACAGCGCGACCGCGCCCGCCATCGTCACCGGCGCCATCGCCCCGGCCAGCGTGAAGGGCGTGACCACCACGGGCTGGCCGCGCCGGGCCAGCCGCATCGCCCCGTCCAGCATCGGGAAATCGTGCTTCAGCGGCGAAACCGAGTTGATGTTGGTATACATCCGCGGCTTTTCGTCGAATTCCTCATGGCTCAGACCGCCCGCAAGGCGCGTCATCTCCATCACATCCTCGACCCGTTCCGCCCCCAGCGAATAGGCGTGCACCACCTTGTCGGTCAGCGTCAGCTTTTCGTAAAGGCAATCGAGGTGGCGGACCGAGGGGTGGATGTCGATGGGTTCGACCGGATAGCCGCCCGCGATGTGGATGCAGTTGAAATACTGCGTCAGGCGCATGAAATCCTTGAAGGTTTCAAAGTCGCCGGGCCGTTTCCCCCGCTCCAGATCCCATGAGTTGGGGGGGGAGGAGACGTTCACGAACAGCATGTGCTTGCCGCCCATGATCAGTTCGCGGTCCGGGTTGCGGGGGGTGATGGTGAATTCGGATGGTGCCTGACGCACCATCTCCATCACGAAATCCTCGTCCATGCGGACGTTGGTGCCGTTCACCGTGCAGCCGGCCTTCTTCAGGATCGTGACCGCCTCGGGGTTCAGGAACTCGATCCCGATCTCCGACAGGATGCGCATGGCGCCCTTGTGGATGCGCTGCACGCCATCGGCATCCAGCGGTTCGGTCGGCCTGTCGGGGTTGACGGGAATGCGCCAGGGCATCTGCTCGATGGCGGCAGAGCCTGCCCGCGCCTTGTTGCCCGCCCGCCCCCCGGCGCGGCGCCTGCGGCCCGGATCGTCGGTCATGGCTTTCCCCCTGCTGTGGCCCCTTGACCGCAGGATTGCCGAAAGCGGGGCGCGGGGCCGTCATTCCCCGACGCAAACGTGTCGTTTTTCGCGGGCCGGCCGGGATCGGCGGTTCGGGACCGGCGTGCCTTTGCCCGGCCCCGGAGGGGTTTTGCACCCCTCCGGACCTCCCCGCAGGATAT
>JASGFG010000124.1:0-5967 GCA_047605605.1 Paracoccaceae bacterium | reverse complement strand
AGCAGAACACCTCGCGCTCCAGATAATCGGGCGCCATCAGGCCCAGCATGATCTGCGAAAGACGCCCGCGATAGCCGGGCCAGACGGTGAAAGGCTCCACATCCTCGACCGTGAATCGCAGCTGCAACCCCGGCACGCGGGTCGCGAACTGCTCCAGCCGGCTGCGAAAGATCATGTCCGACGGCCGGCGCGCGGCATGGACGAACACGATGTCGGGCATTTCGCCCGAATCCCAGGCCCAGGTCGTCATCGACATCAGGGGCGTGATGCCCGACCCGGCCGAGATGAACAGGTATTTCCGCGCCGGATGGCGCAGAAAGGTAAAGGCCCCCGCCGGGCCATGCGCCTTGAGCCGCATTCCGGGCTTCAGATGGTCCAGCATCCAGCGGGTGCCGACCGACCCCGGCCCCGCCTTGACGGTGATCGAGATCGACAGCGGCCGCGACGGGCTGGACGAGATCGTATAGGTCCGGCTGACCCCGGCCCCGGGCAGGTCCAGCGTGATGAACTGCCCGGGCTGATAGTCGAACCACGCCCCCGACGGCGCGCGAAAGGCGATGGTGGCGCAATCCTCGGTCTCGGGGATGACCATGGCGCATTCCAGCATCTCGCTGTCGGCCCAGGGTTCCGCCGCCCAGTTCTGGCGTGGCCGTGCCATGGCCTATTCCGCCGCGATCCGGCGCGGGCCGGTGATCGAGCGGGTCATGAAATCGACATACCAGTCGATGAACTGCGCCACGCCGCTTTCCTGTTTCATCGAATAGGGGCCGGGTTCATAGGCGGGCGAGTTGATGCCGAACTGGTTTTCCTCGACCACGCGGCGATCCTCGTCGTTGGTGGCGATCCACACCTCGGTCAGGCGGGTCAGGTCATAGTCGCGCCCCTCGACCGCATCCTTGTGGACCAGCCAGGTGGTCGTGACCTGGGTTTCCGTGGGGCTGACCGGCAGCACGCGAAAGGTCAGCACATGGTCCGACAGGAAATGGTTCCAGGTGTTCGGATAGTGGAAGAACAGCAGCGATCCGGCCTTGGCGAACGGCATTCCGGGGATCATCGGCGCGGCGGGCTTGCCGTCCATCGTATAGCTGACCGCATCGCCGACGAACGGGATGCGCACCAGCCGCCACTGTTCGTTGTCGGAAATCAGATAGCGCGAGGGCAGGCCCGCCGCCTCGCAGCGGTTCACATGCTCGGCGCCCACGGGCGAGGACAGGCTGTCGTCCGACCCGACCAGATCGGGGTCGTCGTTGAACGTCCGGCACAGGGCGGGGTGCGACCCCGCGCAGTGATAGCATTCGCGGTTGTTTTCCAGCACCAGCTTCCAGTTGCCGTTCTCGATGATCGTCGACTGATGCGCCACCTTCAGCTCATCCGTGCGATGTGCGGCGGAATAGCGTTCGGCCGCGGCCTTCATCGCGGTGAAATCGGGCGCCGTCTCGGCGACGCAGACGAACACCATCCCCGCGGCCACGGCGCAATGCACCGGCTTCAGCCCATATTCCGAGGCGTCGAAATCCGCGCCCATGTCGCGCGCCCACAGCAGCTTGCCATCGGTGCCATAGGTCCACTGGTGATAGGGGCAGACAAGGTTCGTCGTCGCGCCCGAGGTCTTCGGACAAAGCCGCTGGCCGCGGTGGCGGCAGACGTTGTGGAACGCCCGGATCACCCCGTCGGCGCCGCGCAGGATCACCACCGGATAGGCGCCCAGTTGCAGCGTGACATAGGCCCCGGTCTTGGGAAATTCCGCCGCCGTGGCGGCAAAGATCCATTCCCGATACCAGATTCTGTCCAGATCGGCCTGATAGATGTCCGGGTCGGTATAGAACGGCCGCGACAGCGACCGCCCCGATACCTGCGATTGCAAAAGCGAAAGTAGCTGGCCTTGGTCGATCATGTGCCTGGGGTCCCCTTGGTGGTGATCCATCGCGACAGGACGCAATGGCGCATCCCGCAATTTCAGTGCGCGGGGGCCTTTGCTCAACTGCACAAATACTCGACGGATGGATAACATCAGATTATGTATTGCACCCGGACTCTCACCTCGGGGGAAAGCGATTGACCAGCCTGCGCCGCTCCGTCCCGTCGATGAACGCGCTTGCCACATTCGAGGCGGCGGCGCGGCTGTCCAGCTTTACCCAAGCGGCGGCGGAACTGGGCGTGACACAGGCCGCCGTCAGCCGGCAGATCAAGCTGCTGGAGGAAGATCTGAACACGCCGCTGTTCGTGCGGGCACATCGCAAGGTCGCCCTGACCACGGCAGGCGCGGCGCTGGCCTCGACGGTTTCGGCGGCGTTCGGCAACATGGCCGACATGATCGAAACGATCCGCCGCCCCGAGACCGCCGATACGGTGACGGTGGGCGCGACGCTGGCCTTTTGCCATTTCTGGATCCTGCCGCGTCTTGCCGGATTTCGCGCAGCCCATCCCAGCATAAAGCTGAAGCTGATCGCCGAGGACAGCGTGACCGACCTGCGCCGCGACAGGCTGGATGTGGCGATCCGCTTTGGCAGACCCCCTTTTGCCGACGGCCGCACCATTGTCAGTGCGCCCGATACCGTCTTTGCGGTCGGCAGCCCCGCCCTGCTGAACGCCCGCGGGATGCTGGCCGAAACCGCCGATCTGCTGCGGCTTCCGGTGATCGCCTCGGATACGGTCGATCCCAGCTGGCTGACATGGCGGACCTGGGCGCAGGCGGTGGGGCTGGGCCCGGCGCTTGGCCGCGCCTCGGATCTGAGCGGGCTGCGCTTCAACCATTACACCGACACGATCCAGGCCGCGAGCAATGGCGAAGGCATCGCGCTTGGCTGGGCGATGCTGCTGGACGGGCATCTGCGCGACGGCCGCCTGGTCAGGCTGGGCCAGCACCAGATGGTGCTGCCCGAAAGTTATCACGTCCTGGTCCCCGCCGGCCGCGAGCCGCAGCCCGCGACGCGCGACTTTCTGGACTGGATGCGGGAAAACTTTCCGCCGGAAACCATGTGACCGCGGGCCGTCCTGCCCGGATCAGGCTACCACGCCGCGCCAGACCCTTGCGGGGATCGGCCGTGACAGGCCGCGGCGGGCGGCACACTTGTGACGAAGACATCCGCCCCGCAGCCCTGCCCGGACAGGCTAATTTTTAGGCAAATCGCCCGCGCCTGCCGGAGCCAGCCCCAAATGCCGCGCAAATTCATCCGTTGGAGGCGTAGCGCAAGACAGGCCCTTGACGGGGGACCGGCTGGCCCATTCATCTGTAACGATCATAATCGGCAATCAGGCCCCGATTCCGTGCCCGCGCCCCTGGCGCCGGCCGGAGCCGGGGCTTTTCGTTTTGGAACGGCATGAGACGACGCATCGACCTTGGGCTTCTGTATTCCCGATCGGGCAGCTATTCGCTGATCGCCGAGGCCTGCCGGACCGGCGTTCTTGCCGCCGTGGCCGAGGTGAACGACGATCCGGCGTTGGACATCACCCTGATGCCGGTCGAACGCGATCCCGGCGGCAACATCGACCTTTACGGCCCGCTTTGCGACGAGATCCTGCGCAGCAGCCGGGCGCGCCATGTCATCGGATGCGTCACCTCGTGGAGCCGCAAGGAAGTGATCCCCGTGATGGAACGGGCCGGGGCGACCCTGTGGTATAACCAGCCCTACGAAGGGTTCGAGGCATCCGACCATGTGGTCTACAGCCATGCCTGCCCCAATCAGCATCTGCTGCCGCTTCTGGGCTGGACCTTCGTGCAGTTCGGACGGCGCGGATTTCTGACCGGCTCGAACTACATCTGGGGGTGGGAGATGAACCGCCTCGCCCGCGAGGTGATCGGCGAACATGGCGGCGAGGTTCTGGGCGAACGCTATCTGCCCATCGGCTCGCTGGATGTCGACCGCATGATCGAGGAGATCCGCGCCACCCGGCCGGATTTCATCCTGAACAACCTGATCGGCGCGACGCAATACCGCTTTCTGAACGCCTATGCCGAACTGGGCCGGCAGGATGCCCATTTCACACCCGCCCGTTGTCCGGTCCTGTCCTGCAACCTGACGGAATGCGAACTGCCCGCCATCGGTCCCGCGGCCGAAGGGGTGATCGCGGCGGGGCCGTATTTCCGCGACCCCTCGGCCGGGGGCGACCGTTTCGGCTCTTCCCACGAAGAGGCGGGCCATGCGGCGGTCTGGCGGCTGGCGCGGCTGCTGGCCGGGCGGCCGGGGGCCGAGGCGCTGCCGCTGGCGGCGCTGCTGACCGAGGGGGCGGCCGCGACCATCGGCGTGGATCGCAAGACGCATCACACCACCCTGCCCGTGCTGGTCGCGCGTGCCGAAGGCGGCAGATTCCGCGTGATGCGGGATTTCGGGCGGCTGCCGGGCGATCCCTACCTGAGGGGCGGGCGGGCGCTGCCCCGGCTGGCGCCGCAGCTGCGGGTGGTGCCATGAGGCGCCGGGTCCATGGCCAGAACCTGGGCGGCGCGCGCGCCATCCTGCTGCACCGCCCGCATCCGACGGTGCAGGCGCTGGACCGTCAGCTGGACGCCATCGGCCTGACGGTGGAACATTGCTGGCCCGACCTGCCCGCCTCGGCCATCGCCGCCGATTTCATCTTTTTCGACGCCGACCACGGCCACGACAGCCAGTTCCCATGGGGACCGGGCGATGCCCCGATGCCGATGATCGCGCTGATCGGGTCCGAGGCGCCGGGCCGCATCGAATGGGCGTTGAACGCCGGGGCCGATGCGCAGCTTCTGAAACCCGTGGGCGACGGGGGGGCGTTTTCCGCCCTGCTGATCGCGCGGGCCGCCTTTGACGCGCGCCAGTCGCTGGGGGCCGAGATCGCCTCCCTGCGCGCCCGGCTGGACCAGCGGCAGACGGTGGTGCGCGCCGTGACCCTGCTGATGGGCCGCGGCAAGACCGAGGACGAGGCCTATGCCCAGTTGCGCGCCATGGCGATGGCCTGGCGCATCAGCTTCGAGGCAGCGGCGGAGCGCGTCGTTTCCGCGCAGCGCGGCCCGCGCGCCGAAGGGGCCGCCGATGACTGACGCCGCCGTTACCGCGCCGTCCCCGCGCCGTGCAGGCGCGATCCGCCGCCTGCTGCGGCGCAGGCTGGCGCTTTTGGGTCTGATCATCATCGCGGTCGTGGTGCTGGGGGCGGTCCTTGCGCCATGGATCGCCCCCCATCCCCCCGAGGAACAGCTGTTCGACGGGCTGACGCTGGAAGGGGCGCCGATGCCGCCGGGGGGCGCCTTTGCCTTCGGCACCGACCTGCTGGGGCGCGACCTGTTCGCGCGGATGCTGTATGGCGCGCAGACCTCGCTGGTGATCGGGGTCGTGGCGAACGGGATCGCGCTGGCCATCGGCACGCTGGTCGGCGTGACGGCCGGGTTCTTTCGCGGCTGGATCGGCGGCGCGCTGATGCGGCTGACCGATCTGATGATGGCCTTTCCGGCGCTGCTGCTGGCGATCTGTCTGGCGGCGGTGTTCTCGCCCTCGCTCTGGATCGTGGTGATGGTGATCGCGCTGGTGAACTGGGTGCAGGTCGCCCGCGTGGTCTATACCGAGACGACCGCCCTGGCCGAGCGCGAATTCATCGCCGCCGAACGCACCCTGGGCGCGGGGACGGGGCGGATCCTCTTTCGCCACATCCTGCCGCATCTGGTGCCGACGGTGATCGTCTGGGGCACGCTGGGGATTTCGACCACCGTGCTGCTGGAGGCGACGCTGTCCTTTCTGGGCGTGGGGGTGCAGCCGCCGACGCCCAGCTGGGGCAACATCATCTTTGAAAACCAGACCTGGTTTCAGGCGGCGCCCTGGCTGGTGTTCATTCCCGGCGCGGCCATCGTCCTTCTGGCGCTGGCCTTCAACCTGGTGGGCGATGCCCTGCGCGACGTGCTGGACCCGGTGCAGAGGGGGCGCGACGGATGACGGCCTATCTTGTCCGGCGGCTGGTGCAGGCGGTTCTGATCCTGCTGGGGGTCAGCCTTGTCACCTTCGTGCTGCT
>JASGFG010000123.1:0-6013 GCA_047605605.1 Paracoccaceae bacterium | reverse complement strand
GCCCCCCGCAGCCGCGCCAGTTCCGACAGCGGCATGTCGATTTCATGCTGGACCATCGCGGTCGAGGCGAGCGACGAGCCGCGCACTGGCACCCGCCGGTCAAGAATCAGCACCCGTCGTTTCCGCCGGGTCAGCGCCTCGGCCATCAGCGCGCCGGAAATGCCGGTGCCGACGATGATCACATCCCAGGACTGGCGCAAGCGCGTGGCGGTGGCAGGCACCGATATGCCCGGCGTCTGCGCCCAGAACGGCGTCGAATCGTGCAGGCGGCGCCTGCGGGTGGCGGTGGTGCCGGTGGTCATCGTGTTGTCTCCCTTGCCCTTTGCGCCAACGCGCTATCTGCGCGGCAGTTCCAACGAACCGCCGCAGGACAGGAGAGACCGCCCTTGGACGACGTGACCCCGTTTGACTGGCAGCGGATGCTTCTGGGCGATGCGCCGCCGCTGTTTCTGGCGGAAATCCTGGTCCGCGTGCTGGTCATCTGGCTGTGGACGGCAGTTCTGTTGCGCTGGATCGGCGGGCGCAGCATCGCGCAGATGTCGATCGTGGAATTCCTGCTGGTGATCGCGCTCGGCTCGGCGGTGGGGGATGCGCTGTTCTACCCCGAGGTGCCGCTGCTTCATGCGATGCTGGTGATCCTGCTGATCGTCCTGCTGGACAAGGCGGTGGACACCGCGATCCGCCGCTGGCCCGGCACCAAGAGCGTGATCGACGGCGAGCCGGTCGAGGTGCTGCGCGACGGGACGATCCTCTGCGACGGGATGCAGGCGCATGAGATGGGGGCGCTGGAACTGATGGAGATGCTGCGCCTGAAGGGGGTCGAGAACCTAGGCGCGCTGCGGTTTGCCTATCTGGAGCCGTCGGGCGAGATTTCGCTGTTTCCCGCCGATCCGCCGCGACCCGGGCTGCGGATCGTGCCGCCGGTGGAACTGGCCCGGCCCGGCCCGCCGGGGCCGGGGGAGGCGCCCTGCTGCCTGAACTGCGGCAAGGTGGCGGACCATCGGCCAGAGCGGTGCGATGCCTGCGGGGGTGACCGCTGGACCGCCGCCGTCGACGCGCCGCCTTGCAAGGCGGGCTGAGGGCTGGCAGGACAGGCGGGCCAGATCAGGAGGCCCGATCCATGTCCGACGACCCCGCCGTCAAACCCAAGCGCCCGCAGCAGGTCTATACGCTGGTGGTCGAGGTCGGCCGCAAGGCGGGCGACGGCCTGCCCGACAAGGCCACGGGGGCCGCGCTGATCTGCTATGCCAGCGGCGTGGACGAGGCCGAGGCGGTGCGCGAAACCGTGGCGATCCTGAAGGAGGCGGATCTGGCCCCGCTGGATGTCACCGGATATGGCACGCTGGAGGAGCAGCTTGCCACCGGCGCCGAGATCCCCGAGGACGAGCGCGCCCTGATGGAGCGCGCCTTGCAGGAAAACTCGGTCGTCGTGGCGCAGATGACGCCCTTCTACGACTGAAGCGAGGGGGCGCACCGCCCCCGCACCTCAGCCCTGAAGCAGACGCCGCAGCATTTGCAGATCGTCGGAAAGCTGGCTGTCGGTGGACATCAGCTCCTCGACCTTGCGGATGCCGTGCATGATGGTGGTGTGATCGCGCCCGCCGAAGCGACGGCCGATTTCCGGCAGGCTGCGGCTGGTCAGCTGCTTGGCCAGATACATGGCGATCTGGCGCGGGCGGGCGATGGTGCGCACCCGTTTCGGCCCGATCAGGTCGGACAGGCGGATGTTGTAATGTTCGGCGACGCGACGCTGGATTTCCTCGATCGTCAGCTTGCGGTCGCTGGCGCGCAGGATGTCGGCAAGGCATTCCTGCGTCAGATCCAGCGTGATCTCGCGCCCGACCAGCGAGGCAAAGGCGAACAGCCGCGTCAGCGCGCCTTCCAGCACGCGGACATTGGTGGTGATGCGATGGGCCAGAAACTCCAGCACGCCGGGGGTCAGGACAAGGCCTCGATACTGCTGGCGGTAAAGCTCGGCCTTCTGCTGAAGGATGCCGAGGCGCAGTTCGTAATCGGTCGGATGCAGGTCGACCACCAGCCCGCATTGCAGGCGCGACTTGATCCGCTCCTCCAGATCCTTGATCTCGCCGGGGGCACGGTCGGCGGAAATGACGATCTGCTTGTTCTGGTCGACCAGCGCGTTGAAGGTGTGGAAGAATTCCTCCTGGGTGGAATCCTTGCCGGCGATGAACTGCACGTCATCGACCATCAGCACGTCGACGGACCGGAACAGTTCCTTGAAATCCATGATCTGCTTTTCGCGCAGCGCCTGGATGAAGCGATACATGAACTGTTCGGCCGACAGGTAAAGCACTCGCAGATCGGGCCGCTTGGCCTGAAGCTCGTGCGCGATGGCGTGCATCAGGTGGGTCTTGCCCAGACCCACGCCGCCATAGAGAAACAGCGGGTTGAAGTTGACCGGCCCGCCCTCGGCCACGCGACGCGCGGCAGCATGGGCCAGCTCGTTCGGCTTGCCCACCACGAAACTGTCAAAGGTGAACCGCGAATCGAGCGGCGCACCCGCCAGCCCCTCGTCCCCGGCGCGGGGCCGCGGCGCGGACCTCGGGGCAGGCGCGGCTTTCGGGGCCGCCGCCCTGGAGCGGCCGACCGAAAACTCCACCCGCTCCACCTCGGCGCCGGACTGGACCAGCTGCGAGCGGATGTGATCGGCAAAATTGCGCTGCACCCAGTCGCCAAAGAACATCGTCGGCACCTCGAACCGGGCGACGCCGTTCTTCAGGTCGGCCAGGCGGAGCGGTTCGATCCAGGTGACATAGTTGTTCTTGCCCACCCTCTCGATCAGCGACTCGCGCACCCTGCCCCAAGTTTCGTTCGTCATTCTCTCGACCCGTTCCGGGCCCCTTGCCCCGGTTTCCCGGCAGGACCCTGTTTTTCGTTATCCCCCCTTCGTCATCGGGAACGGCCAGAGACACCGGAAGCGCGCCGCCGGACATGATCCGGTTGCCGCGCACCTCCAGGTGCAGCATCGGTGCCACGGCCGGGGCGGCGGACCCCCGCCGACCCCCGCGCCGTCGCACATGTGTGTCGCAGACGGAACCGCAGACAGCACAACCAACTGATTTCATGCCACTTTCCTTGTCAGACTTGCCCGGCCATGGCAGTGGCCGGGCGGCGGAAAATGGCGGTGAACCCCGTTATGTCCCCCAGGACGAAGTGAATCGCAGGGGCAAGCTAGCAAGCCCGCGCAGGCGCCCGCAACCGATCTTCTCGGTTGACACAGATTTGTCGCAGCGAATCCCCCAGCCTGTGCAAAACGGCAACGCCGGGCGACGGAGGCGCGCCGCAAAATGCAAAGGCGCGCCCCGGACGGGACGCGCCTTCATCAATCTTTCCAGAAGGTTAATCCCTGGGGATCACGCCTTTTCGGCGCCGACGGCCTTCACGCGCGACGACAGGCGCGACATTTTGCGGGCAACGGTGTTCTTGTGCAGGACGCCCTTGGACACGCCGCGGGCCAGTTCCGGCTGGGCGTTCTTCAGCGCCTCGGCGGCGGCGGCGGCATCGCCCGAGGCGATGGCTTCCTCGACCTTGCGCAGGAAGGTGCGGATGCGCGAACGGCGGGCCTTGTTCACGGCATAGCGCGCCTCGGACTGGCGGGCGCGTTTCTTGGACTGTTCGGTATTGGCCATTTCGGTGGTCCTGTCTCTTGCGTTTGGTGATTGCGCAAAAGACCCCGATGCACCATCCGCAAAGGGGAGGGTGCGAATCTTGCCTAAGCGGGCCCACGCGCATGTCGGCGGTCGCTATAGGCGAAGGGCGCGCCAAAGGAAAGGGGGAATCAGCGGTCGCGGAATTGCGGCGTGCGCTTTTCCAGAAAGGCGGCCATGCCCTCCTTCTGGTCCTCGGTGGCGAAAAGCGCGTGGAAAAGCCGCCGCTCGAACAGCAGGCCCTCGCGCAGGGTGGTTTCCTGCGCGCGGTTCACCGCCTCTTTCACTGCCATGACGGCGACCATGGATTTCTCGGCCACCTTGGCCGCGGTCTTCATCGCCTCGTCCAGCAGCGATTTCGCCGGGACGACGCGGCTGACCAGGCCCGACCGCTCGGCCTCGGCCGCATCCATGAAGCGGCCGGTCAGGTGCATATCCATCGACTTGGCCTTGCCGACCGCGCGGGTCAGGCGCTGCGTCCCGCCGATGCCGGCGACGACGCCCAGGTTGATCTCGGGCTGGCCGAATTTCGCGGTATCCGCGGCGATGATGAAATCGCACATCATCGCCAGCTCGCAACCGCCGCCCAGGGCATAGCCGGAGACCGCGGCGATGATCGGCTTGCGCACGCGCAGGATCTGGTCGACCTCGGCCCCGAACAGATCGCCGGTGAACGCATCGACAAAGCCCTTGGTCGACATTTCCTTGATGTCCGCCCCGGCGGCAAAGGCCTTTTCCGACCCGGTCACGACGATACAGCGCACCTTGTCGTTGCGGTCGGCGGCGGTCAGCGCCTCGGCCAGTTCGGCCACCAGCTGCGCGTTCAGGGCGTTCAGCGCCTCGGGCCGGTTCAGCCGGATCAGGGCGATGTAATCCTCGATCTCGACGATGATGGTCTCATAGGCCATGGCGCGTCCCCTTTGCTTGCGGGGCCGAGTCCTATCAGCAACGGCCCCGCGATCAACCCCTCTGGCAGATCGGGCAGTAGAAGGACGACCGCCCCGATTGCACCACCCGCGCGACGGTGCCCCCGCAGCCGGGGGTGGCGCAGGGCTCCCCCTCGCGGTCATAGACACGAAAGGTGTGCTGGAAATAGCCCAGTTCCCCGTCGGCTTGCCGGTAATCCTTCAGTGAGGACCCGCCCGCCGCGATGGCCTCGTCCAGCACCTGCCGGATCAGCGGCACCAGCGCTGCCGCACGGTCATCGCCAAGCGCACCCGCGGGTGTGCGCGGGTCGATCCCGGCGCGGAACAGCACCTCGCAGACATAGATGTTGCCCAGACCCGCCACGATCTTCTGATCCAGCAGCGCCGCCTTGACCGGCATCGCCCGCCCCCGCAGCCGCGCCGCCAGATAGTCACCGTCAAAGGCATTGCCCAAAGGCTCCGGCCCCAGTCCGGCCAGCAGCGGATGCGCCTCGGCCCCCGCCGTCGGCATCAGATCCATCGCCCCGAACCTCCGCGCATCGTTGAAGGTGACGCGCGCGCCGTTGGCCATGTCCAGCACCACATGGTCGTGCTTTTGCGGCGCGGGATGGTCGTGATGGAACTGGCCCAGCACCGCGCCGGAAACCAGCATCCGCCCCGACATGCCCAGATGGATCAGCAGCGTCTCGCCCGTGTCCAGATCGCCCAGGATATACTTCGACCGCCGCCGCAACCCCAACACCCGCGCGCCCGCCAACCGCTCCGCCATGCGCGGCGGAAAGGGCCAGCGCAGATCGGGCCGGTTGACCTGCGCCGCCGCGATCACCGCGCCCGTCATCACCGGCTCCAGCCCGCGGCGGACGGTCTCGACTTCGGGCAGTTCGGGCATGGGCGATCCATCCTTTCACTCTCGCCCCCAAACTATGCAGCGGCCCCGTTGATGCCAACCCCGCCCCTGCCCCCTCTTTCTGGACGGAAATATCCTCGGGGGGTGAGGCCGCAGGCCGAGGGGGGCAGACAGCCCCCCTTCCCCGCCTGCGGCAGATAAACCGGTTCCGTTTCCGGCCCCTGCGGTATATCCCCGAGGCGAGTTTTGCGGGGCGAAGCCATGGACGAACAAAAGACCACCACCCATTTCGGCTTTCAGGACGTGCCCGAAGGCGAAAAGGCCGGGATGGTGCATGGCGTCTTTTCCCGCGTGGCCAGCAAATACGACATCATGAACGACCTGATGTCGGGCGGCGTCCACCGGCTGTGGAAGGACGCGATGATGGACTGGCTGAACCCGCGCGACGGCCAGCGGCTGCTGGACGTGGCGGGCGGCACGGGCGACGTGGCGTTCCGGTTTCTGAAACGCGCGCCGATGGCGCAGGCCACCGTCTGCGACATGACCGAGCCGATGCTGGTCGAGGGGAAAAA
>JASGFG010000122.1:0-6023 GCA_047605605.1 Paracoccaceae bacterium | reverse complement strand
CGAGTTGTTTCTGGCTGAACCAGCCGAGGATCAGGATCGGGGCGATCGCCATGGTGCTGGCGGCCGAAAGTTTGGCGTAGAACAGCCCCTCGGGCGCCGAGAACCCGGCGATGAAGGTGGTCAGGGGTGCTGCCTTCGATGTCGTCAGGTTCAGCGTCCAGAACGCCTCGTTCCACGCGAGGATGATGTTCAAGAGAACAGTCGAGGCGATGCCCGGCACCGCCATCGGCGTCAGCACATGCAGGATTTCATTGCGCAGGGACGCGCCGTCCATCCGCGCCGCCTCAAGGATCTCACCCGGAATTTCCTTGAAATAGGTATACAGCATCCAGACGATGATCGGCAGGTTGATCAGCGTCAGCACCCCCACCAGCCCGATGCGCGTGTCCAGCAGGCCAAGGTTGCGGAACATCAGATACATCGGGATCAGCACGCCGACCGCGGGCATCATCTTGGTCGACAGCATCCACATCAGCAGGTCCTTGGTCCGCTTGCCCGGCACGAAGGCCATGGCCCAGGCGGCCGGGATCGCGATGATCAGCCCCACCAGCGTCGAGCCGACCGAGATCACCACCGAGTTCCAGAAGTGCAGCAGATAGTCCGACCGTTCGTTGACGGCGTGATAGCTTTCCAGCGTCCAGGGGGCGCCCAGAACCTCCAGCGGGGTCTTGATGGCATCGCCCTCGGTCTTGAAGCCCAGGATGATGATCCACAGGATCGGAAAGAAGATCAGCAGCCCGACGATCCAGGCGGCGGCGGTGACGATGGCCTTGCGGGCCGGGGTGACGCGGCGGGCCATCTTCAGTTCTCCAGGTTCTTGCCGATCATGCGCATCAGGAAGAAGGCGACGATATTGGCGAGGATGACCGCCACGATGCCGCCCGCCGACCCCATGCCCACGTCGAATTGCAACAGCGATTGCGCATAGACGAGGTAAGTCAGGTTCGTCGAAGCCGTGCCCGGACCGCCGTTGGTGGTGACAAGGATTTCCGCGAACACCGACAGCAGAAAGATCGTCTGGATCAGGATCACCACGGTGATCGAGCGCGTCAGATGCGGCAGGGTGATGTAGAAGAACCGCGCGAACCAGCCCGCGCCATCCATCTCGGCCGCCTCCATCTGCTCGCGGTCCAGCGATTGCAGCGCGGTCAGCAGGATCAGCGTCGCAAACGGCAGCCAGGCCCAGGCGACGATCAGCGTGATCGAAGCCAGCGGCGCCTGCGACAGGAAATCATAGGGCTGCAACCCCAGGGCCTTGGCCAGATGGGCGAACAACCCGTTGACCGGGTTCATGAACATATTCTTCCAGACCAGCGCCGCGACCGTGGGCATCACGAAGAACGGCGCGATGACCAGCACGCGCACGATCCCCTGCCCCCACATCGGCTGGTCCAGCAGCAGCGCCAGCAGGATGCCGCCGATGGTGGTGATCAGCAGCACGCCCACGACCAGCAGCAGCGTGTTCCTGATCGCCGCCAGAAAGGCCGGATCGGTCAGGAACCACTTGTAATTCTCGAACCCCGCCCAGCTTTCGTTGCCCGGCATCAGCAGGTTGTAGTTCAGGAACGAAAAGTAGAGCGTCATCGCCAGCGGCACGATCATCCAGACCAGCAGCAAGATCACTGCGGGCGAGATCATGAGGCGCGCGGCCCGGCGCGAATTCTGCGTCGCCATTGCGGTCGTCCCGTTCGGAAAAGGAAATGTGGGGCGCGGGCAGTCCGGCAAGACGCGCGCACGCGCCCCGAGGGAAAGGCCGTCCGGGCGGCTTGCAAACCCGAACGGCCCTGGGAAGAGGCCGTTACTTGATGTAGCCGGCCTTCGTCATTTCCCGCGTGGTCAGGGCTTGCGCCGCGGCCAGCGCCTGTTCCGCCGTGGCCGACCCGGCAAGGGCGGCCGAGAACTGCTGCCCCACCGCCGTGCCGATCGCCTGAAACTCGGGGATCGCCACGAACTGCACGCCGACGTAAGGAACCGGGTCAACGGTCGGATGCGTTGGATCAGCCGAATTGATGCTGTCCAGCGTCATCTTTGCAAATGGCACCTTGGCATATTCGGGGTTTGCATAAAGCGAGCTGCGGGTGCCGGGCGGCACGTTGGCCCAGCCCTCTTTCGAGGCGACGAGATCCAGGTATTCCTTCGACGTGGCCCATTCCACAAAGGTCTTTGCCGCATCGACCTTTTGCGTCCCGGCCGGGATCGCCAGGTTCCAGGCCCAAAGCCAGTTGCCCCGCTTGCCCAAGCCGTTGTCGGGCGCCAGAGCAAAGCCGACCTGATCGGCCACCTTGGATTCCTTGGGGTTGGTCACGAAGGACGCGGCAACGGTCGCGTCGATCCACATGCCGCATTTGCCCTGCTGGAACAAAGCCAGGTTCTCGTTGAAGCCGTTGTTCGACGCGCCGGGGGGGCCGTAGTTCTTCATCAGGTCAAGGTAGAAGTTCAGCGTATCGGCCCAGGGCTTCTGGTCGAACTGGGGTTTCCAGTCCATGTCGAACCATTTGGCCCCGAACGAGTTCGACATGGCCGACAGGAAGGCCATGTTCTCGCCCCAGCCCGCCTTGCCGCGCAGGCAGATGCCATAGACCTCGGCCGACTTGTCGGTCATCTTTTCGGCGGCTTCCTTGATGAAGGTCCAGGTCGGCGCCTCGGGCATGGTCAGCCCGGCTTTTTCCATCAGGTCCTTGCGATACATCACCATCGAGCTTTCGCCGTAGAACGGTGCTGCATACAGGTTGCCGTCGATGGTCAGGCCATTGCGGATCGCGGGCAGAAAGTCGTCGGCGTCCCATTCCTTGGGCAGATCGTTCAGGCTGACCAGCCAGCCCTGCTTGCCCCAGATCGGAACCTCATAGGTGCCGATGGTCATCACGTCATACTGGCCGCCCTTGGTGGCGATGTCGGTCGTGACCTTCTGGCGCAGGACGTTTTCTTCCAGCGTGACCCATTCGACCTTGATGTCGGGGTGCTTGGCATAGAACGCATCCATCAGCCCCTGCATCCGCACCATGTCGCCGTTGTTCACGGTGGCGACGGTGATCGTCGTCTCGGCCATCGCGGCCTGCCCAAGGCAAAGCGCGACCGACGCGGCAAACGCCGCGCGCATCGAAATCTTCATCGGTAATCCTCCCGTTCGGCGATGAGCATTTGACCGCCTTATGGGTAATTGCTCATAACCGGATACGATCCGTCAACCCCAATTCCTCGCCGCAGATGCAAAGGGATCAGGCGCCCAGAATGGCCCGCGCCGTGGGCTCGTCGGTGATCAACCCATTGAGAATGCGGGATTTCAGCGCCGCAGCAATCGCCGGCACCTTGGACGCCCCGGCGGCGATTCCGATCACCGGGGCGGCCTGCCCCGGCCGCACCCGGATGCCGCCCACCCGCGCATTGGTGCCGTGCTGGACGTAATTACCATCCGAATCATAGACCCAGCCGCAGATCTCGCCCGTGGCGCCCAGCTCCTGCATCTCGGCCAGTTCGGCCCCGGTCAGGAACCCGTCGGCCAGCAGCGGCGCATCGCCCCCCATCTGGCCCACGCCCACAAAGGTCACATCCGCGGCCTGCGCCAGTTCGATCACCTTGCGCACCGGGGGAAAGGACCGGAAGGCCGCATTCTCCTCGGGCGTGGCGCTGATCACCGGCACGGGCATCGGGTAATGCGGCGCGCGCACCTTGTCGGCCAGCCGCATGATCACGTCGAAAAAGCTGGCCGAGCCGTCCGGCGCGATATTCCCGATCAGCGAGACGAGACGATGCTGCGGCGCCTGCACATCGCCCGTCGCCTCGACCATGCCGCGCATCGCACGGCCCGTGCCAAGCGCGATGACCAGCGGATCGCTTTCTCGCAGCACCCGCTCCAGTTCGGCCGCCGCGGCGGGCGCAATGGCCAGCGCCGGGTCCAGCCCCGGCACACCGGGCGCCACCCGGCACCGGGTCAGCGCGAACCGCTCGGCCAGCCGCTGCTCCAGCGTCAGGCACGAGGCCAGCCGATGGTTCAGCCGCACATGCACCAGCCCCTCGGCCATCGCCTTGCTGACCAGCCTTTGCGCCCGCTGGCGCGACACGCCCATCTCGCGCGCGATCTGGTCCTGCGTCATGCCGCCGACGTAGTAAAGCCAGGCGGCGCGCGCCGCATCGTCTTCGGGGCTGGGATCGTCACTCATGCTGGGGTCTTTTCCGCGAAAAGCTGGGGATTGTCATCGGTCAGGCCGGTGAAATCGGCATAGGTGCGGTGCGCCATCGCATCCAGCGGCGGCGTCAGGTCCAGCCCCGCCAGATGGCTGCCGCCGGTGAACCGCCAGACCGTCATCCCCGCGGCCAGCCCGGCACGCACGCCGTTCAGACTGTCCTCGATCACCACGCAATCCTCGGGCGCGGCCCCCATCCGCGCGGCGGCGTGCAGGAACAGATCGGGCATCGGCTTGCCGCGTTTCACCTCGCTGGCGGTAAAGGCCCGGCCCGCGAACAGCCCGGTCAGCCCGGTGATGTCCAGCGACCGGGCCAGCCGCTCGGGGCTGGACGAAGTGGCAAGGCAATAGGCCCCCCGCACCCGCAGCACCGCCTGAACCGCGCCGGGCATCACCCGCAGATCGCGGTCGAACGCCGCCAGCAGCCGCGCGCGGTAATCGGCCTCGAAACTCGGCGGCAGGTCCACGCCCCACCGCGCCCGCACCTCAGCCAGAACCACCGGATAGGACCGGCCCAGAAAATGCCGGCTGACAAAGGCCATGTCCATCTGCACGCCATGCAGCGCCAGTTCGGCAATCAGCATCCGCGCGCTGATCACCTCGCTGTCGATCAGCACGCCGTCGCAATCGAAGATGACCAGTGGCTGCCCCATGCGCGCACCCTAGCGGCGCAAGAAGGCGCGGTCCACAAGGACGAGGCCGCGCGCCCCGCGGGACCCGCGCGCAAACACCCTCAGGCCGCCAGGGGCACCGGCATCGGCGCAAAGGCCTCCACCCGGACCGCGCCGCCCTCGAAAGTGCAAAAGGACCCCGGCGGAACCTCCACCCAATCGGCCTCGTCGGTCTCCAGCGGTTCGGACACCACCGCGCGGCCGCGCCGCGTATCGGACCAGCGATGCCAGAGGCTCGGCGCGTGATCGTCGGTCGCATAGCGGATCGCATAAAGCCGATTCCCGTCTGACAGCGCGGCGGTCAGCCGCAGATGCGGGGCGTCGCCCTGCTGACGGCTCAGCGCGATGACCTTGGCCGCCGCGCGTTGCAGCGCGCCCTTCGGATCATGCTCCAACCCCTCGGCCAGGGCGATCAGGAACAGCGCCTCGCTGTCGGTCGCACCCTTCCTTTGCGCATAAAGCGCGTCGGGGATCAGCATGTCGGCCTGCCGCCGGAATGCCTCATACCCGCCGATCTGGCCGTTGTGCATGAAGCTCCACCGCCCGACCGCAAAGGGGTGACAGTTGTTGCGGCTGGTCGCCGTTCCCGTGCTGGCCCGCACATGCGCCAGGAAAAGCCCCGATTTCACCTGCGCCACAAGGCTTTTCAGGTTGGGGTCCGACCAGGCGGGCATCACGTCGCGGTAAAGCCCCGGCTCGGGTCTTTCGCCATACCACGCCATGCCGAACCCGTCGGCATTGATCGCGGTGTGGCATTGCGTGGCGCAATGGCTCTGATGGATCAGGGAATGTCCCGGGCGGCTGACAATCTCTTCCAGAAAGATCGGTTCGCCCACATAGGCGGCCCAGCGGCACATCAGCGGGTTCCCCCCGCGCACTCGGAAACTGTCACGTCTCTGCCCCGTTTCTTTTCCCGGACATTAGCACGACTTGCCGCACAGCGGCACAAATTTCCGTGGCCGGCGAGAGGATTGCCTACGATCCGCCGGGAAACCGCCGATCAGATCAGCAGAAGCGGGATACCCGACCCATGCGCGGGGCAAACGGGCAGTTACATGATCCATGCGGCCCCCCGATGGCGCCCGCCTTGAGCGCGGCGCGGAGTGGCAGGTGATCGAGATCGACGGCAAGCCTTGGCTGCGCCCGCCTCGCGCGCGGGGCAGAGGGG
>JASGFG010000121.1:0-6208 GCA_047605605.1 Paracoccaceae bacterium | reverse complement strand
GGCGGTCCAGATCCGCCTGCGGGATCGAGGTCGCCAGCGCCAGAATGTCGGTCCGTGTGCCGTGGCTTTGCGGGGAAGGCATCGGCGCGCGGTTGATGCGGATCACCAGATCGGCGGCGTCGATCTGTGCCCCACGCTGCCCTTCGGCGAGGGATCGGGCATTGCCGACCAGCGCCACACGCCGCCCGGCGACCTGTGCCAGCACCTCGGCCTCTGGCACGGAAAGCCGTTGCAGCGCCGCTTCATCCCGCAGGGTGCGGGCGATCAGGAACCCCAGCCGGGTCATGGTTTCGCCAGCAGTTGGCGGTAGATCGCGACCAGGGCTGCCGCCTCGTCCTCGATCCGGTGATGGGCCACGGCCTGCGCCCGCGCGGCCACCCCCGCCGCCGCCAGCCCGGCGGTATCGTCCAGCCAGTGCCGCACCGCGCCCGCCATGGCAGGCTCGCTGCCCGGCTCAACCAAAGATCCGGTCGCCCCTTCGATCACCAATTCCTCGAACGCGCCCACGCGGGTGGCGACGGCAGGCACGCCACAGGCCATCGCCTCCAGCGGGGTCAGGCCAAAGCCCTCCCAGCGTTGCGGGGCGACGTAGAGGTCAAGTGCTGCATACCAGTCCGCCATCCGGTCCACGGTCACTTCGGGCAGGAACAGGATCCGGCGCTCCATCCGGGCATCGGCAACCTTGGCCTGCAACTGCTCCAGAAAGCCGGAATGTTCGTCGGTGGCGCGGCCCATGACCAGAGCCGTGGCCTCGGGGTGGTCGCGCAGCACCGCGATCATCGCATCGACGAAGACATCCGTGCCCTTTTGCGCCCGGATGCGGCCGTAACAGCCGATCAGCACCCCGTCCGGCAGGCCCAGCCTCGCGCGCAGGGCGGGGCGATCCGTGGCGGGGCGAAACGTCTCGGTGTCGATGCCGTGCATGACCACGGTGGCGGGCACCTCCAGATAGCCGGCGGTCTTGGCCGAGGTCGCCACCACCGCCTCCATCCGCCCGATCAGCCATCTGGTATATCCGGTATGCTTGCGCTGCGACGCCGAGGTAAACATCATCCGCAGCCTGCGCCGGAACAGATGCCGCAGCACCAACCCCAACAACATTTCCGTATTCCGCCGCGCGTGCCACACCCGCCAGCGGCGGCGCGGCAGGGTGAAACAGCGTGCAATCGGGATATGCGGCAGGTCGTCCGGCAGCCCCGGCCCGGTCGCCACGATGCCGATCTGGCGCGCCTGCAACGGCACCAGCCGCACGATGGTGGCGGTGACGCCCGACAGGCGGCGCTTCAAGTTCGGGGCGATCACCTCGATCCGGTCGGTGTCGGGGCGGGCAGGATCGGGGGGCATGACGTGTCTCCTTCACCCTTTCACCTAGCGCAGAAGACCGGCGAAGTAATCCCGAAGATGAAACGCGCGGGCCTCTACCCCTCGTCCCGCCGGTCCAGCGCGACCGCGCGCAGGTCCGACAGGAATTCCGCCTGCGCGCGCGTCGGCACCCAGTCGCGCCGCAGGGTCAGGCCGATTGGTCGCGTCGTCTGGCGCATGTCGGCGGGCAGAATCGCCAAGGACCCCAACTCGACCTCGGCCGCGACCTGAAGGCCCGAGATGCAGCCGATATGGTCCGATACGCGCAACACCTCGCGCATCAGGATCATCGAGCCGGTTTCCACAAGACTGGCCGGAGGGCCGGTTTCGGCGAAAAGCCGGTCAAAGGCATGGCGGGCGGGCACGCCTTCGGCCGCAACGACGACCGGAAACCGGGCAATCTCGGGGATGGAGACGGCGGCATTGCCTGCCAGCGGATGGCCGGGGCGGGCGACCATCACCAGCGTATCGTCGAAAAGCCGCTGCTGCTGGACATCGCCGATGGGGGTGGGCTCGCGCAGGGCGCCGATCAGGAAATCCACCTCGCCCCGGCGCAGGCCGGCCATCATGTCGTCATAGGGACCGTCCAGCGCCCGGATCGGCAAGGTGGGCCGGTGCAGCCTGAACCGGGCAATGGCGCGCGGCAGCAGATGCGACCGCGACAGCGGCATCGCCCCGATGACGATGCGCCCGACCTCGTGCCCCGCCAGTTCGGCAAGATCCGATTCGGCCTGATCCAGTTCGGCAAAGGCCAGTTGTGCCGCCTGTGCCAGCGCCTGCGCCGCGCGGATGGGCAGGGCGCCGTGGGCCCGGCGTTCAAACAGCGGCCGGCCCGCCTCGTCCTCCAGCGCGGTGATGGCGCGGTGGACCGTGGGCTGCGCCAGGCCCATCCGGCGCGCGGCAAGGGTGAAATTCTCGGCTTCGACCAGCGCCACCAGTGCCTGCAACTGCGCGGCCGTCGCCGTCAGGCGCAGCCGGGGGGCCAGATCGGCCATCGCCGGGTCCAGCAGCGCAAAGGCGCGGCGCAGCCGGGACAGCAGCGCCTCGCCCGCCTCGGTCGGGAACATTCCGCCGGTCCGGCGCAGGAACAGCGGCTGGCGGGCCAGCCGCTCCAGCTTGGCGACGGCCTGGGTGATGGCGGGCTGCGAGACATTGCAGATCGCGGCCGCCCGCGTGATCGAGCCGGTTTCCGCCACCGCCAGAAAGGCCCGCAGGTGCCGCAGGTTGCCTTTCATAGCCGCGAAAGGATGCGGTCCGCGCGGTCGGCCAGATCGTCGGGGCCGCCGGGCAGGTGGAGGTCGGCCAGATCGTCCTGCCATTGCGCTGTCGCAGCCGCCATGCGATCGGGCAGCCCCAGTTCGCGCAGCGTTTCCGCGACCTCGCGCATTTCGGCGGCGCGCCGGGCGCCGTGGACCATCATCCGTTCCAGATTGTAGGCCCCGCGCGCCGCCCAGTTCCAGCCGGGGTCCGAGGATTGCAGCGAGGCGAGCACCGCCTCCTCGACCCCCGCGCGGCGCGCGGCGAGGAGGCATTCGGCGCTCAGCGCCTCGAATCCCTTGATCATGACCGAGCGCAGCATCTTGATCGACGAGGCGTCGCCCACGCGGTCCCCCGCGAGGGTCAGGTCCATGCCCAGCGGGGCCAGCGCCTGTTCGGCCACCGCCGCATGGGGCCCGGCCAGCAGGCAGGGCGTTCGATGCAGGCGCGGATGGACGGGGGCCATCACCGCCAGATCGACATATCGTCCACCCGCCGCCTCGACCACGGCGGCGGCGCGGCGCTTGGTGCCGGGGGCGCAGGAATTGCCGTCCAGCCACAGCAGGCCTGGCGGCAGGAAAGGCGCAGCCGCCGTCGCCGCGGCCAAGGCCTGATCGGCGGTGACAAGGCAAAAGGCGATCCCCGCGCCCAACAGCGCCGGGGCGGGACTGTCGGAACAGGTCAGCCCCAGGGAACGGGCAGCCTGTCGCGTGCTTTGCTCATCGGCGCGCAGGTCAAAGGCCGCGACATGGCCCACCATGGCGCTGCCCCATCCGGCGGCGAAGGCGCGGCCCGCCTCTCCCAGTCCGATCATCGCGATCTGCGGCATCGAGATTTCCCTTTCTGCTGGCCACGGTCGGTCCATAGTGCGGCGCAACGCGCTGCCGATCCATGCGCTATAGACTGATCTTATGCCTCGCGCGCGATTTTCAAATGGCATGATGGCGGCATCGGCGGGATAACCCGCGTATTCCGTCGCCGGGGGGAGGAACCGCAATGGCACAGAAACGCACCGCGCTGGTGATCAGCGCCCATGCCGCCGATTTCGTCTGGCGCTGCGGCGGGGCCATCGCGCTTTCCGCCGAACAGGGGGTCGAGGTGACGGTGGTGTGCCTGTCCTTCGGGGAGCGCGGCGAAAGCGCCAAGCTGTGGAAAGAGCCGGGCATGACGCTGGACCGCGTCAAGGCCGCCCGCCGGGCCGAGGCGGAAAAGGCCGCCGGCAAGCTGGGCGTGCATGACCTGATCGAATTCGATCTGGGCGACTATCCGCTTCACCTGACGCAGGACGACAAGTTCCGGCTGGTCGAGGTGATCCGCAAGGTGCAGCCCGCCTTCATGCTGAGCCACAGCCAGTATGATCCCTATAACACCGACCACATGTATGCCACGCAGGTGGCGCTGGAATGCCGGATGATCGCGCAGGCCTGGGGCCACAATCCGGGCGAAAAGGTGCTGGGTGCCCCGCAGCTTTACCTGTTCGAGCCGCACCAGACCGAACAGATGGGCTGGAAACCGGACACCTTCCTGGACATCACGCCCGTCTGGGACCGCAAGCGGGCCGCCATCGAATGCATGGAAGGGCAGGAGCACCTGTGGGACTTCTATACCCGCGTCGCCCAGAACCGCGCCAACCATTTCCAGCGCAATTCCGGCGGCCAGTCGGGCGGCCGGGCGGCGAAATATGCCGAAGGGTTCCAGTCGGTCTTTCCGCGCACGGTCGACGCGCTCTAGCCTCGGTCCGACCCGTTGCAGCCGCGGGGCCGGGGGGGCCGCGGCGGTGCCCGTTCCCGCCCCCGTCCGGTCCCGCCGCGAACGGCAGGGCCGGGCGGTGGGGCAAGCCCCGACAGAGGGAGAAGCCATGACCACGCCGACCAATACCTGCCTTGACATCGCCCATCTGGCGCATGTCGAGATGCTGACCGACCGGTTCGAGGAAAGCCTTGATTTCTTCACCCGGATATACGGGCTGAAACTGTCGGGCCGGGATGCCGGCAGCGCCTGGCTGCGCGCCTGGGACGACTACGAATACTGCTCGCTGAAGCTCACGCGGGCGGACAGCACCGGCGTCGGCCATGTGGCCTATCGCGCCGCCAGTCCCGAGGCGCTGGAGCGGCGGGTGCGGGCGATCGAGGCCTCGGGCTACAAGACCCACGGCTGGATCGACGGCGACCGGAGCCATGGCCGCGCCTTCCGTTTCGAGGATCCGTTCGGCCATGTATTCGAGATCTATTATGACACCGTATGGTATCAGCCCCAGGCCGAGGCGGAACGTGCGGCGCTGAAGAACACCGCCTCGTCCTTTACCGGGGCCGCGCCGCGCAGGCTGGATCACCTGAACCTGCTCGCCTCGGACGTGACGGAATTCCGGCGGTTCATGGAAACCTGTCTTGGCAGTCGCGTGACCGAGATGATCCTGCTGGACAATGGCCGGATCGGCGGCTGCTGGTTCACCGTGAACAACAAGACCTACGACCTTGCCTGCACCGAGGAACATGGCGGCGGCATGGCCCGTCTGCACCATGTCACCTATGCCACCGACCAGCGCGAGGACATCCTGCGCGCCGCCGACATCTTTCTGCAAAACGGTGTCCATATCGAGACCGGGCCACACAAGCACGCAATCCAGGGGACGTTCTTCCTGTATGTCTGGGAACCGGCGGGCAACCGGGTCGAGCTTGCCAATGCAGGCGCGCGGCTGATCCTGGCCCCGGACTGGCAGCCGGTGATCTGGACCGAGGCGGATCGCCGGAAGGGTCAGGCCTGGGGGCTGAAAACCATCGAGACCTTCCACACCCACGGCACGCCCCCCGTGAAACGCCCCCTGCCTAAGGAGTAAGCCATGTCCGTCGTCGTCCAGAACATCGCCCGCGCCCCTGCGGGCATCATCGAGGGGCTGGCCCGTGCCGGCGTCGCTACGGTCCACGAGGCGCAGGGCCGCAAGGGCTGTCTGCAGAGCCACATGCGCCCGATCTGGTCGGGCGCGCAGATCGCAGGTTCGGCCGTCACGATCAGCGCGCCGCCCGGCGACAACTGGATGCTGCATGTCGCGATCGAGCAGTTGCGCGACGGCGACGTGCTGGTGCTGGCGCCGACCAGCCCCTGCGACAACGGCTATTTCGGGGATCTGCTGGCCACCAGCGCCATGGCGCGCGGCTGTCGGGGACTGGTGATCGACGCAGGCGTGCGCGATGTGCGCGACCTGACGGCCATGGGGTTTCCGGTCTGGTCCAGGGCGATCAGCGCACAGGGCACCGTCAAGGAGACGCTGGGCAGCGTCAACATTCCGGTGGTCTGCGCGGGCCAGCTGATCGAGGCGGGCGATGTGATCGTCGCCGATGACGATGGTGTCGTCGTCGTCCGCCGGGACGAGGCCGGGGCCGTGCTGGCCGCCGCCGAAAAACGGCTGGCGAACGAAGAGGAGAAACGCCGGCGGCTTGCGGCGGGCGAACTGGGGCTGGACCTTTACGGTATGCGCGAGGCGCTGGCCGCCAAGGGCCTTAGATACATCTGAGGCGCCTCTTGCCCGCCGGCGCACCGGGGGTTTCACACCCCCTGTCCCGGCCCGGCCACGGGCCGGGCGTTCTTCGCG
>JASGFG010000120.1:0-6229 GCA_047605605.1 Paracoccaceae bacterium | reverse complement strand
ACCTGCACGGCCGAGGTGCGGTCCCAGTGGACGACGAAGACGGTGGTGTCGACATGCTGCGCGATCACGCGCGCGTCTGGCACGACCAGAACCGGCGGCGTGTCGATCAGCACCACGTCGTAATGCGCGCGCACGTCGATCAGGAACCGCGCAAAGGCCTCGGACGAGAACAGGTCGGCGGCATTGGTCGCCGTCTTTTCGCCGATCAGGACGTCGCCCATTCCCTCGACGGGATGGACCGCATCCGCCAGCGCGACCTCGCCCGACAGCACCGCCACCAGCCCCCGGTCATAGGGGACGTTGAAATATTGCGCAAAGACGCGGCGGCGGATGTCGCCCTCGACCACCAGCACGCGCTTGCCCATCATCGTCAGGTTCTGCGCCAGCGACAGGGTGACGGTCGTCTTGCCCTCGCCCGGCACGGAAGAGGTCATGGCGATGACCTGCGGGGCCCGGTCGATGTCGGACAGCAGGATCGAGGTGCGCAGGTTCCGCACCGCCTCGGCCGCGGCCGAGGTCGGGTTCTGGGACAGATAGACCAACGTCTTGTTGCGGGCCTTGTCGGGGAACTGCGGGATCTGGCCCAGAACGGTCCGGCCGCTGATCTCTTCCAGCTCGCGCGCGGTGCGGATGCCTTTCGCCCGCATCTCCAGCAACAGGACAAGACCGGCGCCCAGCAACACCCCCAGAATGGTCGCCAGCGCCATGATCACGCCGCGGCGCGGGGCCGAAGGCGTGGTCGGCATCACCGATTGCGACAGGATGCGGCTGTCGGCCTGCTGGATGCCCTGCTGGGCGGTCGCCTCTTTCAGCCGGGTCTGGAAATGTTCGTAAAGCAGCTTGCTCGATTCCGCCTCGCGCATCATCTGTTCCAGCCGGATCAGTTCCTGCGACTGCCGGCTGATGTCGGTGCCCAGGGTCTGTTCGGCCGTGGCAAGCGATGCGGTCTGAAGCTGAAGCCGCTGGGTGTCCTGCGCCAGTTGCCGCGACAGGAGCGCGACGCGCGACTGGAAATCGGCGGCGGCCGCGGCATTGCCCCCGTCCGCCTCGACGGCAAGCTGGAAAAGCTGCGGATCGGCCAGGATGGCCGCCTGTTCGCTGCGGCTGGACGCGGATTTCAGCCGTTCGCCCTGGGCGGCGATATTCCTGACCTGCGCCTCGGCCGCGGCCCGGCGTTCGCGGGTATCCTTGATCTGCCGGTCCAGCGCGGCCAGCGACTCGGGGCTGATCAGGCTGGTTTCGGTCTGGAACTGGCGGACCTGCTCTTCGGATTTTTCCAGCTCGGTCTTCAGTTCGGCCACCTGCCCGGTCAGCCATTCGGCGGCCTGTGCCGTCGCCTCGAACTTCACGCGGATCTGGTCGTCGATGTAAAGCCGGGAGATGGCATCGGCGATGGCCGCGGATTTGCGCGGGGATTCGGTGGTGACGTTGATCTGGAAGACCAGGCTTTGCGGCACGTTGCGCACCAGCAGGGAATCCAGCAGCGCCGAAACCGTCATGTCGCGGGCGATCTGCGGATCGGTCACGGCATCGCCGCCGCCCGTCACCAGGTTGCGCAGCCGGTCGAACAGACCGGGCGGTTGCAGAAAGGGGTTGAACTCCGGGTCGTCGATCAGCTTCAGCTCGTCGACCACGCGGCCCATCAGGGTGCGCCCGCGCAGAACCTCGACCTCGGTGTTCACGACCGAGGTGTCGCCGCTCAGCCCGCCCAGCACGCTGTCCAGCCCGACGACCTGCGATTCCCGCGATTCCATCATCACCACCGAAGTGGCCTGATACTTCGGTGTCGCCAGCATATAGGCGTAAAGTCCGCCCAGGATCAGCGTCAGAAGGGCGACGCCCAGAATGATCAGCTTGCCGCGCCACAGGGCGCTGACGATCGGCCACAGGTCGACCACATCATCGGCCGGTTTTCCTGGGGCCGTCTGCTGGGTGCCACGGGTGCCTTGCATGTTCATACGGAAAAATCTCGGACCTGGACTGTCTGGACAAACGGGCGGCAAGGACCCGCCGCCGGGCGCTTTTCCTTCCCTTAGTCGCTGGGCCGCGGACAATCAAATGCTCAAGCCGCCCCACGCCGCTTTTCCGCCGAAACCGCGTGGCCCCGGCGCTGTCAATCGGGCAGCACCTTGCCGGGGTTCATGCGCCCCTGCGGGTCCAGCGCCTGGCGGATCGCCCGCATCACATCCAGCGCGACCGCCGGCTTGCGCCGCGCCATCGAGGGTTTCTTGGACAGGCCGACGCCGTGTTCGGCCGAAAAGCTGCCGCGCAGATCGGCCACGCAATCCTCGATCGCCTCGATGATCGCGTCTTTCAGCGCCGCATCCTCGCTCGTCTGGAAAACGGTGAAATGCAGGTTGCCGTCGCCCAGATGGCCGACGGTCAGCGTGGCGGCGCCTGCGTCGAGCGCGGGCAGGCGCGCGTGGATGGCGTGCAGAAAGTCGTCGGCCCGGTCCAGCGGCACGGCGATATCCGTGTCGATGAAGGGGCGGACGGCAAAGGTGATCTCGGCCGCCGCCTCGCGCCGGGCCCACATCGCGGCCCGCTGCGCCTCGGACTGCGCGATCACTGCATCGCCCACCATCCCCTCGTCGATCATCTCGGCCAGCGTTTCCTCCAGCAGGCTGGTCAGCGGCAGGCTGCCATCCGGGCCGGGCGTGGTCAGGGCGGGCGCCGTGGCCCCCAGTTCGGCCAGGATCGTCACCGGCGCGATTTCGGCAAAGGGCAGGCCCAGGTCGGGCCGCACCCGGGCCAGCCGCCGCAGATAGCTTTCCGGCATGAACTCGAAGGCTTCGACCAGCCCGCCCGACGCCTCTTGCAGGCGGTTCAGCAGGGCCAGCGCCCCGGCCAGCGAAGGCGCGGTCAGCGTGGCCGTGGCATGGGCGCGGGGGGCGGGGACCAGTTTCATCACTGCGGCGGTGATGATGCCCAGCGTCCCTTCGGCCCCGATGAACAGGTCCTTCAGGTCATAGCCGGAATTGTCCTTGTGCAGTTCCGACATCAGGTCCAGCACCCGCCCGTCGGCCAGCACCACCTCCACCCCGAGGCAAAGCCCGCGGGTCGAGCCGTAGCGCAGCACGTTGGACCCGCCGGCATTGGTCGAAAGCGCGCCGCCGATCATCGCCGAGGCGCGCGCGCCGAACCACAGCGGAAAGTGAAGCCCGTGTTCCGCCGCCGCCTCGTGCAGGCGGGACAGGATCACGCCGGCCTCGACCACGGCGATGCGCGCGGCAGGTCGGATGTCGCGGATGCGGTTCAGCCGCTCGGTGCTGACCATCAGTCCGCCGGTGGTCATGGTGCCGCCGACAAGGCCGGTATTGCCCGAGACGGGCACGACCGGCACGCCATGCCGCGCGGCAAGGCGCATGACCGCGGCCACCTGGTCGGTCGATCCGGGGCGGACGACGGCAAGGGGGCTGCCGTTGTAATACCCGGTCCAGTCGCGGGCGTATCTGTCGCAGTCGCCGCCGGTCAGCACATGGCCCGCGCCGATTGCGGCGCCCAGATCGTCCAGCAGTTGCATCGCACCCTCACCTTGCCTGTTGCAGCAGCTTTTGCACCTGCGGTCCCAGCCAGTCCACCACCTTTGCCACGCCCTCTGCGTTCGGATGGATGCCGTCGGCCTGCATCCAGGGCCGCGCCGCGGCCGGGTCGCTGCCGTCGCCGGTCAGCGGCGCAAAGAAGTGGTCGGCCAGCAGCGCGCCGTATTCCGCCGCCAGCGCTGGATAGATCGCGTCGAACCGGGCCTTGTAGTCCGGGCCATAGTTCCCCGGCGCCCGCATCGCCACCAGCAGCACCGGCAGTCCGCGCGCCCCGGCCCCTTTCAGTATCCCGGCCAGATTGTCATGTGCCAGCGCCGGGTCCAGTCCGCGCAGCATGTCGTTGCCGCCCAGGATGACGACCAGCGCCCTCGTTTCGGGCGTCAGCGACCAGTCGAGCCGCGCCAGCCCCCCGGCGGTCGTGTCGCCCGACACGCCCGCGTTCACCAGCACCGCCTGCGTTCCATGCGCGTCCAGCCAGGTCTGCAACTGCGGCACCAGCCCCTGTTCCGGCGGCAGGCCATAGCCCTGGGTCAGGCTGTCGCCCAGCATCACCACCTGCGGCGGATCGGCAAGGGCGGGGCCGGCGGCAAGGATCGCGGCCGCCAGCAGGTTGCGGGCCGCGCGCAGCAGCCCATATGAAAGGGTGGAAAACAGGGCAGGCTTCATGACCGATACCGTTCTTTCGCTGCGCGACGCGCGGCTGAGCCTTGGCGGCAATGCCGGGCCGGTGGAGATTCTGAAAGGCATAACGCTGGATGTTGCAAGGGGCGAGACGCTGGGTCTGGTCGGGCCTTCGGGTTCTGGCAAATCCTCGCTCCTGATGCTGATGGGCGGGCTGGAACGGGCCAGCGGCGGCACCATCACCGCCCTTGGCCACGACCTGACCGCGCTGGACGAGGACGCGCTGGCCCGGTTCCGCAGGGGGAATATGGGGGTGGTCTTTCAAAGCTTCCACCTGATCCCCACCATGACGGCGCTGGAAAACGTCGCCCTGCCGCTGGAACTGGCGCGGATGCCCGACGCCTTCGGGCGGGCAAGGGCCGAATTGCAGGGGGTCGGGCTGTCGCACCGGGCCGATCATTACCCCGGCCAGTTGTCGGGCGGCGAACAACAGCGCGTGGCGCTGGCCCGTGCGGTGGTGCCGCGCCCGGCGATCCTGCTGGCGGACGAGCCGACGGGAAACCTGGACGCGGCGAACGGTTCCGCGATCATGGATCTGCTGTTCGGCCTGCGCGACCGGCACGGCTCGACCCTGGTGCTGGTGACACATGCGCCGGATCTGGCCGCGCGCTGCGACCGCGTGGTGCGGCTTGCCGACGGCCGCATGGCCGGAGACGGGGAATGAGCCTGGCGCTGCGTCTTGCGCGGCGCGAGCTGCGGGCAGGCCTTGCCGGGATGCGGGTTTTCCTGTTGTGCCTGACCCTTGGCGTGGCGGCCATTGCGGCGGTTGGCATGGTCCGCGCGGCAATCGGGGCGGGGCTTTCGGAACAGGGGGCGGTGCTGCTGGGGGGCGATGCGCAAGTCAAGCTGACCTACCGCTTTGCCACCCCCGAAGAGCGCGCGGCACTGGATGCGGCCGGCCGTGTGGCCGAGGTGGTCGAGTTCCGGTCGATGGCCGTCGCGGGGGCCGTCGCAGGCGAAGACCGCGCGCTGACCGAGGTGAAGGCGGTCGATGACGCCTATCCCCTGACGGGGGCGGTGGACCTGGACCCGCCGATGCCGCTGGCGCAAGCCCTGGCGGCGCAGGACGGGGTGTCGGGCGCGGTGATGGAGCCGGGGCTGGCCGACCGGCTGGGTCTGGCGCCGGGGGACCGCTTTGCCATGGGCACGCAGACCTTTCGCCTTGGGGCGCGGCTGGTGCGCGAACCCGATGCCTCGGCAGGGCTGGCGATGGCGCCGCGCACGCTGGTGCGGTCGGCCGATCTGGCGCGATCGGGTCTGATCGGGCCGGGAACCCTGTTCGAGACGGAATACCGGATGGCCTTGCCTGCGGCTGCCGATCTGGATGCCGTGCGGCGGGATCTGATGGCAAGGCTGCCGGAAAGCGGGGCGCGCTGGTCGGACCGCCGGCGCCCGGCGCCGGGCGTCGCGCAATTCGTCGACAGGACGGGATCGTTCCTGGTGCTGGTCGGACTGGCTGGGCTTGCCGTCGGCGGCGTAGGCGTTTCCTCTGCCGTCCGGGCCTGGCTGACGCGCAAGACGGCGACCATCGCCACGCTCAAGGTTCTGGGGGCAGAGACCGGGCTGATCTTTCGGCTGTATCTGTGGCAGATCGCGGCTCTGGCCGGGGCAGGCATCATCGGCGGCCTGATGCTGGGCGTCGGCGTGCCGATGGTCTTTGCGCGGGCCATCGAGGCGGCGCTGCCCTTTCCGGCGCGCATCGGCTTTCATCTCCGCCCCGTGGCCGAGGCGGCGTTTTACGGCGCGACGACGGCGCTGCTGTTCACCTTGTGGCCGCTGGCGCAAAGCGCCCGGCAAAGGGCGGCGGCGCTTTATCGCGGGGCGGCAAGCGTGCGGCCGGGGGGCGCGGCGTTGGCCGCCCTCGGCCTGCTGGCCGCCGCCTTGATTGCGGGCGCGGTGTGGTTTTCGGGCGCGCCGGGGCTGGCGCTTGGCGCGGCGGGCGGCATCGCGGGGTCGATGGCGGCGCTGGTGCTGGCGGCGGCCGGCGTGTCGCGGCTGGCCCGTCT
>JASGFG010000119.1:0-6269 GCA_047605605.1 Paracoccaceae bacterium | reverse complement strand
GGCGCGGCTGCACCCCCGGCTGGGCGAGCCGCGCCCGTCGCGCGGGGGACGTGTCGCGGCCTGAGGGGGCGGCCGCGACAGGGCGCTCTCAACGGCTATTCGGCGGCCACCGTCGTGTCCCAGCCCGAGATCGCCTTGGATTCAAGGAACTCCTCGATCCCCCAGACGCCGCCTTCGCGCGCCCGGCCCGATGCCTTGACGCCCCCGAAGAAGGCGCCCGCGCCGCGCGGCTTGCCGTTCATCTCGACCATGCCCGCGCGCAATTCGCGCGCCAGACGGTTACGCCGCGCGCCGTCCTGGCTTTGCACATAGTTGGTCAGGCCATAGGGCGTGTCATTGGCGATGCGAACCGCCTCCTCCTCGGTGTCGAAGGGGATGATGGCCAGCACCGGGCCAAAGATTTCCTCGCGCTCGATGGTCATGCCGGGCTTAACGTCGGCAAAGACCGTGGGCTTGACGTAAAAGCCGCGGTTCATCCCTTCGGGCAGGCCGGGGCCGCCGGCGATCAGGCGCGCGCCTTCGTCGATGCCCTTCTGGATATAGCCCTGGATCTGGTCCCATTGGCGGCGGTTCACCACGGGACCGATATGCTTGCCCGAGGCCGAGGCGGGACCGACCGCGATGCTGTCGGCGACGCGGGCGGCGGTTTCCAGGGCACGGTCATAGGCGGGACGTTCCACCAGCATCCGGCTGGGCGCGTTGCAGGACTGGCCCGAGTTGTTCATCATGTGGCGCACGCCGCGTTCCACCGCGCGGTCGTCGGCATCGGCAAAGATCAGGTTCGCGCCTTTGCCGCCGAGTTCCAGCGTGACCCGTTTCAGCGTTTCCGCAGCCGCCTTGGAAATGGCGCGCCCGGCGCGCGTCGATCCGGTGAACGAGATCATCTCGACATCCGGGTGGCTGGAAAGCTGCGTGCCCACGCCCGCGCCATCGCCGTTCACCAGGTTGAAGACCCCGGCCGGCAGGCCCGCGTCATGGACGAATTCCGCAAAGAGCAGCGAGGAAAGCGGCGCCTCCTCGGACGGTTTCAGCACGCAGGTGCAGCCCGCCAGCAAAGCCGGAATCGCCTTGAGCGTGACCTGGTTCATCGGCCAGTTCCAGGGCGTGATCAGACCCACGACGCCGATCGGTTCCTGCGCGATCATCGTGTCGGGCGCATGGGGGCCAAGCGGCTTGATCCACTCGAAATGGTCGAAAGCCCTCAGGAAATTGGCGATGTGCCAGCTGCCGGCGCCGACCTGCTGTTCGCGGGCCATGTCGATGGGGGCACCCATCTCCAGGCTCATGGCCTGGGCCATTTCCTCGGCGCGCTTCTTGTATTGCTCCAGAATGGCCTGGACATAGGCCTTGCGTTCCGCCGCAGGGGTGGCCGCCCAGCCGGGAAAGGCCCGTTTCGCGGCGGCAACGGCGGCGTCGGTATCGGCCTGTCCGCCAAGGCTGATCACGGCACAGGCCTCTTCGGTCGAGGGGTCGATCACCTCGCAGTCGCGGCCTGCCGAGGGGGCGACCCATTTGCCGTCGATATAGAAATCGCGCTTGATGATCATGGAAACCTCCGGGCTTGCGGGATGCTGGATGCGGATTTGATCAAATATCCGCCGCGAGTCAGGCGAAGTCTAGCAGTCTTTCGCGGAGGGGAAAGGGGGGTGGTCCCGTGCAGGCCCATCTGCGGGGGAACGGCTTTGTCGGCGAAGGGCGCCGGACGGAGGGAATGTTCCAAGGGTCTGGCGTGCCTTGGACGATCCGTCTCTTTTGCGGGGCGCGCGGCAGACGGGGATGGAAAGAGGGGAATTTTCGTCTATTTCCTTGGGTAAACGTCAGCACGAGGCAAAAATGGCCGTCCGCATCAACGATATCGCCCCCGACTTTACCGCGCCCTCCACCGCCGGAGAAATCCGGCTCCATGACTGGCTGGGCGACAGCTATGGCATCATCTTCAGCCATCCGCGCGATTTCACCCCGGTCTGCACCACGGAATTCGCCGCCGTCGCGCAGCTGGCCCCGGAATGGGCCGCGCGCAACACCAAAGTGATCGGGGTTTCCGTCGACGGCGCCGCCGACCACGACAAATGGAAGCGCGACATCGAGGCCTTCGGCGGCGCCCCCGCCGATTTCCCGATCATCGACGACACCAGCCTGACGGTGGCCAAGGCCTATGACATGCTGCCCGCCGACTACTACCTACCGGCCGAGGGGCGGACGCCCGCCAATACCGCGACCGTCCGCACCGTCTATATCATCGGGCCGGACAAGAAGGTGCGGCTGACCATGACCTATCCGATGTCGGTGGGCCGCAACTTTGCGGAAATCCTGCGGGCGCTGGATGCCGTCCGCGCGACCGATGGCGTGCCGCTGGCCACCCCCGCCAACTGGCAACCGGGTCAGGACGTGATCGTGGCGCTGGCCCTGAACAACGATCAGGCGAAAGAGAAATACGGCGATCTGGACATTCGCCTGCCCTATCTGCGGTTCGCCAAGGCGCCGAAGTAACCCTCGCTCTGCCTGCCGGGCGGGTTCCACCCGCCCGGTGTTCAGTGCGGAAAGCCGTAATGCGCGATCATCGCGGCCAGGGCGCGGTCGTTCATCGGCCCGGTCAGGTTGTGGCCGCGCAGGTTCTGCGCCTGTGATCCCGGCCATTCCAGAATCCGGTGCCTGCCGCCGATCTTCATCGCTGTTCCCCCGCCAAGGCGCGTCATCCAGTAAAGCCAGATGTCGTCGGCACTGGGGCAGAGGGTGGTGAACAGATCCGCACGGGTCGCATCGGGGTGCAGGCGTGCCGCGTCGTAGATCACCCCCAGAACCCCGGTGGCAAACACCAGCGGACCCGCATCCGGCGCGTTGATGTGCCAGTCCCATGTGGCATAGGGCACCGGCAGCCCGTCGGGACCCAGCAGAATCCGGTGCGCCCGATGCGTGACCGAGGTGGTGCCGGCGGTCCTCATCCCCCTCACCAGCCCCTCCAGCCAGCCGGCCCAATAGGGCAGGTCGTCATCGGCGGTCACGATATAGCTGTCGGGATGGGCCAGCAGCGCGGGCACGATCTTGGTGAAAGACCGCAGGTTCGGGCTGATCCCGAATTCCAGCCCCTCGGCCTTCAGCGCCTCGATTTCGGGCGGAATGGCGCGGCGATCCTCTTCGGTCAGCCACAGCACGGTGCGGTCGGCGCGCACCGTCTGGCGCAGGAGGGATCGCAGCGTATCGGCCAGCGTCGGAAAGCGCGCGGCATAGCTGGTCAGCGAAACGACCAGCGGCTTGTCCAGCCCATGCGGTTGCGGCTGCACCCGGCGGGCGGCAATCTCGCGCCGGGCCAGCGCGGCACGTCCGCGCGCTTTCAGGTGGCGAAGGCTGGTCTTCATTGCCCGGTCCAGGCCCGCAGCAGCCATTCCGTATCGCCGATCCGGCGATACCATTTCTGCCCGCCGCCGGTCAGCGCCTCGGACATCTTGGGGTTGCCGGCAAAGACCACGATCTTTGCCCCGGCGGGCAGGGCGGGGTCGCGGAAGAAACTGGCGATCCCGCGCGGCACGCAATCGTTCTTGAAGCTGACGCACCAGCCGCGCGGCCAATAGCGCAGATGGCCATGGGCGGCCAGTTGCGCGCTCTGGAACTGCTGGCTGATCTCGTAGCTGGCGGTCGCGGCCGAAGGATCGGCCAGGAAGGCGTCGAGGATATAGCCGTGTTCCCCGATCCGATAGCGGAAGACTGAGGAATTGCCGACCGAATGCAGAAAGGCATCCCGGCCGGGATTGACCTTGCGCAGCGGCTTGGCCCGGAACAGGTCGTCGTCGCGGATGATGAAGAAATCGCCCGGCAGGTCGAAGAACGGATCGAGGCTATCGACGATCACCAGATCCAGATCCAGAAACAGCGCTGTGCCGGAAAGCCCCGCCAGATCGCGCCGGAACAGCGACAGCTTTTGCCAGCGGCGGTCCTTGTGGCCGGGCGGCAGGCCCAGATCGGGCAGGGGCAGGGCCTCGATCCCGTCGTCAAACCCCGTGGCATCGTCGGTAAAGCAGATGAACCGATGCGGGCGCGACAGGTGACGCCGCACACCCCGGAACAGGTTGTTCACATAGTCGGGGCCATAAAGCGTGCCCCATTTCATGCACAGGATCAGGACAGGGTCGACCACGATCATTACTCCACGCGCGTTCTTCCGCGTATCGGCGCTTTCGCAAGACCGGCCCGCAAGGTCAAGCCGGTTGCTGGGCCGGGGGGCTATGGTCAGAGAAAGCCCGCCGCCCCCGCCCGCCGGAAGGCGAGATCCAGCAGGCTGCCCGCAGGGGCGCGGCCATCATGCTGCTTGCGCATGGTGTCGCGGATGCGGCTGCCCCAAAGATGGATGCAGTATGTGCCCGCGCCAAAGCTGCCGTAATCCAGTCGCCCCGGTTCCAGCAGCTGCGCATGGTCGTGCACGCCGACGGGATAGAACGCCTCGACGGGCAGGCTTTGCGCAAATTCGCCATGCTGGCGCAGATAGATCGTCAGCGCCTTGGGGCCGGTGCTGCCCCAGGCCCAGCGGTCGATCGGATAGCCCCGTCCCAAAGACTTGATCCAGTATTTCACGCGCCGCAGCCCGGTGATATGCGGCGCAATTCCCCGTGTATCGGGCCGAAAGCGCAGCAGATCGGCCAGCGTAGGGGATGAAGGTGGCAGGCCCAGAACGGCATTGTTGACCGAATCCGGCCGCTCCAACCCGAAGACGTGATCCGAGGCGAAGGCGAAGGGCCGCAGCGCCAGAATGTCCAGATCGACCCAGACCTTGCCGGTCTGCGCGATCATCGCATAGCGGAACAGGTTGGCGTGCAGCGCCGGGCTTGGCTTGCGCTTGTCCTTGTAGACGAGGATCGCGCGTGCAGGCATCACTGCGGCCGCGTCGCCCGCCTTGATCTGCGGGGGCAGGTTCGTGATGGGGGCATAGCTGTAGACGGTGATGTCATGCCCAAGGGCGACGAAAGAATGCAGGCTGGCAAGCTCGATCTCGCTCAGCCGTTCGCCGATCCACAGGGTTCCCAGTGCTTTCATCACGCCTCGCGAAAAGGATCAGCCCGGATTGCTCCGGGCTGATCTGTGGAGGGGAATGCCAGCGGGGCCTCAGCCCTCGGCGGCCTCTTCCTTTTCCTTTTTCTCGGGCGCGATTTCCTCGCCCGTTTCCTGATCGACCATCTTCATGCCAAGGCGAACCTTGCCGCGGTCGTCAAAGCCCAGGAGTTTCACCTTCACCTCTTGACCCTCTTTCAGGATCTCGTTCGGGTGGTTCAGGCGTTTGTTCGCGATCTGCGACACATGGACCAGACCGTCGCGCTTGCCGAAGAAGTTCACGAAGGCGCCGAAGTCGACCAGTTTCACCACCTTGCCGGTGTAGATCTGGCCTTCTTCCGGCTCTGCCACGATCGACCAGATCATGTCATAGGCCTTCTTGATCGCCTCGGCCGAGTTCGATGCGATCTTGATCACGCCGTCGTCGTTGATGTCGACCTTGGCGCCCGAAACTTCGACGATCTCGCGGATGACCTTGCCGCCCGACCCGATTACTTCGCGGATCTTGTCGGTCGGGATCGAGAGGGTCTCGATCTTGGGCGCGTATTCGCTGAAGCCCTGCGGGGCGGACAGCGCCTTGTTCATCTCGCCCAGGATGTGCAGGCGGCCGTCCTTGGCCTGGGCCAGCGCCTGTTCCATGATCGCCGGGGTGATCCCTGCAACCTTGATGTCCATCTGCAGCGAGGTAATCCCGGCCTCGGTGCCCGCGACCTTGAAGTCCATGTCGCCGAGGTGATCCTCGTCGCCCAGGATGTCGGTCAGCACGGCGTATTTGCCATCGTCTTCCAGGATCAGGCCCATGGCCACGCCCGCGACCGGCGATTTCAGCGGCACGCCCGCATCCATCATCGACAGCGACCCGCCGCAGACCGAAGCCATGGAGGAGGAGCCGTTCGATTCCGTGATCTCGGACACGACGCGGATGGTGTAGGGGAAGTCGGTCGCGGCTGGCAGAACGGCTTGCAGCGCGCGCCAGGCGAGTTTCCCGTGACCGATCTCGCGGCGGCCGGGCGAACCCACGCGGCCAACCTCGCCGACCGAATAGGGCGGGAAGTTGTAGTGCAGCAGGAAGTTGGAGCGCGAGTTACCGTGCAGCGCGTCGATGATCTGCTCATCCTCGCCGGTGCCCAGCGTGGTCACGACCAGCGCCTGCGTCTCGCCGCGGGTGAACAGGGCCGAGCCGTGGGTCCGCGGCAGGATGCCGGTTTCCGACACGATGGGCCGCACGG
>JASGFG010000118.1:0-6679 GCA_047605605.1 Paracoccaceae bacterium | reverse complement strand
GCGTGACGCTTGCGCCCGGCGGTCAGCTTCACCGGATCCACCAGTTCACCCGCGCCCAGCATCTGCCCCGCGTCCAGCACGGGTTCATCGTTCAGCCGCGCCCCGCCCTCGGCGATCAGGCGCTTGGCATCCTTGCCCGACTTGGCCAGCCCCGCCCGCACGAAAAGTTGCGCCACGGAAATACCGTCGACCACATCGGCCACCGCCAGTTTCAGCGTTGGCAGGTCGTCACCCATGCCGCCCTTTTCGAACACCTCGCGCGCGGTGGCCTCGGCGGTCTGCGCGGCCTCGTCGCCGTGCAAAAGCGCGGTGGCAAGATTGGCCAGCAACACCTTGGCCTGATTGATTTCCGACCCTTGCAGCGCGCCCAGCCGGTCGCATTCCTCCACCGGCAATTCGGTGAAGATCTTCAGGAACTTGCCCACATCGGCATCGGTGGTGTTGCGCCAGAACTGCCAGAATTCATAGGGCGACAGCATTTCCGCCCGCAGCCAGACCGCGCCCGAGGCCGACTTGCCCATCTTGCGCCCGTCGCTGGTGGTCAAGAGCGGTGTGGTCAGCCCATAGATCTGCTTGTCGATCACCCGGCGCGTCAGGTCGATGCCGTTGACGATGTTCCCCCACTGATCCGACCCGCCCATCTGCAACAGACAGCCATAGCGGCGGTTCAGTTCAAGGAAATCATAGGCTTGCAGGATCATGTAGTTGAATTCGAGGAAGGACAGCGACTGTTCCCGGTCCAGCCGCGACTTCACCGATTCAAACGACAGCATCCGGTTGACGGAAAAGTGCCGCCCGATGTCGCGCAGGAAGTCCAGGTAGTTCAGCCCGTCCAGCCATTCGGCATTGTTCAGCATGATGGCGTCGGTCGGCCCGTCGCCATAGGTCAGGTATTTGCCGAAGACCTGCTTCATCCCGGCGATGTTCTCGTCGATCTTTTCCGGGGTCAGCAGCGGGCGTTCCTCGGCCCGGAAACTGGGATCGCCCACCTTGGTCGTGCCGCCGCCCATCAGCGTGATCGGCTTGCCGCCGCATTTCTGCAACCAGCGCAGGACCATGATGTTCATCAGGTGGCCCACATGCAGCGACGCCGCCGTGGCGTCATAGCCGATATAGGCGGGCACGACCCCCTTGACCAAAGCCTCGTCCAGCGCCTGATAATCGGTGCAGTCGGCCAGAAAGCCGCGCTCGGTCATCACGCGCAGGAATTCGGATTTCGCATGGTAGGTCATGGCGCATTCGCCTTTCGTCGTGCAGAAAGAATGCGGCGTGATAACCTGCCATGGGGGGATTTGGAAAGATGAAAGCGCCAAGAACCCAAGGTGGGCCGGTCTGGGCCCTGGGCACGATGTCGGGCACCTCGCTGGACGGGGTGGATGCCGCCATGGTGCTGACCGATGGCGAGCGGATCCTGGACTTTGGCCCCCATGCCTTTCGCCCCTATTCGGCGGCCGAACAGGCGGTGCTGCGCGCGGCCCTTGGCCGCTGGCCGGGCGAACCGGGCGTGGCCGAGGCCGCCGAGGTGGTCGAGGAAGCCCATGCCGAACTGATGCTGCGGTTTCAGGGGGCCGAGGTCGCGGGCTTTCACGGCCAGACCCTGGCGCATGATCCGCGCGGGCGCGGCACGCATCAGGCGGGCAATGGCGCGCTGCTGGCGGGGCTGCTGGGCATTCCGGTCGTCTGGGATTTCCGGTCGTCGGACGTGGCGCTTGGCGGTCAGGGCGCGCCGCTGGCGCCGTTCTTCCATTTCGCCTGCGCGCGCCGGATCGGGGCGGAAATGCCGCTGGCCTTCCTGAACCTGGGCGGCGTCGGCAACCTGACCTGGATCGACCCGCGCCAGCCCGGACCCGAGGCGCCGGGCGCGCTGCTGGCCTTTGACACCGGGCCCGCGAATGCGCCGGTCAACGACCTGATGATGGCCCGGCGCGGTGTGGCGCAGGATCAGGGCGGGCGGCTGGCGGCCGAGGGGGCGGTGGATGAAAGGGTCATCGCCCGGCTGCTGGATCACCCCTATTTCCTGAAGATGCCGCCGAAATCGCTGGACCGGAACGATTTCCATGCGCTGCTGTCGGCCGTCGACACCCTGTCTGATGCCGATGCGGCGGCCACGCTGACCGCGGCGGCGGCGGCGGCGGTCGCGCGCGGGGCCGAACATTTCCCTGCCCCCGTCGCACGCATTCTGGTCGGCGGCGGAGGGCGGCACAACGCAACCCTGATGGGCGAACTTTCCCGCCGCCTGCGGGCCGAGGTGGCCCCGGTCGAGGCGGCCGGTCTGGACGGCGACATGCTGGAGGCGCAGGCCTTCGCCTATCTGGCCGTGCGGGTCGCGCGCGGATTGCCCACCTCGGCCCCCGGCACCACGGGGGTCGCGGCGGCCGTCGGCGGCGGCCAGGTCAGCCGCCCGCCCGGCTGATCCGCCTGCGCCGCCGTCTTGCCCCGTGCGGGCTTTCGCGCTAGATGCCGCTGCCCGGCCCCCTCCCGCTGGAGAGAACCCTTGCCGACCGCCCGTTCCACCCGCCCACAGCTGTTCCTGCGCTTCTGGCGCGGGTATCTGTCGCGCCACATCGGGCTGCTGGCCGTCGCCTTCGTGCTGATGATGGTCGAGGGCGGCACGCTGGGCGCGCTGTCCTGGCTGCTGGAGCCGCTGTTCGACAAGGTCTTTGCCAGCCGCGACCGCACCGCGCTGGTGGGGGTGGGTCTTGGCATCCTGCTGCTGTTCCTGATCCGCGCCGCCACCTCGATCGGGTCGCGCACGGTGCTGGCCAGCGTCTCGCAAAAGGTATCGGCGGCGATGCAGGGCGATCTGCTGGCGCATATCCTGCGGTTGGACGGGGCTTTCTTCCAGACCCATTCGCCGGGAATGCTGATCGAGCGGGTGCAGGGCGACACCGCGGCCGTGCAAGGCATGTGGTCGACGCTGATCACCGGCTTCGGCCGCGACGTGATCTCGCTGATCGGGCTGTTCGCGGTGGCCCTGGCCATCGACCCGCTCTGGACGCTGGCGGCCCTGGTGGCCGCGCCGCTGCTGCTGCTGCCGACGATGGTGCTGCGCCAGTATATCCGCAAGAAGACCCGGCTGACGCGCGATCAGGCGGGCCTGCGCGCCACGCGGCTGGATGAGATCTTTCACGGGATCCAGTCGGTCAAGCTGAACCGGATGGAGGAATACCAGACCGCCCGGTTCCGCGCCATCATCGCCCGGATCGTCCGGGCCGAAATCCGGTCCTCTGCCGGCCGCGCGACCATGCCTGCGCTGGTCGACATCGTGACCGGCATCGGCTTTTTTGCGGTGCTGATGCTGGCAGGCGGCCAGATCGCCGGGGGCGAGCGCACGACGGGCGAGTTCATGTCGTTCTTCACCGCCATGGCCCTGACCTTTCAGCCGATCCGGCGGCTGTCCGACATGGCGGGCAGCTGGCAGATCGCCGCCACCAGCCTGGAGCGGATCTATGGCCTGATGGACACCGCCCCCGCCACGCGCCGTCCGGCGGCCAGCATCGCCGTCCCCCGCCCCGGTCCGCCGGAAATCGCGATGCGGGACGTGCATTTCGCCCATGCCGACACGCCGGTGCTGAACGGGCTGACCTTTACCGCGCCCGCGGGCAAGACCACCGCGCTGGTCGGGGCCTCGGGTGCGGGCAAAAGCACGGTGTTCCAGCTGCTGACCGGCCTGCTGGAGCCGGATTCGGGCCAGATCCTGATCGGGGGGGTCGACAGCGCGGGGATGGCGCTGCCCGACCTCCGGCGGCTTTTCGCCTCGGTCACGCAGGATTCCTCGCTGTTCGATGAAACGCTGCGGGAAAACGTGCTGCTGGGGCGCGACGACCTGACCGAAGGCCGCCTGACCGCCGCGCTGCGCGATGCGCATGTGACAGACTTTCTGTCGCAATTGCCCAAGGGCGCCGAAAGCGCCGTGGGCCCGCGCGGGTCGTCCCTGTCGGGCGGCCAGCGCCAGCGCGTCGCCATCGCGCGCGCGCTGGTCCAGGATGCGCCGGTCCTCTTGCTGGACGAGGCGACCTCGGCGCTGGACGCCGCCTCCGAGGCGGCGGTGGCCGAGGCGCTGGCAAACGCCAGCACCGGGCGCACAACGCTGGTGATCGCGCATCGGCTGGCCACCGTGCGCGATGCCGATCTGATCGTGGCGATGGATCGGGGCCGCGTCGTCGAACAGGGCACGCATGAGGAACTGCTGGCGAAGGGCGGGCTTTATGCCGGGCTCTACCACCTGCAATTCAAGGCATGACGGGGAAAGCCATGGAAGAAGCCGGGGGCGAAACCGACGAAAGCCGCACGGTCCTGTCCCTGACCGGGGCGGATGTGCTGCCCTTTCTGCAAGGCATTGTCAGCAACGATGTCCTGCCGCTGGGGCGCGGGCCGGGCCTTGTCTGGGCGGCGCTTCTGACGCCGCAGGGCAAGTATCTGGCCGATTTCCTCATTGCCCGGGCCGAGGGGCAGGACGCGATCCTGCTGGACATCCACCGCGACCTTGCCGCCGCGACGACACGGCGGCTGGCCATGTATCGCCTGCGCGCCGATGTGAAGATCGCGCCGACCGATCTTTCCGTCACTCGCGGCCTTGGCCCTGCCCCGCAGGGCGCGCTGGCCGATCCGCGCCATCCCGACCTGGGGTGGCGGGCCTATGGCGCGCCCGGCACCGCGCCACGGATCGACTGGGATGCGATCCGGGTGGCCCATGTCATCCCCGAAAGCCTGATCGAACTGATCCCCGACGAAACCTATCTGCTGGAGGCCGGATTCGACCGCCTGCACGGCGTCGATTTCCGCAAGGGCTGCTATGTCGGCCAGGAAGTCACCGCCCGGATGAAACACAAGACCGAGTTGAAAAAGGGCTTCGTCCGCGTGCGGATCGAAGGCGAGGCCCCGATGGGGGCCGAAATCACCGCCGACGGCAAACCGGCCGGCACGCTCTTCACCCGGTCGGGCGGGCAGGCCATCGCCTATCTGCGCTTCGACCGCGCCGGGGACGAGATGCGGGCGGCCGGCGCGACGCTGCGGCTTGGCTGACGGCCCGGCGCGCAGGGCGGCCAACCCTGCCTGCCCGCTTTCCCTTTCGGAAATACTCCACGGGGGCGCGGGGGTGTGAAACCCCCGCTCCTGCCGGTTGGGCACACGACCCACCTTGCGATTCCCGCAACCATCGCTTACGCGGGCGCATGACCCATCCTCATCAGCGCCTCCTCATCATCGACTTCGGCAGCCAGGTCACCCAGCTGATCGCCCGTCGCCTGCGCGAGCTGAACGTCTATTGCGAGATCCACCCCTATCAGAACGTCACCGACGCCTTTCTGAAGGACTTCGCGCCCCAGGCCGTGATCCTGTCCGGCGGACCCGACAGCGTGACGCGCCAAGGATCGCCCCGCGCGCCGGAAAGCCTGTGGACGGCGGGCCTGCCGGTGCTTGGCATCTGCTATGGCCAGCAGACGATGATGCAGCAACTGGGCGGACAGGTCGACCGCGGCCACGGCACCGCCGAATTCGGCCGTGCCTATGTGACGCCTGCCGACGAGACGCTGGAAATTCTCGACGGCTGGTTCGATGAGGGGCGCGAGCAGGTCTGGATGTCGCACGGCGACCATGTGTCCCGCATCGCGCCGGGCTTCCGCGTCTATGGCACCTCGCCCAATGCGCCCTTTGCCATCACCGCCGACCCCGGCCGCCGCTTTTACGCCGTGCAGTTCCACCCCGAGGTCCATCACACCCCCAAGGGCGCGAAACTGTATGAGAATTTCGTGAAACTGGCCGGTTTCACCGGCGACTGGACCATGGCCAGCTACCGCGAGGATGCCATCGCCAAGATCCGCGCGCAGGTCGGTGACAAGCGCGTCATCTGCGCCCTGTCCGGCGGGGTCGACAGTTCAGTCGCGGCGATCCTGATCCACGAGGCCATCGGCGAGCAACTGACCTGCGTTTTCGTCGACCACGGGCTGATGCGGCTGAACGAGGGGCAGGAAGTCGTCTCGATGTTCCGCGAGCACTACAACCTGCCGCTGATCCACGCGGATGAGGCCGACCTGTTCATCAATGCGCTGGAAGGCGTCTCCGACCCCGAGGTCAAGCGCAAGACCATCGGCCGCCTGTTCATCGAAGTGTTCGAGAAAGAGGCCAGATCCATCGGCGGGGCCGAGTTCCTGGCGCAGGGCACGCTCTATCCCGACGTGATCGAATCGGTGTCCTTCTCGGGCGGGCCTTCGGTCACGATCAAGTCGCACCACAACGTCGGCGGCCTGCCCGAAAAGATGGGCATGAAGCTGGTGGAACCCCTGCGGGAACTGTTCAAGGACGAGGTGCGCGCCCTGGGCCGCGAACTCGGGCTGCCGCAGTCCTTCATTGGCCGGCACCCCTTCCCCGGCCCCGGCCTCGCCATTCGCTGTCCCGGAGAAATCACCCGCGAAAAGCTGGAAATCCTGCGCAAGGCCGATGCCGTCTATATCGACCAGATCCGCAAGCACGGCCTCTATGACGAGATCTGGCAGGCTTTCGTGGCGCTGCTGCCGGTCCGCACCGTGGGCGTGATGGGCGACGGGCGGACCTATGACTATGCCTGCGCGCTGCGCGCCGTCACCAGCGTGGACGGCATGACCGCCGACTACTATCCCTTCACCCACGACTTCCTTGGCGAAACGGCCACGCGGATCATCAACGAGGTCAAGGGCATCAA
>JASGFG010000117.1:0-6749 GCA_047605605.1 Paracoccaceae bacterium | reverse complement strand
AAGGGGGGCTGTCTGCCCCCCTCGGGCCTTCGGCCCTCACCCCCCGAGGATATTTATGCAGAGAGGATGAGGGGGGTCAGAACAGGAAGTAGCGCTGCGCGAGCGGCAGGTCGCGGGCGGGTTCGCAGGTCAGCAGCACGCCGTCGGCGCGCACCTCATAGGTTTCGGGGTCGACCTCGATGGTGGGGGTGGCGCTGTTCAGGCGCATGTCGCGCTTGCCGATGCCGCGGGTGTTTTCGACGGCGAGCGTGGATTTGGCGAGGCCGTATTTAGATGCGACATCATCCTGTTGCGCGGCGTTGCTGACAAAGATCACGGCGTTGCGTTCCACGCTGCGGCCATAGGCGCCGAACATCGGGCGGGTGTGGACCGGCTGCGGCGTGGGGATCGAAGCGTTGGGGTCGCCCATCTGTGCGACCACGATCACGCCGCCCAGCAGGACCATTTCCGGCTTCGCCCCGAAAAAGGCGGGAGACCAGAGGACCAGATCGGCGCGCTTGCCTTCCTCGACGCTGCCGATGTGGCGCGACAATCCGTGTGCGATGGCGGGGTTGATGGTGTATTTGGCGATATAGCGTTTGACGCGGGCATTGTCGTTGTCGCCCGTTTCCTCGGGCAACCGACCACGCTGGACCTTCATCTTGTGCGCCGTCTGCCATGTCCGCGTGATCACCTCGCCCACGCGGCCCATGGCCTGGCTGTCGGACGAGATCACCGAAAACGCACCCATGTCGTGCAGGATGTCCTCAGCCGCGATGGTTTCGCGGCGGATGCGGGATTCGGCAAAGGCCACATCCTCGGGGATCGACGGGTCGAGGTGGTGGCACACCATCAGCATGTCGAGGTGTTCCTCGATCGTGTTGACGGTATAGGGCATCGTCGGGTTGGTCGAACTGGGCAGGATGTTCTGGCTGGCCACGACCTTGATGATGTCGGGGGCATGGCCGCCGCCCGCGCCCTCGGTGTGAAAGGCGTGGATGGTGCGGCCCCGGATCGCGGCGAGGGTGTTTTCCACAAAGCCGGATTCGTTCAAAGTATCGGTGTGGATCATCACCTGCACGTCCATCGCATCGGCCACCGTCAGGCAGCAGTCGATGGCGGCGGGGGTGGTGCCCCAATCCTCATGCAGCTTCAGGCAGGACGCCCCGGCGCGCACCTGTTCCTCCAGCGCGTCGGGCAAGCTGGCATTGCCCTTGCCGGCAAAGGCCAGGTTCATCGGAAAGGCATCCGCCGCCTGCATCATCCGCGCCAGATGCCACGGCCCCGGCGTGCAGGTGGTGGCCAGCGTGCCATGTGCAGGCCCGGTGCCGCCGCCCAGCATGGTGGTGATGCCGGAATGCAGCGCATCGTCGATCTGCTGCGGCGCGATGAAGTGGATATGCGCGTCCATGCCGCCCGCGGTCAGGATTTTCCCCTCGCCCGCGATGATCTCGGTTCCGGGGCCGATGATGATGTCGACGCCGGGCTGTGTGTCGGGGTTGCCGGCCTTGCCGATTTTCGCGATTCGGCCTTCGCGCAGGCCCACGTCGGCCTTGTAGATCCCGGTCCAGTCCAGGATCAGCGCGTTGGTGATGACCGTATCCATCGCCCCGCCTGCCCGCGTGATCTGGCTTTGCCCCATGCCGTCCCGGATGACCTTGCCGCCGCCGAACTTCACCTCTTCGCCATAGCGTGGCGCATTGCCGCCCGACCGTTCGGCGATCAGGTCGCGTTCCACCTGCACGATCAGTTCCGTATCGCCAAGGCGCAGCCGGTCGCCGGTGGTGGGGCCATACATGTCGGCATAGGCGGCGCGGGTGATACGGGCGGGCATGGGCATTCTCCGGCTTCTTCCGCAGGGATTGAGGCGGAGCGCCGGGGCGAAGTCAAACGCCCCCCGAGGCAATCGGGGGCGTTTTCCGCAACCTGGCATCTTGTTGCTGCAAGCTGCCTGAAAATCGGGCAGTCAGGCGTTGGCGGCGCGGCGCGGCAGCCGGTCGGGCATGGGCTCGGCCGGGGGCTGGGTGGCGGCGTCCTGAGGCTGACCCATGCGGGCCATCGACTCGAACCATTGCTTCTGCATCACGAACATCGACTGCCAATAGGCAATCGCGTTCTGCATCATCCGCGCCTGGAGCGTGATAAGGGTCGGGGTCATGGCAGCTCCTCCCAAAGCTTTCCGTTGCGTCAAGACATCTTCATAACACGCATGGCGTGAAATCCACATGAGGTTTCTGTGACATTCGGCTGCGGCACAGTGCCCCTGCCCGTTTCGGCGGCACTATGCCGAGGCGCCGTCGTAAAACCTGGCGGTTTTCGCCAGCGCACGCGCATCCACCCCGTCCAGGCAGTTGAGGTTGACCGCGACGATGGCGCTGCCGTCGGGCATCTTGCCATAGGCAAAGGGCTCGATTCCGCAGACCGGGCAGAACTGGGGCGGATCGCGTGGCGGTTGAACAGGTATTCGGCGGTCTTGCCCTGCCCCGCCGTCAGGTGAAAGGCGGGTTCCGGCGCAAAGGCCAGCACCGCCCCAAGCCTGCGGCAGCGCGAGCAGTTGCAGACGACCGGCTGCGACAGGTCGATGTCGACGGTAAAGGCGACCGCGCCGCACTGGCAGCTTCCGGTGTGGTGCTCCATCCTATATCCCCAGTTTCGGCCCGCGCCGGGTCAGGCGCTTGACATTGCTGCGGGTGCGGCGGCGCACCGGGGTGACGGCGGCCAGGGCGGCGGCACCCGGCCCCTCGCCCGACAGGATCGCGCGGGCGACGCCCTGTTGCGCGGCCAGCGCGGCGCTGGCCTTTTCGGTGAACATGCGCAGGTTTTCGCTGGGATGGGTGTTCCACAGGCCCATCATCCCCCACATCCGCATGGCGATGATCGCCTGCGCCTCCATCGCGGCGATGCCCATGGAGATGGCGGCGCGCATCATGTCGAACTGGTCTTCGGAATCGGGAAACACCGGGGCACCTTTCACCTTTTGGCGGTGCGGGGCGTTACAGATCGCCCATCACCGCCTTGTTGAACCCGTATACCTTACGCGATCCCGTCAGCGGAACCAAACGAACTTCGCGTGTCTGGCCCGGCTCGAACCGCACGGCGGTGCCTGCGGGAATGTCGAGCCGCATCCCCCGCGCCGCCGCGCGGTCAAAGGACAGACCGGGGTTCGTCTCGGCGAAATGGTAATGGCTGCCGACCTGCACCGGACGGTCGCCGGTATTGGCGACGGTCAGGGTGATGTCCTCGGCCCCGTCGTTCAGGATGATCCAGCCCTCGGCCGGAAAGATCTCGCCCGGGATCATGGTCAGCCCCCCATGGCCAGCAGCGCGCCCGCGACGGCCGCCGCCGCCCCGGCGATACGGGCGGCGACCCTGCCGCCCAGCCGGGTCAGGCCAAGGCCAAGCGCGATGCCGCCCAGATGCAGCGCCATAGTCGCGGCAACGAAACCGGCCGCATAGACCAGCATCCCCGTCCCCGGCCCCTCGGCCCCGTGGGCATGGCCGTGAAAGACGCCGAACCCCAGGCAGATCGCTGCCGACAGCGCCACGGGCAGCCGCGCCGCCATCGCCGCCAGCACCCCAAGGATGATGATCGAGGCCAGGATCATCGGCTCCACCCCCGGCAGGGGCAGGCCCGCGAACCCCATGCCGCCCCCCAGCACCATGCCAAGGACGAAGGCCACCGGCAGCGCCCAGAGCGCGCGGCCCCCGGCCATCGCCGCCCAAAGGCCGACCGCGACCATGGCCAGCACATGATCCTGGCCACTGACCGGATGTTCCAGCCCGGCCATGAACCCGGTATGGGCTCCGGGGCCGGTATGGGCCAGCGCCGCCACCGGGATCAGCGCGGCGGCAAGGGCGAGCGGAAGGGACGATCTGCGCATGGCGGGGGCCTTTCAGCGGATGGGATGGTGAACGGTGACGAGTTTGGTGCCGTCGGGAAAGGTCGCCTCGACCTGCACGGAATGGATCATCTCGGGGATACCCTCCATGCACTGCCCGGCGGTGATGACATGGGCGCCCGCCTCCATCAGGTCGGCGACGGAGCGGCCGTCGCGCGCGCCCTCGACCACGAAATCGGTGATCAGGGCGATGGCCTCGGGATGGTTCAGCTTCACACCGCGGGCAAGGCGGCCGCGGGCCACCATGGCGGCAAGGCTGACCAGCAGCTTGTCCTTTTCGCGGGGGGTCAGGTTCATCGGTCTTTCCTTACATCTGCCAGACGCGAGGCAGGCCCGCGGGGCGAAGAACATGCAGAACGCGGGCCACCTGCCGCCGCAGGGGCCAGCCGTCTGTCGCCAGAATGCGGATATTCAGCCGCCCGTCCAGCGCCGAGGCGGCGCCCCGGCAACCGGCCTCATCCAGCACCCGCCGCACCGGGGCCAGCGCATCCGCCGCACCGGGCGCAATCATCGAGACCGAGGCGAAGGCCCGCGCCCCGTCCAGCCCCGCCGGGCCAGAGCGCAGCGCCTGATCGGTCAGCCGCACGGGATCAACCAGCACCGGGCGGCCGTCGCGAAAAACCTCTCGCCGGTCGGACAGGTGGGCCGTCGTCACCGTCTCGCCCATGGCGGCGCGGCCCAGCACGACGGATTCAAGGATCAGGCACCCGGCATCACAGCCCAGATCCACCCGCGTGCGCCGGTTCAGCGCGGATCCGTCGAACAGGATCGTTTCCTGCGGCAGCCAGTCCAGCCAGCCCCCGGCGCCCACGGTCAGGGCCACATCCATCCGCGCGACGCCCTGCCCGGCGCGGTAGGCGCGTTCCGCCGTCTGGGTCGTCGCCATGGCGCGCACGCCATCGGCCAGCGTCAGCGAAAACGACAGCCGGTCGCCGCCCGTCAACCCACCCGAGGTATTCAGGAACACCACCTCCGGCCCGGACAGATGATGCAGGATCGCCTTGGCCGACCCCTGCTGGCGCAGCCGGTCCAGCCGCCCGCCCGCCTTGAGCGTGACGGCGGCCACGCCTTGCGCGCGCTGCATCGGGATGGGGAAATGGGCGGTCATCGGGCTTCCTTTGGTGAAAGCAGATCACCACCCGCCGCTCGCCGCCTCAAGCCCGGGAAAGCGAACGGGGCAGGATTGTCGCCCTGCCCCGCTGCCTTCCCGGTGTTTCGCACAAATTTTGATCAGTCACTCGTCAAGCGGGCGAGCCGCCGAGGAAATCGGTCAGCACCGCCTTGGTGCCCCGCGCCCAGAGGTCGGTCAGGAACGCCGCGAAGACCGGCACCACGCGCGGATCGCGCCCCGTCTCGCCATAGATGTCCTCCATCCCCAGCCACAGGGCCGGGTCGTCGCGCGCCGCAAGGGCCAGGGGTTGTAGTCGGTCCCAGTTCGGATCGTTCGGCGCGATCTCGGCCCCCCTATCGGTCACGCCCGCGCAATACCGGCACCACAGCGCGGATTCGAGGATCAGCCCGCGCGGCACATGCCCCTTGGCCAGATTGTCCCGCAAGCTGGGGATGATGAACTTCGGCTGCCGGTTCGACCCGTCAAGGCACAGGCGGCGTTCGGTATCGGCCACCTCGGGGTTGGAAAAGCGGCTGACGATCACCTTGTAATACTCGCCCAGATCCGTGCCCGGCACGGGGGGCACGATGGGGATGATCTCCTCCGTCTCCAGTTTGTCGAGGAAGGCGCGGATCAGCGGGTTCGCCATCGCCTCGTGCACGAATTCGATGTCCATCAACCCGCCGGGATAGGCGATGATCGCGTGGCCGCCGTTCAGGATGCGGATCTTCATCGCCTCGAAGGCGTGGACATGGGGGGTGAAGGTGACGCCGACCTTTTCCAGCGCGGGGCGGCCGAGGGGGAAGTTGTCCTCCAGCACCCACTGGCGGAACGGCTCGCAGGTGACGGGAACCGGGTCGCTCAGCCCGAACTCCGCCGCCATGGCGCGCTCGCGCGGGCCGGTGGCGGGGGTGATGCGGTCGACCATGCCGTTCGGAAAGGCCACATTCGCCAGCACCCAGTCTGCCAGCGCGGGGTCGATCAGCCGGGCAAGGCCCGCGACGGCCGCCTGCGTGACATGGCCGTTGCCCGGCAGGTTATCGCAGGACATGACGGTAAACGGCGGAATGCCCTTGTCGCGGCGGGTTTTCAGCGCGGCGAGGATGGCACCAAAGGCGGTGGCGGGCTGGCCGGGGTTCGCGGCATCGGCCAGGATCTCTGCCGCCTTGGGGTCGAACTCGCCCGTGGCGGGGTCGACGAAGTAACCGCCCTCGGTCACGGTCAGGCTGACGATGCGGATCGCGGGATTGGCCATCGCGGCGACCAGCGCGGCATTGTCGGGCTGCACCTCGATGAAATCGACCATCGCCCCAACCCGCCGCGCGCTGCGCCCCGAAGGGTCCAGCTCGATCACCGTCGACAGGCAATCCTGCGCCTTCAGCGCGTCACGCATCCGGGCATCGCCCTCGCGCACGCCCGCGCCAAGGATCGCCCAATCGTGGTCCACGCCAAGCGCGAACAGGTCGTCCAGATAGGCCGCCTGATGCGCACGGTGAAAATTGCCAAGGCCGATGTGGACGATGCCCGGCGTCAGCCTGCTGCGGTCGTATCGGGGAAGGGAAGCGGTCATAGATTTTCCGGGCATCTCAGGCCATCCAGTTGCCGCCATCGACGCCGAAACACTGGGCGACGATATAATCGGCCTCATCCGTTGCAAGGAAGATCGCCATGCCGGTCAGGTCCTGGGCGGTGCCCATCCGGCCAAAGGGGACCGAGGCCCCGACGATCCGTTTCTTTTCGCCGGGCGCGCGGCCCTCATGC
>JASGFG010000116.1:0-6825 GCA_047605605.1 Paracoccaceae bacterium | reverse complement strand
CCGCGTCACCTTTGCCGCCTTGCGCGCGCGTTTGGCCGCATCGCGGGCGGATTTCTGCACGCCGGAGGCGGGCGTGGCGGTATGCGCCTTCTTGTGCGATGCCGCCGGCTTTTTCCTGGCGCCGCCAAGGGCCTTCGCCCCCTCGCGCACCAGACCGCCGACCAGCTTGTTGATGATCCCGTTCAGGTTCATCGCCATATCTTTCAATCCTCGAAAAGCTCGCTTTGGCCGACCGGCGCCTCGTCCTCGTCGGCGGTATCGCGCATAGTGCCCGGAAGCGGGCGATTGTCCAGCAGGCCCGCGGCCCGCAGATCCTTCAGCCCCGGCAGGTCGCGGGCGGATTCAAGGCCGAAGTGATCCAGAAAATGCTCTGTCACCACGAATGTCACCGGGCGGCCCGGCGTCATCCGGCGGCGGCCCAGCCGGATCCAGTCCAGTTCCAGCAGCTGGTCGAGGGTGCCGCGGCTGACCGCAACCCCGCGGATTTCCTCGATTTCCGCGCGGGTGACGGGCTGGTGATAGGCCACTATCGCCAGCGTCTCAATCGCCGCGCGCGACAGTTTGCGGCTTTCGACGGTTTCCTTGCGCATCAGGTGGCCAAGATCGGCCGCGGTGCGGAAGGCCCAGGCGTCGCCCACCTTTTGCAACGATACGCCCCGCCCCTCATACCGCTTGCGCAGATGCACCAGCGCCTCGGCCGGGTCGCAGCCATGCGGCAGGCGCGATTCGAGTTCGGCGACCGTCACCGGCTCGGCCGAGGCGAACAGGATGGCTTCGACCATACGCTCCTGCTCGCCCATCGGGGGGGCGGCGAAAAGGCTGCGTTCGGCTGTGTCGGTCATTCGCCCCTCCGCCGGATCTGGATCGGGGCAAAGGTCTCGCCCTGCCGCACCGTGACCTGACCGCGCTTGGCCAGTTCAAGCACCGCGGCGAAATGCGCCGCCGTTGCCGACCGCCGCCGCATCGGCGTGGCAGACCAGCCTTCGGGCAGGAAGGTCGTCAGATCGGCCCACTCGCCCGCATAGCCGATCAGGCCGCGCATACGCTCCAGCGCCTGTTCCATGGTGAACACATGGTCGCGGTCCATGACAAAGGGGCGAAATTCGTCCTTGGTCCTGATCCGGGCATAGGCGCGCATCAGGTCCAGCAGCGTGGCGCCATAGGTCACCTTGCGATGCCGCGTCACATCCTCGGGCAGGCCGCGGGCGAAGAAATCGCGCCCCAGCTGATCGCGCGCCATCAGGTTCGCCGCCGCCTCGCGCATCGCCTCCAGCCGTTGCAACTGGAACGCCAGATGCGCGGCCAGGTCTTCGGCCGAGGGGCCGTCCTCCTCGGGATCGGGTGGCAGCAACAGGCGCGACTTCAGGAACGCGAGCCAGGCCGCCATCACCAGATAATCGGCCGCGAGTTCGATCCGCAGCGCCTGCACCTTCTGCACGAAGGCCAGGTATTGCTCGGCCAGTTGCAGCACCGAAATCCGCCGCAGATCGACCTTCTGCGTGCGGGAAAGCGTCAGCAGCAGGTCCAGCGGCCCCTCGAACCCGTCGACATCGACGATCAGCGCCTCGGCCGCCAGCCGGTCGGCGGGGGCGAGGCGTTCGGGAAGGGTCCAGTCGTCGGGATCGGTGTCAGCCATCTGCCGCCTGCGCCACAAGGCCGGAAAGTTCCGCCTCCAGCGCGGCGATGTCAACAGGGTCGGCCGCATGGCGGCGGGCCAGCGCGGCCTTTGCCCGGTCGCGGGCAGCTGCCGTCATCTCGCCCGCGGCGCCGGCCACCGCCTGCATCTGGGCCAGATCCCCCTTGCAGTGCAGCGCGATGTCCACGCCCGCGGCGATCGCACGCGCGGTGCGGGTCGCAAGGTCGCCCGCAAGCGCCTCCATGTTCAGGTCGTCTGTCATCAGCAGGCCCTGAAACCCGATCTCGCCCCGGATGGCGCGGATCATGGCGGGCGATTGCGTCGCGGGATTGTCGGCGTCATAGGCGCGAAATACGATATGCGCCGTCATAGCCATCGGCAGGTCGGCCAGCGCCCGGAACGGGGCGAAATCGGTTTCCGCCAGTTCCGCGCGGCCCGCCTCGACCACCGGCAGGTCGTGATGCGTGTCGGCCTGGCTGCGGCCATGCCCGGGCATATGCTTCATCACCGGCAGCACGCCTTCGTCCAGATGCGCCTGCGCCACGGCGCGGGCAATCCGGGTTACGGTCGCGCAATCAGTGCCATAGCAGCGGTTCTTCAGAAACGGATGCGTCCCCTCGCCCGCGATGTCGCAGACCGGGGCACAGTTCGCGTCGATGCCGACCGCGCGCAATTCGTTCGCCAGTATCCGCATCCGCAGATACATGGCGCGCTCGGCCTGCGCGCCCGCGGCCAGCACGGTATCCAGCGGCGGCGCCCATTCGCGCCAGTGCGGCGCGCGCAGGCGTTGCACCCGCCCGCCTTCCTGATCGACCAGGATCGGGGCATCGCGCCCCACCGCCGCGCGCAGGTCGCCCGTCAGGCGGCGCAGTTGGTCGGGGTTTTCCACGTTCCGCGCGAACAGGATGAAGCCAAAGGGGTCATAGTCGCGAAAGAAATCGCGTTCCTGCGCCAAAAGCTCTGGCCCCGCACAGCCGAAGATCGCCGCGCCCTTGCCGATGGTCAACGCTGCACCACCGGGATGCAGGCGGCGCCTTCGGCCAGCAGGGCGGTGCAGAAGCGGCGGGCATCATCCTCGCCATCAAAGCCATGCGCCCGCAGGCGATAGAAGGTGCGACCGCCCGAGTCCGCCGATTGCACCACCAGCGATTTCGACGCCAGAAGGTCGGGGAAACGGCCCTGCATCTTCTTCCATTCGGCGCGCGCCTGATCGGCCGAGTCAAAGGCACCCAGTTGCACCAGCCGCGTGCCGGCCTTGATCTTCGCGGCCTCCACCTCTGCCGGGGCGGTCGGGGCGGCGGCGGTCTGCTGCACCTCCACCACCTCGCCCTCGGCGGCTGGCGCGGCTTGCGTCGGCTGCACCGCCGCGGTGCGAACCGGGGGGCGGGCCGGCGGACGCAGGGATTTCGCCATTCCGCCTTCGGGCACCTGCGACGCCAGCGGGGTCAGCGGCGCGGCACCATCGGTGATCGCATCGGCCAGCGCAATCGCCACCGCTTCGGGGTCGACAGGCGCAGGGGCCTCGGCCACGGGAACCGAGACCGGATCGACCGCAGTGACGGCCTCTGCCATATCGGCCCCGGCATCCGGCAGGGCATCGGCAGGGGGAGCGGCGGCGGGCGCAGCAGCGATCCGGGGCGCCTCGGCCTCGATAGGGGCGGGATCGGACAGGCCGGCCGCATCACTGTCATCCAGCCCGACCACGCGGGGGGCCAGAACCAGCCGGTCGGACGGGGCCGAAGCCGCACCCTCGGCCGCAATGTCGTTGACGGCCAGTCCCTGGTTTTCGGCAATGGTGCCGCCGGGATCGTCGGGGGCGATGCGCATCGGCCCGGCCAGCGCGCGCATGACCGGCACGCCGTTCACGTCGCGCACCGCGATCTTGTAGCCCCAGACGCCCAGACCGATGACCAGGGCGACCGAACTGGCCGCCCCGGCAATGTTGATGATGCGTTGCGTCCGGCCGCTGCCCGCGGCAGCGGTCGGCTCATACCCACCGAAGTCGTCGAAATCCACGTCCGCCATATCTGCCCCATCGGCGGGTCTGTCACCTTGCGGCCGCCCGCGTCTTGCCTGTTCACCCAAGGCCGGGGCGCCTGTTGGATCAGCGCATTTCCTCGACCGGGGTCACGCCCAAGATACCCAAACCGTTGGAAATAACAACGCCCACGGCCCGCGCCAGCGCGATTTTCGCCTGCGATACGGCCGAATCCTCCTGCACGAAGCGCAGATTGGCGTCGTCATTGCCCCGATTCCACAGCCCGTGCAGGTCCGAGGCCAGTTCATACAGGTAGAACGCCACCCGATGCGGTTCATTCGTGCGCGCGGCGATTTCCACCAGACGCGGCCATTCGGCGATCTGGCGGGCGACCTTGATTTCCGCCTCGTGGTCCAGCCGGGTCAGGTCGGCGGCGGCCAGCGCCGCATCCGACACATCCACCCCGCCCTCGCGCGCGCGCCGCAGGATCGAGTTCACGCGGGCATTGGCGTATTGGACGTAGAAGACCGGATTGTCCTTGGACTGTTCCAGCACCTTGTCGAAGTCGAAATCCAGCGTCACGTCATTCTTGCGGGTCAGCATGACAAAGCGCGTCACGTCGGCGCCCACCTGTTCCACCACATCGCGCAGGGTGACGAAAGTGCCCGCCCGCTTCGACATCTTGAACGGCTCGCCGTTCTTGAACAGTTTGACCAGCTGGATCAGCTTGATGTCCAGCGGCACCCGCCCGTCCGACAGCGCGGCGACGGCGGCCTTCATCCGCTTGACGTAACCGCCATGGTCGGCGCCGAAAATGTCGATCAACTGGTCGAACCCGCGTTCCACCTTGTCGAAGTGATAGGCGATGTCGGGCGCGAAATAGGTCCAGGACCCGTCCGACTTCATCACCGGGCGGTCCACGTCGTCGCCATGCGCGGTCGACCGGAACAGCGTCTGCTGGCGCGGTTCCCAATCCTCGGGGGTCTTGCCCTTCGGCGGCTCCAGCACGCCCTCATAGATCAGCCCCGCCGCCCGCAGCCGGTCCAGCGCCGCCTCGATCTTGCCGGTGCCATACAGCGCCTTTTCCGACGAATAGGCATCCATCGTCACGCCAAGCGCGGCCAGATCCTCGCGGATCATCTTCATCATCTCGCGCGTCGCGAAATTGCGGAAGGTCACCAGCCATTCGGATTCCGGCTTGTCCAGAAAGGACGTGCCATAGGTTTCCTTCAGCGCCTCCCCCACCGGGATCAGGTAGTCGCCTGGATACAGGCCCTCGCGGATTTCGGGTTCCAGCCCGTTGGCCTCGCGATACCGCTCATAGGCCGAACGGGCCAGCACATCGACCTGCGCGCCGCCGTCGTTGATGTAATATTCCCGCGTCACGTCCCAACCGGCATAGGCCAGCAGGTTCGACAGCGCATCGCCCACCACGGCGCCCCGAACATGGCCCACATGCATTGGCCCGGTGGGGTTGGCAGACACGAACTCGACGTTGACCTTTTCGCCCGCGCCCATGGCGGACCGGCCGAAATCGCCCCCCTGCTCCAGCGCGGCGCGCACGATCCCCTGCCAGACCGACGCGGCCAGCCGCAGGTTCAGGAACCCCGGCCCCGCCACATCGGCGCTTTCCACCCGCGGATCGGCGGCGAGCTTCACCGCCAGCGCCTCGGCAATGGCGCGGGGCTGCAGCGCGGCGGGTTTCGCCAGCACCATCGCGGCATTCGTGGCCATGTCGCCATGCGCGGCATCGCGCGGCGGTTCCACCGCGACATTGGCGTAATCCAGGCCCGCAGGCAGTTTCCCCTCCGCCACCAGATCGCCCAAAGCGTCGATCACAAGGCCGCGGATGTCCGAGAAGAGGTTCATCTGATCAAATCCTGTCTGATCCGAACCTGTTGCCCGATCCGCCCCCGCAGGTCAAGGACGGGGGCCGGAATGGAAAAGGGGGCGACCCGACCGGCCGCCCCCTGTCGCCCCTAGCCGCCTGCCCCGCGCCAGTCGTCCAGCGCGGCATTGGCCTCGGCCCCCGCCGCGGGCGCGCCCGGTGCCGCCGTGCCCCGGCTGCGGAAATAATAGGTCTCGCGCGCACCGAAATAGAAGGCCACGATCGCCCCCAGCAGCCACCACAGCGGTTCCGGCACCGCGTTCAGCCCCACCATCCGCGCCGCGAAATCGCCCGGGTCGATCATCGCATAGACGAAAAGCCCGATGGTCCCGAACGCCAGCAGCGGCCGCGGCAGCCGGTTCAGCGCATTCATCGCCCGGTCGAACTGCCCCGTCGCGGGCAGGCCGTATTCCTCGCCCAACTGCTTCAGCGCGGCCATCTGCGCCTCGGCCGACAGTTCCATCCGCCGCGTGGCCGAAGGCGTGAAGACCTCCGCCACCCCCTTCGCCGCCTCGCCGATGGCGCCGACCGCCCCGGCGGCGCCCGCCACCGCCCCCATCAGCCCCATGCCGCCACCCGCGCCCGATGCTGCGCCTCGCTCAGACGATAGCGTGGCGCGATGAACTCCTCGGCCCGCAGGATCCAGCCGCCCTTGCCGCCGTTCCGCGCCCGCGCGAACTTGCGGCTGGCGGGGCGGGCATCGGCAATCGCATAGTAATAGTTGCGCCGCGCAATGCCGTAGGCATCGGCCAGATAGGCGGGCGCCGCCTCCTCGGCCGCCTGGGCGGCACGGATGGTCTGCGGCCCGATCTCGCCATCCGGGTCGCAGGGGAACCCCATTTGCGTCAGCAGCCGTTGCAGGATCTTCACCGCATTGGCCCCGGCATTGACATACATGTCGAACACCGAAGGCTGCAAAGCCTCGGGCAGCGCGCCAAGGCGCGGCCCGTCAAAGTAATGGCGGATGTAGATGTCCACCGCCTGCGCCCGGCTCAGCCGCCGCACATCGGCGGCGTCGATCCGCCCCTCGCCGGTCACGTCGATCCCCAGCCGCCGCAGTGTCGCCAGCGTCACGCCGTAGTTCGTCGCCCCACCCGGATCATCGGGATCGTCCACGAACCCGCCCTCGCGCGCGACGATGCCTTCCGCGATTTCCCGCACCTGAACCATGCCTGCCTCCGTTCGGTGAAAACGGCGACAAGCCTTGCGCAAAACCACTAATCCCCCCTGACCGGCCAGCGCGCAGCCCGCTCAGAAGGCCCCTTCTACCTTCATCCTCTTTGCGAAAATATCCTCGGGGGGTGAATTGGGCGCAGCCCAAGA
>JASGFG010000115.1:0-6837 GCA_047605605.1 Paracoccaceae bacterium | reverse complement strand
CGGGCGAGGCATGGACGTGAATGACCTTCTGCTTCGGCACCGGCACGGCGAACAGCGTATAGCCTTCGGTCGAAATCTCTCCGAACCGGGTGTTCACGGCCAGAACCACATCGGCGTCGCGCATCGTTGTGCGCACGCCTTCGGCCAGACCAAGACCCAGATCGCCCGCATAAACCGGAGAATGGTTGTCGAACATGTCCTGATAACGCAGGGCCGCGATGACCGGGATGTCGGACCCTTCGGCAAATGCCTGAAATGCCGCCCGCCCCGCATCCGTCCAGTTGCACCCGCCCAGCAGGATCGCGGGGCGCTCCGCCCCCGCCAGCAGCGCCAGCGCATCGGCCAGCGCCCCCGCCTCGGGTGCCGGTTCCGCGATCCGCGCCGGGCCGGTCAGCGGCAGGGCAGAGGACAGCGAGGTCAGCATATCCTCGGGCAGGGCCACCACCACCGGGCCGGGCCGCCCGGTCAGTGCCACGGTCCAGGCCCGCGCAAGGATTTCGGGGATGCGGTCGATCTGGTCGATCTCCACCGCCCATTTCGCCATCGTGCCAAAGACGGCGGGATAGTCGACTTCCTGAAACGCCTCGCGGCCCTTCATGTCGGTGCCGACCTGCCCGACGAACAGGATCATCGGCGCGCTGTCCTGCATCGCCGTATGCACCCCGATCGAGGCGTTGGTCGCCCCCGGCCCGCGGGTGACGAAACAGATGCCGGGCTGCCCGGTCAGCTTGCCATAGGCCGCCGCCATGAAGGACGCCCCGCCCTCGTTCCGGCACAGCACATAGTCCAGCTGCCCTTGCGTGTCGTAAAGCGCATCCAGCACCGCCAGATAGCTTTCCCCCGGCACGCCGAAACTCTTGGTGGCGCCCAGGGCCACCAGCGATTTGACGAGGATCTGCCCGCCATTCAGTTCAGCCATGGATGCCTCCCTTCCGAAACGATGATAGGCCGGTCACGCGCGCGCCCCGGCCGGGGTTGTCGGCCGCGTCGGCACGATGTCGAACCGCGCCACGCTGGCCCCTTGCGGCAACGACACCGCCGCCATGACCATCGCCGCCACATCCTCGGGCTGGACGGCCTGCGCGCCCGCATACATCGCGGCTCGCTGCTCGGCGTCGAACACGCCGCGGTAAAGCCCGGTTTCGACCCGGCCCGCCACGACCTCGGTCACGCGCACGCCCGCGGGCGACAGTTCGGCCCGCAGCGCGGCGGCAAAGGAAGAAACGGCCGCCTTGGACGCGCCATAGACGGCATATTTCGCCGCCGCCGCATGGCCCGCGGTCGATCCGGTAAAGATCACGTCGCCCCGCCCCCGCGCGATCATGCCCGGCACGACGGCGCGGGTCAGATGCAGCACGGCCGACAGGTTGACCTCGATCACCGCGTCAAGATCACCCTCGGCCATTTCGGCAAAGGGCACCACCGGCGGCACGATCCCGGCATTGTTGACCAGAACGTCGATCTCCAGCCCCTCGACCAGCGCCGCCACCGCCTCGCGGTCGGTCAGGTCACAGGCCAGGGGCACGATGTTCGGGACCGCCCGCAAGTCCTCCAGCGCCGCCAGATTCCGGCCAAGCGCATGGGTCCGATACCCCGCCCCCGCCAAAGCCAACGCGACCGCCCGTCCGATCCCGCTGGTCGCCCCCGTCACCAAGGCTGTTGCCATATCTTCGACTCCCCGGATTTCGTCGCAGAATGCCGTGGACGGAGGATTCAGGAAAACAAGAAATCCTGCCACAAGGGCAAGCTGACCTTGTCCTTCCCGTTCATCCTCTTTGCATAAATATCCTCGGGGGGTGAGGGCCGCAGGCCCGAGGGGGGCAGACAGCCCCCCTGCCCCGGCCGGACGCGGGCGCCCAAGCCGCTTGCTCTCGTGCCACGCCGCCTGCTAGCCCTTGGGACATGACCCTGCCCGTCCTTCCCAACCCTGCTGCGCGTCGGATCTTCCTGCACCTGCACGCGCTGGCCGAACCGCCCACGGGTCCGGGGAAGGGAGCCGATCTGGCCGCGCTGGTCGACCGGATCGGCTTTGTCCAGTTGGACAGCATCAACACCGTCGCCCGCGCCCATCACATGATCCTGTTCGCCCGCAGGCAAAGCTATCGCCCCGAGGCGCTGTCGCGGCTGGTCGAAAAGGACCGGGTGCTGTGGGAGCATTGGACGCATGACGCCTCGGTCATCCCGACAGAGCATTTTGCCCATTGGCGCCACCGGTTCCGCCATCACGAGGAAACGCGCGGCGACCGCTGGCGCGCCTGGCTGGGCAGCGACGCGCATGAGGGCAAACTGGACGAGATCCTGAACCGCATCGCCCGCGACGGCCCCGTGTCGGTGTCCGAAGTGGGCGAGGACGAGGCGCGATCCAAAGGCGGCTGGTGGGAATGGCACCCGTCCAAGGCCGCGCTGGAATGGCTGTGGCATACGGGGCGGCTGTCGGTCACGCGGCGCGATGCCTTTCGCAAGGTCTATGACCTGACGGAAAGGGTGATCCCGCCCGAATGTTTCGCGCGCGAAACATTTCCAGAACAGACGCGGGACTGGGCCTGCAATTCGGCGCTGGACCGGCTGGGTTTCGCCACATCGGGCGAGATCGCGGCCTTTTGGGCGGCAATCCCGCCCGCCGAGGCAAAGGATTGGTGCACCGCAGCCCTTGCCCGCGGCGAGATCGAGGAGGTTCTGGTCCAGGGCCACGACGGCGCCCTGCGCCGCTGTTTCGCCCGCCCCGGCCTGCTGGAACAGGCGATGGCCGTGCCCGAGCCGCCTGCCCGCATCCGCATCCTTTCGCCCTTCGACCCCGCCCTGCGCGACCGGGCGCGGGCGGAGCGGCTGTTCGGGTTCCACTACCGGATCGAGGTCTTCGTGCCCGAGCCGAAACGGACCTACGGCTATTACGTCTTTCCGATGCTGGAAGGGGCGCGCATCGTCGGCCGCATCGACATGAAGCGTGCCGGTGATACGCTGGCCGTCCGCGCCTTCTGGCCCGAGGCGGGGGTGAGGCTGACCGCAGGCCGGATGGCCCGGCTGGAGGCCGAGCTGGAGCGGATGGCGCGCTTTACCGGCTGTGAGCGGGTGTCATTCGCCGGTGGATGGCAGCGCGAGACATTGGCGCGCGACTGACCGCGCTGCGCCCCCGGCCGGCCCCGGAGGGGTTTTGCACCCCTCCGGACCTCCCCGCAGGATATTTGGGTCCAGAAAGAGGGGGGGAAGGCAGGGTTTCAGCAGTCGTCCTTCCAGCCGTCGATGATGGCGACGGCCTCGTCGGCGGTTTCGACATAGGTGAAAAGGTTGAGGTCATCGGGGCTGATGGTGCGGGCATCGGCCAGCGCCTGCCAGTTGATCACACCCTCCCAGAAGGCGCGGCCGAACAGCAGGATCGGGATGCGCTTCATGCGTTTGGTCTGGATCAGGGTGATCGCCTCGAACATCTCGTCCATGGTGCCGAAGCCACCGGGAAAGACGCAGATGGCCCGCGCCCGCATCAGGAAGTGCATCTTGCGGATGGCGAAGTAGTGGAAGTTGAAGCAGAGGTCGGGCGTGACATAGCCGTTCGGCGCCTGTTCATGCGGCAGCACGATGTTCAGCCCGATGGACTGGCCGCCCGCCTCGTGCGCGCCGCGGTTTCCGGCCTCCATCACGCCCGGTCCGCCGCCAGTGACGATGACATTCTCGCGCCCGTAGCTGGCCATGCTGCGTTCGGTCATCAGGCGGGCGAATTTCCGCGCCTCGTCGTAAAAGCCCGAGAGGGCGGCAAGCGGTTCCGGCGCGGTTCCGGCACGTTCGGGCGCGGGAATGCGCGCGCCGCCGAACAGCACGATCGTGGTGCGGATGCCGCGTTCATCCATGATCATCTGGGGTTTGAGCAGTTCCAGTTGCAGCCGGACGGGGCGCAATTCCTCTCGCGTCAGGAAATCGGTGTCCGTGAAGGCCAGGCGATAGGCCGGGGCGCGCGACTGGGGCGTATCGGGAATGCGGTCCTGCGCCGCCACGTCCTGCGTCGAATCCCGGAACGGGTGGCTGCGGTCTTCGGTCATCCTGACACTCCCCCTTGCGATTGCACCAAACGGGGGCAAGGCTTATAGGGTTGGCCCGGAAAAGGCCAAGGGGAAAGGGATCGCCCATGTCGAACGCCGCATCGAACGCCGCGCTGGAAACCGCCATCGAAGCCGCTTGGGAGGCCCGCGACACCATCACCCCCGAGACGAAGGGCGAGACCCGCGATGCCATCGAGGACACGCTGGAGGCGCTGGACAAGGGCCGCCTGCGCGTGGCCGAGCGGCAGGAAAACGGCGACTGGCATGTGAACCAGTGGGCAAAAAAGGCCGTTCTGCTGGGGTTCCGCATCAAGGACATGGAACTGCACCATGGCGGCCCGCAGGGCGGCGGCTGGTGGGACAAGGTGGACAGCAAGTTCGCCGACTGGAAGAAAAAGGACTGGAAACACGCAGGTTTCCGCGCCGTGCCGAATGCCGTGGTGCGCAAGTCGGCCTATATCGCGCCGGGCGTGGTGCTGATGCCGTCCTTCGTCAACCTGGGCGCCTATGTCGATAGCGGCACCATGGTCGACACCTGGGCCACGGTCGGGTCCTGTGCGCAGATCGGCAAGAATGTGCACCTGTCGGGCGGCGTCGGCATCGGCGGCGTGCTGGAGCCGATGCAGGCCGGCCCGACGATCATCGAGGACAACTGTTTCATCGGGGCGCGGTCCGAGGTGGTGGAGGGCTGCATCGTGCGCGAAGGCTCGGTCCTGGGCATGGGCGTCTTCATCGGCAAGTCGACCAAGATCGTCGACCGTGAGACGGGCGAGGTCATGTATGGCGAGGTTCCGGCGGGGTCGGTGGTCGTCGCAGGCTCGCTGCCGTCGAAGAACGGCGTGAACCTTTACTGCGCGGTGATCGTGAAACGGGTGGATGCGCAGACCCGGTCGAAGACCAGCATCAACGAGTTGCTGCGGGACTGAGCGCGGAACCCCCGGGGGCTGTCTGCCCCCGGACCCCCGAGGATATTTGTGTCCAGAAAGAGGGGGGGCGGTCACTCCCCCTCGATCAGCCGTTCGGGGATGATCCGGCGCAGGCCGCGGGCGATGCGGTCGCGGATGCGCGGGGTCAAGAGGCAGGCGGCCCCGGCAAAGCCGATGCAGGCGCCCACCACCGTGTCGACGAACCGCGCCTGCATCAGCAGGGTGATGTCGGCATGTCCCAGCGTCGGCGCCTCGGCCAGAAGCAGGGTCATCGGGGTGATGAAGATCACCGCGAAACCATAGTGGCGCACCACCGCCGTCTCGATGATGAAGGTCAGGCCGGTGATCGCCACCGCCACCTCCCACGGGCCGCGCACCAGGGACAGCAGGCCCCAGGCCAGCACGAGGCCAAGCGCGGTGCCAAGGATGCGGTGGACCTGCCGGTTCCATGCGGCGCGCAGGGTGATGCCCTGCACGATGGCAAGACAGCTGATCGGCACCCAATAGGGTTTCTCCAGCCCCATCAGCTGCGCCACCGCCAGCGATCCGCCGACGAAGGCGCCGATCACCACCGGCTCCAGCCAGACGGCGCCGAAGCCCGCGACCGGCGGGGGCGGCAGCGGCAGGGGCGCCCGGCGGCTGAGGCTGTGCAGGCTGTAGAAGAAGGCGACCGTGCAGGTGAAGATGCAGGCCAGCGCCAGTATCCCCGCGCGTTCGGGGATGGTGGCCAGTTCGCCCGGCGAATAGGCGCCGATGGCGCAGGCCATGATGAAGAACATCGACCCCGGCGGGCCGATGCGGAAATAGCGGCAGACCATGGTGGCCAGCATCGCCGTCAGCCCGATCAGGGGCACGATGGCGGGCGGAAACAGATGCCCCAGCATCCCGATCGTATAACAGCAGATCATCCCGAAGGCCGCCGCCATCACCATCGCCATGCGGTGATGCAGCGCCGTGCGCGGCAGGTAGAGAAAGGTCAGCCCCGCCACCGCGCCGATTACCCCCTCGGCCAGCCGGCCCATGGCGGCGGCGAGGAAGACAGGCGCGCCGCTGGCGATGGCGGCGGACACCGGCATCTGCCAGGGCCGGTCGCTGGGGTTGATGGTGATCAGATCGCGCCATTCGCGCGCGGCGATGTCGCGCAAGGTGCTCCAGCCAGACATGATGCGCCCCTTATGTCCCGTGCGGGGCCGTCTTTCCCGCAAGGCCGCCGCGATGTCCAGCCTTTAGCGAAACCGGAACAGGTCGGCATCCGCATCGGGCCGCCCGGCGATGGCGGCGGCCACTACCTGCGCCGCGATCATCGAGAATGTGATGCCGTTGCCGCCAAAGCCCATCACCGAATGCACCCGCCGCATCCCCGGTACCCGGTCGATGATCGGCAGACCGTCGGTCGTATCGCCAAAGGGTGCCGACCAGGTATAGGCCGGGCGAAAGCGCAGGCCGCAGGTCTCGCGCAGCTTTTCCAGGATGCGGGCGGTCTTGGCGGCGCGTTTCGTGTCGTCGGCGAAGGCGGTGGCCGAGGCCTCGTCCTCGCCGCCCGCGATGATCCGGCCATCCGCGGTGGAGCGGAAATAGAGGTAGGGATCGGACGCCTCCCACACCAGCATTCCGTCCAGCCATGGCGGGCGTTTCACCCCCGGATGCGAGGCCAGCGCCCAGGTGGAAATCACCCGATGCGCGGCGCTTTCCATCTGCGGCAGGTATTCGTATCCGGTGCAGAACACCACATGCCCCGCCGTAAACAGGCGCCCTTCGCGGGTGGCGATGGCCGCGCTGGGGCCAAGGTCGGCCACATCCGCCACCTCGACCGGCGAGGCGAGTTCCGCCCCCCGCGCCAGCGCGACCTTCAGCAGGCCCGCGGTCAGCTGCGCGGGATT
>JASGFG010000114.1:0-6937 GCA_047605605.1 Paracoccaceae bacterium | reverse complement strand
ACTATGAATCACTCAAATCCAGACTTGGGAATCCTGAATGTCGATCCGCCCTAGACCGAGACTGTGGCCCGCAGCACGTCCTGCGACAGTTCGGCCTTTGTCCCCTGCAAGGCGACCGCCCCGCGTTTGAGCACATAGAAGCGGTCGGCCAGGCCATAGGCAAAGTCGAAATACTGTTCGACCAGCAGGATCGCCATATCGCCGCGCCCGCGCAGATAGTCGATGACGCGGCCGATCTGCTGGATGATGTTGGGCTGGATGCCCTCGGTCGGTTCGTCCAGCAGCAGGACCTTGGGCTTCATCAGGATGGCGCGGGCGATGGCGAGCTGCTGTTGCTGGCCGCCCGACAGATCGCCGCCGCGGCGGTGCAGGAAATCCCTGAGGATCGGGAAAAGCTCGAAGATCTCGTCCGGGATGCGGTGTTCGGATTTCGGCAGCAGGGCATAGGCCGTCTCCATGTTCTCGCGCACGGTCAGCAGGGGAAAGATCATTCTCCCCTGCGGAACGTAGGCCAGGCCCTTTTTGGCCATGTATTGCGGGGGGACGCGGGGGATCGCCTCGCCGTTCAGCGTGATCGTGCCGCCGGACCGGGGGTGCCAGCCCGACAGGGCCTTGAAAAGGCTGGTCTTGCCGACGCCGTTGGTGCCCATGATGCAGGTGACTTCGCCGGCCTTCGCCTCGACATCGAGGCCGTAGAGGATCTGCGATCCGCCGTAATGCAGGGTCAGCCCTTCGGTTTTCAGCATGAGGCCGGTCCTTTTGCGGAAAGGGCGAGGGGGGCGCTGCCCCCCGCTGCGCTCCCCCCGGGATATTTATGCAGAGAGGATGAACAGGCCCGCATCAGCCGCGCCCCAGATAGACTTCGATCACCTGCGGGTTCGAGGTGACGTGATCGAGCGAACCTTCGGCCAGAACCGCGCCTTCGTGCAGGACGGTGACGCGGCAGTTCAGGCGGCGCACGAACTCCATGTCATGTTCGACCACCACGACGGCGCGGGTTTTCGCCAGGCTGACCAGCAGGGCGGTGGTGTGTTCGCGTTCGGCCAGCGTCATCCCCGCGGCGGGTTCGTCGACCAGCAGGAGCTTGGGTTCCTGCGCCAGCAGCATCCCGATTTCCAGCCATTGCTTTTGCCCGTGCGACAGCTCGCCCGACTTGCGGGCGAGTTGATCGCCAAGGCCCACCTCGGCGGCAAGGTCGGCGACGCGGGCGTGGTCGGCAGGTTTGGCCTTCCAGCCCAGCACGGCAAAGGGGCTGCGCGGCGCCTTCAGTGCCATGATCAGGTTTTCGGCCACCGTCTGATCCTCGAACACGGTGGGGCGCTGGAACTTGCGGCCGATGCCGATGCGGGCGATCTGCGCCTCGGACAGGGAAAGCAGCGAGACGGATTTCTCGCCCCACAGCACCTTGCCCTCGTCCGGGCGGGTCTTGCCGGTCACGATATCCATGAAGGTGGTCTTGCCCGCGCCGTTCGGGCCGATGATGGCGCGCAGTTCCGCCGGGCCGATGTTGAACGACAGGTTGCGGATGGCGCGATAGCCTTCGAAGGTGACGGAGATGCCCGAGACTTCCAGCAGTGCGGTCATTCCAGCGCCTCGCGTTCCATCAGGGCGCCGTCATCGGGGCCAAGGGGGTCGCCCTTGCGGTCGGGCGCGCGCAGGCCGCCCAGCCAGTCGAAGATGCCCGACAGCCCCTTTGGCGCGAAGAGCGTGACCAGCACGAAGGTCAGGCCCAGCAGGATCAGCCACCAGTCTACCCATTGCACGGTATAGAACCCGAGCGGCAGGTTCGGCACCCGCCCGCCGGTGAACCACGACGACAGGAGCGAGACGACCGCCGCCCCGATCACCGCGCCGTAAAGCCGCCCGCGCCCGCCGATGGCGACCCAGACCGCCAGATAGATCGAGGCGATGGGGGCCAGTTCCGCCGGGTTGATGATCCCCGCCTGCGGGTAGTAGAGCGCGCCCGCGATGGCGGCGATGATCGCAGTCAGGGTAAAGACGAACAGCTTGTAGCCCTCGACCGAATAGCCGAGGAAACGCACCCGCGCCTCGTCGTCGCGGATGGCGCGGATGACGCTGCCGAACTTGCCCGAGACGACCGAGGACAGGGTGACATACCCCAGTCCGAGCGCCACGGCCGAGGCCCAGAAGAACCAGATCGACAGCCGGTCCTGCGACACCTCGCCCAGACCGGGAATGTTCTGCAACCCCGACAGGCCGTTGTTGCCGCGCAGCCCGGAATCGTTCTGGAACAGGTAGAGCGCCAGGGCCAGCGTCATCGCCTGCGTCAGGATCGAGAGATAGACCCCGGTGACGCGGCTGCGGAAGGCCAGCCAGCCGAAGACCAGCGCCAGAACGCCCGGCACCAGCAGGACAAGGACCAGTTGCAGCGTCAGGCTGTGGGCAAAGGCCCAGATCGGTGGAAAGTCCGAGGCGCCGACGACGCCGAAGATCTGGGTGGCGATGCCCTGACGGATTTCCTCGGGCGTGGGGGGCAAGGGGCTGCCCGACAGCGAGGCGATCACGATCTCCTCGGTGCGGGCATACATCAGCCACTGGCCGATCATGTAGCCGCCGAGTGCGAAGAACGCCATGTGGCCCAGCGACAGGATGCCCGCGTAGCCCCAGATCAGGTCCATCGCCAGCGCGACGAGGCAGAGGCACAGCGTCTTGCCCAGCGTCTTGACGAAGGAGGTGGAGATCAGAGGCGCGCCATAGGCCTGCGACATCAGCGTCACGGCCAGGGTGAAGACCGCGAGGCAGAGCAGGAAGACCAGCACCGAAGGGTGCCGCGCGATGAAGCTGCGGGTCATGGCCTGCCCCCGTTGGTGCGGGGGGCTGCGGGCGGAGTGGGGGTTTCACACCCCGTCGTCCATTGGTTCTTGAACCAATGGCGAATCCAATGGACGACCCCCGTGGGATATTTGGGTCCGGAAAGAGGGGAAAGGGCGGGAAGCAGGATGCGCAGCATGGGTCAGTCCCCCGCGGCCCGGCCCTTGAGGGCGATGACCCCCCGCGGGCGGAACTGGATGAAGATGATGATGAAGATGATCATGTAGGTCTGTGCGGCCAGGGTGTTCGAGGGGTTGAACCACTCGATCCCCTTTTGCAGCGTGCCGATCAGGGCGGCGCCGGCCAGCGTGCCCCAGATATTGCCGACACCGCCGACCACGACCGTCATGAAGGACTGAACGATATAGTCCGATCCGAGTTCCGACGTGACCTTGGCGAACAGCCCGATGGCAACGCCCGCGATCCCGGCGATGCCGGAGCCGAGGCCGAAGGTCAGCATGTTGATCCGGTCGGGGTTGATGCCCATGCTGGCCGCCATCGCCGGGTTCTGCTGGACGGCGCGCACTTCGAGGCCAAGGCGCGTGCGCTTCATCATGTAGAGGAAGAAGGCCAGGAAGATCAGCGCGAGCACGAAGATCGCGATGCGGATATAGCTTATCGAGACGACATCGTTGAAGCTCAGCGCCCCGTCGAGCCAGGCGGGCGAGGTCAGCGGGCGCGCCTGCGTGCCGAAGATGTTCTTGGCCAGCTGTTGCAGCGCGATGGAAATGCCGAAGGTCGCCAGCAGCGTTTCCAGCGGGCGTTTGTAGAGGTGGCGGATCACCAGCCGTTCCATCGCCACACCCGCCGCAAAGGTCACGGCAAAGGCCATGGGCAGCGCGACCAGGATCGAGACGGTATAGTTCGGGATGAACTGCTGGACGACATAGCCGGTATAGGCGCCCATCATGATGAACTCGCCATGGGCCATGTTGATCACCCGCATCACGCCGAAGGTGATGGCAAGGCCGATGGCGGCAAGGAAATAGATCGAGGCCAGCGACAGCGCGTCCAGCCCCAGATCCGCTGCCTGCATGACGCCGACCTTGTGGCCGATGCGGGTCAGCTCGGCCTTGGCGGCGGCAGTGACGGCGGGGTCTGGCTCGGCATAGACATCGTAGAACCGCGCGGCGGCAAGGGCGGCGGCTGCCTCGGCATCGGTGGCGGCGGGGGGGACGGTGCCCGCAGCCTCCAGCGCGTTATAGGCGCGGTCGCGGGCCTCTTGCCGGTTCAGATCGGCCACGGGGATGCCACCAACGCGGCCGTCAGCGATGTTGGCGGCCAGCGCGGTGCGCTGCTGTTCCAGCGTCAGCCGGGCGGGGGCGGTGCCTGCGGCGACCAGCAGGGCATAAGCTTCGGCCTCGGGGAAGTCGCGGCCGGGTTTCACCTCGCGCGCGATGTTGGCGCCGGGGGGCGGCGCGTCGGGAAAGGCCATGCGTTTCGTCGCGACCAGCGGGTTCAGCGCGGCGCGCAGGTCCAGACCAAGGTCGGCGCCGAAGCCGTCGATGGCAGCGATGCGGGCGGCGCTGTCGGGATCGAAGCGCAGGGTCAGCAGCCGTTCCAGCCGCTGCTTCTGCGCCTTGAGCACCGGGTCGGCCTCGGTTTCGATACTGGCGCGCAGGGGGGCAAGGTGGTCGGCGGTGCCGTCGCGGGCGATGGCGGTCAGCGCCTCGGCGCGTTTGGCGCGATCGGGGTCGGACAGGGTGAACTGCACCAGAGCGGTCTGGATCAGGCCCCGCACCCCGGCGTTGGGTTTCAACTCTGCCACGTCGGATTTCGCCGCCGTCCCCGCCTCGGCGCCGGTCAGGTCACGCAGGGCCCAGCCGTCGGTCGTGGGGGCGATCAGGAACAGCGCGCCGTCGGATTTGCGCTGGCCCAGCCCCTTGTTGGCCCAGGCGGACAGGATCTCGGCGGCCATGGAGTCGCCGCTGGCGGCCAGCGCATCGACCACCGGGCCGATGGTCTGGCGCGAGGGCTTGGCGATCTGGTCGGCATATTCAGCCGCGACAGCCGCAGCCTCGCCTTCGGCATGGGCTGGCAGAGCCAGCATCAGCACGGCGAGCAGGGAGAGAAGAAGGCGCATCAGAGGGGCATCCGCGAGAGGCGGAGGGGGCCACACGCGGCCCCTTCCCTTTTTCGGATCAAGGACTTGCGGTCAGTAGTTCGACTTCAGCTGAACGCAGGTCTTGGTCTCGGTGTTATACATCCCGCATTTCAGCGTGACCCAATCCGAGTCCAGCACCTTGGATTCGGGCAGGAAGTCGGTCCAGGCGTCGCCCGGCACCGGCTCGGTCTGGCTGATGATGTCGAACTGGCCGTCGGCGCGGATCTCGCCGATCAGCACCGGCTTGGTCAGGTGGTGGTTCGGCAGCAGCTTGGCCATGCCGCCGGTCAGGTTCGGGGTTTCCAGCCCGACGATGGCGTCCAGCACCTTGTCCACATCGGTGGTGCCTGCCTTTTCGACTGCCTTGACCCACAGGTTGAAGCCGATCATCGTCGCCTCCATCGGGTCATTGGTCACGCGCTTGTCGTTCTTGATGAACTTGTGCCAAGTCTCGATGAAGGCCTTGTTTTCCGGCGTGTCGGCGGATTCGAAATAGTTCCACGCCGCCAGATGGCCGACCAGGTTCGAGGTATCCAGCCCCGACAACTCCTCCTCGCCGACCGAGAAGGCGACGACCGGGATCTTGTCGGCGGTCACGCCCGCGGCGGCCAGTTCCTTGTAGAAGCCGATGTTGGCATCGCCGTTGATGGTCGAGATCACGCCCACCTTCTTGCCATCGGCGCCAAGCGCCACCACGTCCGACACGATCTTGGACCAGTCGGAATGGCCGAAGGGGGTGTAGTTGACGAAGATGTCTTCCTTCGGGATGCCCTTGGAGATCAGATAGGCCTCGAGGATGTTGTTCGTCGTGCGAGGATAGACATAGTCCGTGCCCAGAAGCGCGAATTTCTGCACGCCCAACTCGTTCAGGAAGTAATCCACCGCCGGGATCGCCTGCTGGTTCGGCGCGGCGCCGGTGTAGATCACGTTCTTGGAGGATTCCTCGCCCTCATACTGCACCGGATAGAACAGCAGGCCGTTCAACTCCTCGATCACCGGCAGGACCGATTTCCGCGACACGGAGGTCCAGCAACCGAACATCACATCCACCTTGTCGACGGTCAGCAGCTCGCGCGCCTTTTCGGCGAACAGCGGCCAGTCGGATGCGGGGTCGACCACCACCGCCTCCAGCTTCTTGCCCAGAAGGCCGCCCTTCTTGTTCTGTTCGTCGATCATCATCAGGACGGTGTCCTTCAGCGTCGTCTCGGAAATCGCCATCGTGCCCGACAGCGAATGCAGCACGCCGACCTTGATCGTATCGCCCTCGGCCCATGCGCCAGAGGTCGAGGCAAGGCCGATCGCCCCCGCCGCAATCATCCCCTTGAAACCGTTCATCTGGGTCAATCCCTGTTTCCGGCCATGCGGAACCGGCCCCCGAAAGACGGGGAGCAAGCGGCACACACACGACATCCCTGTTGACAGCGCCGCGTCAGGACATCCCGCGCGGCTTTGGTATCCCGGAAGGTATTTTCCCCCCGCAAGGGTCAGCAAAGCGGCTGTGCCGCAGCGCGGCAACGGCGGCCTGCGGGCGAAAATGCGCGGAACGGCGAATGCCTGCCGATTGGGCAATTGCGCAGGCGAGATGCACGTTTTCGATCACGAAAGGGTGTCATCTGTATGAACGGGTCGCATCCGGCGGCGGTGGAGTCGGATTCGTGCCGCGCCCTTGGGCGATACGGGGACGCCTCAGCCGGCCAGCGGCGGGGCCAGCCGCAGCCCGCCCTCGCGTTCCAGAAAGGCCACGACCTGCTCGACCCCCACGCCCTGCCGCAGCCGCGCCATCACATAGGGCCGCGGGCCGCGGGCGGTTCTGGTATCGGCCTCAAGCTGCGCCAGATCGACGCCGACATGCGGCGCAAGGTCGGTCTTGTTCACGACCAGAAGGTCGGACCGCGCCAGCCCCGGCCCCTTCTTGCGCGGAATGTCCTGACCCGCCGCCGTGTCGATGACATAGATCGTCAGGTCGGCCAGTTCCGGGCTGAACGTCGCGGCCAGATTGTC
>JASGFG010000113.1:0-7059 GCA_047605605.1 Paracoccaceae bacterium | reverse complement strand
GGGGGTTTCACCCCCTCGCCGGGTGCGGGGGCCAATGGCGGCCCGCGAAAGATCGGGATGCAGGCATGAAAAAGGGGGGCCGGGTTCCGGCCCCCTTTCCTTTATCGGGCTATTGGTGCCGTGGGGTGCCCGCGATCAGGCCCCCACATCGGGGCCGGGGCACCCCAGCGGCGTGGGCGACTGTGCCACTTCGGACAGTTCGGTGCCGTCGGGGTCGCCCACGAATTTCGCCAGCAGGCCCGTCGGGCCTTTCTGGAAGGTCCAGCATTTCGGCTCGGGGTCGTCATCGTAGACAAAGCAGATGTTGCCCGCGCTTTCATACCATTCGCCATGGCGGCATTCGTCGCCGGTAAAGGCCCACATCACCCTGTGCCCCGGCAGATACTGCTCCTTGCCGAACTCCTGCCCCTGCCAGGTGTAGGACAGGGTCTTGCCCCGCGTGTAGGCGTCGAATTCCTCGGCCGTCAGCAAGTCGGCGGCACCGGCCCGCAGCGGCATCAGCAAGGCAAGCAGGGCAAAGGCAAAGGGACGCATCGGCGGGGATCTCTCGGTCGGCAGGGGTCGGAGCAGAGTGCCAGAGCCGCCCGCGCAGGGCCAGTCACAGAGATGTCAGCCGCCGCCTATTCGCGCAATGTGGGGGCGTCTGCCTGCCAGCGGGCAAGATGCGGACGAATGGCGCGCCTCCATGCCCGCGGGAACAGCGCCAGCGTGCAGGCCACCGGCAGCGACCACGGCAGGAGCGGCGCCTGATCGCGCCCCGGCAGGCGCAGCGCGGGATAGGGGCGGGCCGGATGGGCGTGATGGTCGGAATGGCGCGGCGCATTCACCATCAGGCCCGAGGTGAACCATTGCGCGGCATTCCAGCTGTGGCGATCCGATACCGGCTCCAGCCGGCCATCGGGACCGGGCCGCCGGGTCAGCCCATAGTGCTGGACGTAATCCGACAGCAGAAGCTGCATCGTCGCATGTGCGCCAAGGCCCAGCCAGACGAAAACCCCCGGCCAGCCCGCGATGACCCAGCCGCAGGCCAGCGCCAGCATCCCGCCGCCCAGATAGACGGCATAGGGATGCACCCCCCGCCGCCCCCGCGCGCGCAGGGCCGTCTCGGCCGCCAGGCCTTTGCGAAAGCTGCCGGTCCAGGCACGGCGGGCAAAGCGATAGAACCCCTCGCCCGCGCGGGCGGAATTGGGGTCTTCGGCCGAAGCGGCATGGCGGTGATGCACCAGCCGGTGCGCCGAGGCGTGATGGCCGTAAAGCAGCGCGGTATAGACCGCGACCCCCAGCCGGAACAGCCGGCGGTCGCCCCGGTGGATCAGCTCGTGCGCGGCGGGGTTCGACACCTGCCCGAACCACAGGCCCGCACCGATGAACAGCGCCCCGCGCGCGGCAAGGCCCAGCCCGCTTTCCCCGGCGATGGCCCAGACCATCGCGGGCAGCAGGACCAGCGTTCCCGCCGCGATCCCCACCAGAAGCGCGTCGGCGCCCGGAAACTCGGCCCCCTCGGGCGCGTTGCCCAGAAACAGCGCGCCGATCTGGTCCAGCACGGCGGTCAGCACCGCCATATAGGCCAGCCCGGCAAAGGCCCAGGGCCCACCGGCCCGCAGCCCCGCCGCGAACAGCGGCAGCGGCGTCAGCGCCGCAAGCGTGAAAAGCCACATCGGTGGCGGGCGGGCCGGGGCGGTCTGGGTCATGCGGTATCCGGGCGGGAATGGATCAGGACTGTCGCGCCTTGCCCGCCGCCTGTCCATGGGGTGCATCGCCGCGCATCCGTTCCACCGTCAGGGGAACGGCAGCCAGATCGCGCGAGGGATGCCACCGCAACACCATCCGCGCCAGCGCAGCCAGCCACCCCAGATGCCGGGCCATCGACTCGGCCGCGGCCCAGGCCCCTTCGGGCGCGGCAGCGCGATAGGCGGCCAGCGCCTCGTCCAGTTCCGGCACCGGCATCTGCGCCACGGCAAAGACCGAATGCACGAAGATCAGCAGATCCAGCCCCATGCCCCGCCGCGAGACGGGGCCGCGCCGGAACTTTTCAAAGTCGATGAACCGCGCCATCCGTCCGTCCCAGCAGATGTCGCGGATCGACGGACGCCCGTGGCGCAGCGCTGCACGGTGCAGCACCGCCAGCGACCGCCCCGCCGCGCGAAACGCCGCCAGCCGCCCGGCAGGCGGCACCGCCTGATCGCGCAGCACCTCGCGCAGCGATTCCCCCGCATCGGCCGTCACGATGAAATCGGCATCCTCGGCCACCAGATCGGCGACCGGCAGTCCGCGGTCGGCCAATTCGTGCAAGGCCTCGCGCTCGGCCCGGAAGGTGCGTTGCGGATCGCCCTTTTGCAGACGCCACCACAGGCTCAACCGCTCGGGCCGTTTCAGCCAGAACACCCGCCCGCCGGCGGTCAGGCGCTGGACACGGCGGGGGCTGGCGTGCAGCGCGTCATCGACCGCATGGGCCAGCGGCTCGGGCATCTGGGGCGAAAGGGTCGCGGGCATGGGTTCGCCACCGGGAGGGTTGCAAAGGATATGTGACAGAAAAATGAATTCGGCCTGCCCCGTTTTCAAGCGGCGGACGGGACGAAGGCGGCAAATCGGCCCCCGGCGCCTTCACTCTGGCGTGAGGATGCACTACCTGTCGGGTGGCCTGCATCGGAAAGAGGCGTTCATGTCCTTCTTCAAGAAACTGCGCGACCGGATGTTCCGGTCCTCGGACAAGATCGGCGAGGGGCTGGAGGCTCTGGTCTCGGATGCGCCCGAGGCCGAGGCGCCCCCTGCGCCCGAGGCTGAAAAGCCCGGCCTGATCGGCCGCCTGTTCGGGGGCGACGAGCCGCGCCGCCTGATGGACGACTCCATGCTGGAGGAACTGGAGGATCTGCTGATCCGGTCCGACATGGGGGTCGAAACCGCCGGGCGCGTCACCGCCAATATTGCCGAAGGCCGCTTTGGCAAGCGCATCTCGACGGGTGAGCTGAAATCGGCGCTGGCAGCGGAAATCGCCCGGATCATGGGGCCGGTCGCGCGGCCCCTGCCGCTTTATCCGCAAAAGCCGCAGGTGGTGCTGGTGGTGGGCGTCAACGGCTCGGGCAAGACGACGACCATCGGCAAGCTGGCCAGCCAGTTCCGCGCCGCCGGGAAATCGGTGGTGATCGCGGCGGGCGACACGTTTCGCGCGGCGGCGGTGGAACAGTTGCAGGTCTGGGGCCAGCGGGCGGGCGTGCCGGTCCTGACCGCGCCCGAAGGGGCCGACCCTGCCAGCCTTGCCTTCGACGCGCTGACCCAGGCGCAGGCCGAGGGCGCCGATCTGCTGATGATCGACACGGCGGGGCGGTTGCAGAACCGCGCCGATCTGATGGAGGAACTGGCCAAGATCGTCCGCGTGCTGCGCAAGAAGGACCCGACTGCGCCGCACAACACGATCCTGGTGCTGGACGCCACCACCGGGCAGAACGCGCTGCAACAGGTGGAAATCTTCCGCAAGATCGCCGATGTCTCGGGCCTGATCATGACCAAGCTGGACGGCACGGCCAAGGGCGGGGTTCTGGTGGCGCTGGCCGACAGGTTCGGCCTGCCGATCCATGCCATCGGCGTGGGCGAACAGATCGACGACCTGTCCCCCTTCGACCCCGAGGATTTCGCCCGCGCCCTGGTCGGCATGACGGATTGATCGCAGGGACCCGGCCGGGGCCGCTTGATCGACGACGCCATCCGGGCCAGAAGGGCGGCATTCGCGCGGATGTGACCGCGGGCACGCTGCGGGCAGGATAGAACCGGCGGGGCGCAGGCAGGGCAAAGGGCAAGACCATGGCGGAAAGAAAGATCAACCCGTTCCTGAAACTGGCGCTGGAACTGGGGCCGATCCTTTTGTTCTTCATCGGCTACAGCCGGATGAAGGACCAGACCTTCACCGTCTTCGGCACGGAATACCAGGGCTTCCTGTTGATGACCGCAGCCTTCATTCCGCTTATGATCGTGACGACGGGGCTTTTGTGGCTGCTGACGGGGCGGCTGTCCAAGATGCAGATCGCCACGCTGGTGCTGGTCGTCGTCATGGGGGGGCTGTCGCTCTGGCTGCATGACGAGCGGTTCTTCAAGATGAAGCCGACGCTCCTCTACCTGCTGTTCGGCGGCCTTCTGGGCATCGGCCTCTTGCGCGGCGAAAGCTGGCTGCGCCATGCGATGGACGAGGTGCTGCCGATGCAGCCCGAGGGCTGGATGATCCTGACCAGGCGGCTGTGCCTGTTCTTCTTTGCGCTGGCGGTGGCGAACGAAGTGGTCTGGCGCATGATGTCGACCGACGCCTGGGTCAAGTTCAAGACCTTCGGCCTGCCGCTTGCCCTGTTTGCCTTCTTCATGGCGCAGGCCAAGGTGATCGAGAAATACGGGATCGAGAAAGAAAAGCCCTGATCTTTCCGCCCGTTGCCCGCCGCGAAGGGCAAGAGGGGTGGCGGTGCCCGAGGCCCCGCTTGCCCGATCGACCTGCGACCTGATCGGCGTTCGGCCAGGCATCGCCCGGCCCGCCGAAACAACGCCTGAACCACAAGCCCACCAATCCACCATCACAAGGGGGCGGATCTGGCAGGGACGTGTCGTGATCGGAGGATCATGGTGGAGCAGAGGGGGATCGAACCCCTGACCTCGTCATTGCGAACGACGCGCTCTCCCAACTGAGCTACTGCCCCGCACCATGCGCGGGTATGTGGCGGAACGGCGGGGGATTGTCAAGCGACGCCCGCAGCAAAAATCCGCGCCCCGCCCGCGCATCCGGCCCTGCCGTCGCAAGGCCGGCAAGGTGTGGCCTCAATGCCCGTTCAGCAGGGCGAAGGTCTTGTCGAACCGGCCCTCGGCCTCGGCATTGCGCAGGACCTTCACCCGCTCCACCAGCACCTCGGGCGGGGTGGGATGGCCGGTCAGCAGACCAAAGGCCTCGTCCGCAAAGGCCTCCAGCGGCAGATAGCCTTCGCGCGTGGACTGGCCCGGCGTCAGTTCGGTCTGCACCGCCGGCGGGGCCAGTTCGATGACCTCGACCTTGCCGGCCAGTTGCGCCCGCAGCGCCTGGGTATAGGAATGCAGCGCCGCCTTGGTGGCCGAATAGGTCGGCGTCGCAACCAGCGGCACGAAGGCCAGCCCCGAGGTCACGTTGACGATCGCCGCCCCCCTCTGCCCCGACAGGTGCGAGATCAGCGCGTCGATCAGGCGGATCGGACCCAGCAGGTTGGTCTCCACCGTCTCGACCGCATCGGCCAGATCGCGGGGATGGGCCAGATCCTCGTGCCGCATGATACCGGCGTTGTTGATCAGCGCGTTCAGGCCCGAATGACTGGCCAGCACCCGCGCCGCCAGATCGCGGATCGAGGCCGCATCGGTCATGTCGACCGTCACCGCCTCCATCCCCGGCCGCCCGGCGATTGTGCCCTGCAAGGGGCCGGCGCGCCGACCGGCGACGATCAACGTATTGCCGGCGTCCGCCAGCCTTTGCGCCAGCGCCCGCCCGATGCCCGATCCGCCGCCGGTGACAAGAATCGTATTGCCGCTGCCCTTCATCGCAGATCCCTTTCGGTTCGTTCCGGTGTGCAGCCTATTTAAGCCGCCGCCCGGTCGGGGAAAGACGGCGGCGGGAAGATTTCCCCCGGATGGCCGTCTCGCGGGGCCGGATGCGGGTCAGAGAAGGTCTTCTTCCTCGCCGCTGACATCAATGCCCAGGGCCTCCAGCCCGGATTCCAGGTTTTCGGCCAGATGCGGCATCCCGCCCAGATAGTCGGCCGTTGGCGTCGTCGCCTCGGCATAGGCGGTGCGCAGCGCCTCGTCGAAATCCTCGGGTTCAAAGGCGCCGCGACCGATCCAGGCGATGGCCGTCAGCTCGGCCTTTTCATCGTCGTTCATGTCGTCGATGAAGGCGCGCAGCTCGGCCGCGCCCGCCTGTTCCTCGCGCGCGAGGAAGATGACCTGAACGACTTTCGCCGGGGTGATGTCCATGGGCGGCCCTCCTGTTGCCGCCCATGGTTGCGCCGAATGCGCCGGGGCGCAAGCCTACTCCGCCGCCTCGGCGTAAGACTCGACCGGCGGGCAGGTGCAGATCAGGTTGCGGTCGCCATAGACGTTGTCGACGCGGCCCACCGGCGGCCAGTATTTGTCCACCCGGAAGGCACCGGGGGGGAAGCAGCCCTGTTCGCGGGGATAGGCCCGCGTCCAGTCGGCCACCAGATCCTCCACGGTATGGGGCGCGTGGCGCAGCGGGCTGTCCTCGGGCGCGATCTCGCCTGCCTCCACCGCCGCGATTTCGGCGCGGATCGCCAGAAGCGCGGTGATGAAGCGGTCGATCTCGGCCTTGGTCTCGGATTCGGTCGGTTCCACCATCAGGGTGCCCGCGACAGGCCAGCTCATCGTCGGCGCGTGGAAACCGTTGTCGATCAGGCGCTTGGCGATGTCGTCCACCGTCACGCCGAATTCGGCGAACGGCCGGGTGTCGAGGATGCATTCATGCGCCACCCGCCCCCGGTTGCCCATGAACAGCACCGGATAGTGCCCCCGCAGGCGCGCCGCGATGTAGTTGGCGTTCAGGATCGCCACCCGCGTCGCCTGCGTCAGCCCCGCGCCACCCATCATCAGGCAATAAGCCCAGGAAATTAGCAGGATGCTGGCCGACCCATAGGGGGACGCCGACACCGCACCTGCCTCGCCCGTCTCGGGGTCCGAGGGCAGATGCGGCGCCAGATGCGCCTTGACGCCGATCGGTCCCATGCCCGGGCCGCCGCCGCCGTGCGGGATGGCAAAGGTCTTGTGCAGGTTCAGGTGGCTGACATCGCCGCCGATCTCGCCCGGTTTCACCAGCCCGACCATGGCGTTCATGTTGGCCCCGTCGATATAGACCTGGCCGCCGTGGTCATGGGTGATCTTGCAGACCTCGCGCACCGTTTCCTCGAACACACCATGGGTGGACGGATAGGTGATCATGCAGGCCGCCAGATCGCCCCCGGCTTCGGCGGCGCGGGCGCGGAAATCGTCAAGGTCGATGTCGCCGTTGGGGGACGACTTGACCACGACGACCTTCATCCCCGCCATCTG
>JASGFG010000112.1:0-7129 GCA_047605605.1 Paracoccaceae bacterium | reverse complement strand
ATCCTCGGGCCGCAACTCGCGCAGCCGCAACAGGGCGTCCCGCGTCGCGGCCAGCCAGGCATGGGCGCAGAGGTTGAAGGGGCTGGCCTCGTCCGTCACCGTGCCGGGAACCAGCCCCCACAGACAATAGGCCGACTGGATTTCGGCATGATTGGTCAGCCGGCGCAGGCGGTCATCCACCGGATAGTGCCGCGTCGCCAAGGCCAGGATCTCACCCTCATGCCGGGCGATCACCGCCATCTGGCCATGGGCAAGGCTGGAAATGGCGATGCCTTGGGCGGGCGGCGCGCCGGTGCGGTGCGCCACCGCCGCGCCGGGGGCGATCAGGCCCGAAACCAGCGCGGCGATGACGAAAAGCTGCCTCATGCCAGGGCGCGATGACGCCGGGCCGGGCCTTCCAGCAGCCGTTCGGCCAGCGCGCCGAAGATCAGCCCGATGCCCGCCCACAGGATCGCGTGGATGCCGAGCGAGGTCATGCGGAACCGCCAGAGCGAATCCGCCGAGAAATCGGCAGGCACCTCGTTGATCGACGGCATCGCCAGCTGGATCACCGCGACGGCCACCAGCCAGGCCAGCCCGGCGATGATGCCCGCCGCCCAGGGCCCGCGCGTGGCCCAGAGCCGCCGCGCCAGCAACACCGCCACCACCATCACGGTGATAGACAGTACCAGCAGGACGAAGAACAGCGAGGTCCGCGCCCCGATCGTCTCGCTGCTGCCGACGGCGGGCGGGTTCGGCCCGTATTTCACCTGCGGCACCAGCGCGACCGCGACCCAGGCCGCCACCGCCAGCAGCGCCGAGGTGGCGCGCGCGCCCAGCCCCGTCGCCCGCCCGTAGGCCCAGGCAAAGACCAGCGCGAACAGGCCGCCGATGGCCGCGCCGTAGGTCACAAGACCTGTGGCCAGCCCGGTCGTCGACTGCACGCCGCGGCTGACCAGTTCGGGTTCGGCGCCGGGGTCTTCGCCCGCGGCGATGGCCTTTTGTTCCTCGACCCCGATGGCATAATCCACCTCGGGTTCGCCAAAGGCATAGGCAAGGCCAAAGGCCAGCACGGCCGCGATCAGCCCGGCAATCATGCCGCGCAAAAGAAGTTGTCCAACCATGTCAGCCCCCGTCAGTGGCAAGGAAAGCCAAGAAGATGGCGGGCATCATGCACGAATTCATGCACCATGCCGTCGCTGCCGGTGATCGACAGCGCGCCCTCCTCGGCCCCGACGAAATAGATGCCGAGGATCAGCAGCAGCCCGGCAAAGATCGCCCAGGGCAAAATCTCGCGGACCGGAATGGCGACCGGCTGTGGATGGGAAAACGTCATGTCCGACATGAAGCAGCCTCCTGGGATTGCGCGTCCCGTTGAAGTTATGTTGGGGATCGAAGGTCTGACTTCCGGGCGATGCCCGGTCACAGTGGCGCGACCGCGCCGGAGTTTCACCGGCTTCTTCAATCTTCAGCAGAACCAGCGTTACGCCGGGCGTGCTGGGGTGTCAATTCGCATTGCCCTTGCGCAAGCGGCGCAAAAGCGCCGGGTCGTGGCGGCGAAGCCAAGGGACCGGCGGCGGAACCCTGTCCTGCGCTGGCGCCTGCCGCAGCACCACGCGGATCCCCGTTGCGGGCGACAGGCGGGGCCTTCCCCTGCCATGCCCGCGGGGGTGCCCACGCCCCAGACATGACCCGACCGGCCAGCAGGGCGCGCAGCGTCATGGCGCCAGCGCCGCCGCCACGCGATCCCATTCGCCGGGCGCGGGCAGGCCCAGCCGGATCAGCCCCGGCGACCAGGGGAAGATCCGGCTCCAGATCCGGTGGCGGGCAAGACGTTCCTGCGCGGCGGCGGCATCGGGCGTGTCGTAAAGCCGGAAAAGCGGCGTGCCCCCCGCCAGGGGCCAGGGCGACAGGGCGTCCAGCCGCCGCGCATCCTGCGCCAGCCTCCCCGTCGTGGCGCGCTGCCAGTCCTGGTCGGCCAGCGCCCGCGCGCCGATGTCCACCGCCGCCCCCGATACCGGCCACGGCCCCGCCAGCGCCGCCAGCCGCGCCGCCGGTTCCGGTGTGGCCAGCGCAAATCCCAGCCGCAGCCCCGCCAGCCCGTAGAACTTGCCAAAGGACCGCAGCACCCACAGCCCGGCGCGCCCGCTTTCCCCCGCCAGCGACAGCGCGGGCAAGGGGTCGGCAAAGCTTTCGTCCACCACCAGCGTGCCGACCCGCGGCAGCAGCGCCAGCAGCGCGGCGGGCGTCAACTGGCGGCCGTCGGGGTTGTTGGGGTTGACCACCACCGCCAGATCGGCCCCGGCCAGCGCCTCGGGCGTGGCGACAGGCTCCACCCGCCAGCCCGCGATTTTCAACGCGGCGGCATGTTCGTTATAGGTGGGCGACAGCACGCGGGCGCAGCCGGGCGACGACAGCCGCGGGATCAGCTGGATCGCCTGGCTTGCCCCGGCCAGCGGCACGACGGCCCCCGATACGCCCCAGGCCGCGCGGGCGGCATCGCACAGCAGGCGCATGTCGGCCGTGGTGGGCAGGTCGGTCCAGGCGCGCGAGGGCAGGTCGGGCACCGGCCAGGGCACGCGGTTGATGCCGGTCGACAGGTCGATCCAGTCGCCGCCACCCCAACGCGCCCGCGCCTCGTCCAGGTTTCCGCCGTGATCACGCATCGCCGCCCCCGATCAGATACCGGACCAGACCGCGGAACCCCGCCGCCCGCAATGCCGCCCGTGCGTTCGCAGGCACGGTTCCCGGCAGAAACAGCAGCGCCCGCGCCGGGCCGGTATGGCCGATGGCAAAGCCAAGCGCGCCCAGATCCTGCGCCAGCGTCTCGGTCGGGTCCCCTGCCGGGCCGCGCAGGGCCAGCGTGCGACGGGCGGATTCCGCCGCCAGCGCCGCCACCGCGCGGGCATCGCCACAGGCTGCGGGCCAGCCGGCAGCCAGATCGGCCAGATCGGCAAAGCGCGCATCCGCCGGATCGGTGCGCTGCGGCGGGCCATGGAAACCGGCCAGAACCTCGATCCGGGGCAGCGGCGGCAGATGTGCCAGCACCTCGCCCCGGCGCGAGGCCCAGAGCAGCCGCTCGGGCGCCCGGAACATCAGCGGATCGCTGGCCCCCTCGACCGTCAGGCAGGCCGCGGCGATGCGCGTCTCATCCGCGCCCGCCGCGCGGGCCAGCGCCACCAGCGCTGCGGTCGACGCCCCCGCCCCGCCCCCCGGTGGCAGATCACTCGCCAGATCGAAGCGGCCCGTCACCGGCAGGTCCAGCGCCCGCAGCAAGGCTGCCGCCTGCGCCGGGCCAAGCGCCACCTGCCCGCTGCGATGCAGGGCAAAGCGCCCCGACCGGCGGCGGGCCGTCACCCCCAGCACCGGACAGGGCAGCGTGATCAGAACGACCGGCCCGTCCGGCCCCAGCCGGCCCTGCATCAGCTCGCCCATATGGCCCGCCACGCGGACAGGACGGGGGTTTCCTTCCGTCGGGGGCTGTGGCTTTTGGGCGGCAGGCATCGCGAGGTCAACCATGGAACTTCTGCTTGTCGGTATCGGCACCGGCAACCCCGAACACCTGACGCTTCAGGCGATCCGGGCGCTGAACCGCGCCGATCTGGTGCTGATCCCGCGCAAGGGCGAAGACAAGGCCGATCTTGCCGACCTGCGCCGCGCGCTTTGTGCCGAGGTGGTGACCAACCCCGCCACCCGGATCGCCGAATTCGACATGCCGGTGCGCGATCCGGCCAATCCGTCCTACCTTTCCCGCGTGGGCGACTGGCACGACGCCATCGCCGCCTGCTGGGCCAAGGCGATCGCGGCCCATCCCGGCGCGGGGATCGTGGCGCTGATGGTCTGGGGCGATCCCGCGCTTTACGACAGCACCCTGCGCATCGCGGCCCGTCTGGGCACGGGGGTGCGGATCACCGTCATCCCCGGCGTGATGTCGCCGCAGGTGCTGGCCGCCGCCCATACCATCCCCCTGAACGACCTTGGCGCGCCCTTTCTGATCACCACCGGGCGCCGGTTGCGCGACGAAGGCTGGCCCGCAGGGATCGACACGCTGGTGGTCATGCTGGACGGCGAATGTTCGTTCCAGATGCTGGACCCGGCGGGCGTGACGATCTGGTGGGGCGCCTATGTCGGGATGGCGAACCAGATCACCGACCATGGCCCGCTGGCCGAAGCGGGGCCCCGCATCATGGCGGCGCGCCGGGCGGCGCGGGACGAGCATGGCTGGATCATGGACATCTACCTGCTGCGCCGCGGTCATTCCGCCAGCGCCCCGTAAAGGATCAGTGTCGGCGCCCTATCCGGCCCGGCCCCGTCCAGATGCCGCGCCAGACCGGCCACCGTGTCGCGGCGCAGCGTCTCGGCCCCGGTCGACACCCCCTGCGCCATCAGGGCGGGCGTGTCGGGCGGCAGGCCATGCGCGATCAGCCGCGCGGCCAGCGCCGGAAAGGTCGCCCGCGCCATGAACACCGCCGTCACCGCCCCCGCATCCGCCAGCGCGGCCCAGTTCATGTCGCCCGGCAGGCCGCCGGTCACGTCATGGCCGGTGACGAACTGCACCCGGCGCGCCGCGATCCGCCGTGTCAGCGGAATGCCCGCCGCCGCCGCCGCCGCCGAAGGCGCGCTGACGCCGGGCACGATCTCGAACGGGATGCCGGCGGCGCGCAGGGCGGCGATCTCCTCCTCCAGCCGGCCAAAAATCCCGGCATCGCCGGATTTCAGCCGCACCACCCGCGCCCCGCTGCGCGCATGGTCGACCAGCAGGCGGCTGACGTGATCCTGCCGGGGCGAGGCGCGGCCCGCGCGCTTGCCCACGGCGACCAGTTCGACCGCCGGCCCGGCAAGGTCGAGGATCGGGCCCGCCGACAGATCGTCGTAAAGCACCGCATCCGCCCGCCGCAGCCGGTCGGCGGCCTTGAGCGTCAAAAGTTCGGGGTCGCCCGGACCCGCGGAAACAAAGCTGACGAAACCGGTCATGGCGCCTCGGCGATCAGGTGAAAGAAGGTGCCGGTCACCCGGCCCCGGCACGATCCCGTTTCCGGGACCGCGGCGCCTTCGACATCGCTGACACGGGCAAGCGGCGCGTCGGGTTGCGTCAGGATGGTGGAATAATGGAACTCGTGCCCGCGCAGCCGGGTGCCGGGGGCATGGCCGGGGATCGGGGCCGCCAGGTTCGCCAGCCGATAGCCCAGATGCATCCGCCGCGCCTCGTAACTGGTGACAAGGCCCAGAAGCCCGGCCATCCTATGCCGCTTGCCCGCTGCATCCACCAGCGCCTCGCCCAGAACCATATAGCCGCCGCATTCGCCATGAATGGCGCCGGGAAAGGCCCGCAGGCCGTCCAGAAACCGCGTCGCGGCCGCCAGCCTTGCGGCATGAAGCTCGGGATAGCCGCCGGGCAGCCAGCAGGTATCGGCGGGCGGCGGCGGTTCGTCCGCCAGGGGCGAAAACGGCAGGACCTCGGCACCCTGCGCGTGCCAGGCATCCCCCAGATGCGGATAAAGGAACGAGAATGCCGCATCGCGGGCCAGCGCGATCCGCTGGCCGGGCGGCCGGGGCAGCGCGCCCGGCGGGGGCGATGTCCCGCCAGCCGCCGCCGCCCGGATTGCCGCCAGATCTACATGGTCGCGCAGAAAGGCGGCATAGCGCACCACCGCCGTCTCAAGGTCGGGATGTTCCACCGCCTGCACCAGCCCCAGATGCCGCTCGGGGATCGTCAGGTCGCCGCGCCGGGGCAGCGCGCCGAACACCCGCAGCCCCGCCGCCTGCAACCCCACCCTGCACAGGCGTTCGTGCCGGGGGCTGGCCACGCGGTTCAGGATCACCCCCGCCACCCGCACGTCGGCGCGAAACCGCGCCATCCCCATCGCCAGCGCCGCCACCGTCTGCGCCGCGCCCGACACGTCCAGCACCACGACGACCGGCCAGCCGGTCAGCGCGGCGATGTCGGCGCTGGCGCCGGTGCCGGTTTCACCGGGCAAGGCCACCCCGTCGAAAAGGCCCATCGACCCTTCGGCCAGCGCCATCGCGCCCCCCCGCGCCAGCTGCGTCGCCAGAACGCCCGGCGGCATCGCCCAGCTGTCGAGGTTATAGCTTTCCCGCCCGCAGGCCGCGCGGTGAAAGGCGGGGTCGATATAATCCGGCCCGCATTTATAGGGCTGGACCGCCACCCCATCCTCGGTCAGGCAGCGCAGCAGGCCCAGCATCACCGTGGTCTTGCCGCTGCCCGAGGCCGGGGCCGAGATGATCAGGCCGGGGGTCATTCCCGCACCATATCCGCCCGGCCCGCGCGGAACCGGCGGTCATAACCGGCGGCGTAAAGGCGGCTTTCGTCGAACCCTTCCTGTGCCAGCGCCGGGCCGACAAGGATCAGCGCCGTGCGCTCCATCGTCTGGCCGGCCTGCCCGGCGATGGTGGCAAGCGTGCCGCGCAAGACCCGCTCGTCGGGCCAGGTCGCGCGCCAGACCACGGCGACGGGACAATCGGCGCCGTAATGGCCCGCCAGTTCCGCCGCCACCTCGTCCAGCCGGTGGATCGACAGATGGATCGCCAGCGTCGCCCCGGTGGCAGCGAAATTCGCCAGCGTCTCGCCCCCCGGCATGGGCGAGGCGCGGCCCCCCGTGCGCGTCAGCACCAGGCTCTGCGCCACGCCGGGCAGGGTCAGTTCCACCCCCAGCGTTGCGGCGGCGGCGGCAAAGGACGGAACACCCGGCGTGACGGTATAGGCAATGCCAAGGGCCCGCAGGCGGCGGGTCTGTTCCCCCATCGCCGACCAGACCGACAGATCGCCCGAATGCAGCCGTGCCACATCCTGCCCCGCCGCATGGGCCGCCACGATCTCGGCCAGGATCGCGTCCAGATCCATCGGCGCGGTGTTGACGATCCGCGCGCCCGGCGGACAATGGGCCAGCACCGCCTCGGGGATCAGCGAGCCTGCGTAAAGGCAGACCGGGCAGGCGGCGATCAGGTCGCGCCCGCGCAGGGTGATCAGGTCCGCAGCCCCCGGTCCGGCGCCGATGAAGTGAACGGTCATTCGCTTTCTCCGAAAAGGGCGAGGGCGGCGGTCGCCATCCCGTCGCCGGAAATGCTGCGCGGCCCCGCCAGCCGCGCACCGGGCCCGAGCGCGGCCAGCGCGCAGGCCTCGGCCACCGAT
>JASGFG010000111.1:0-7241 GCA_047605605.1 Paracoccaceae bacterium | reverse complement strand
GGCCCAAATACCCTGCGGGGAGGGCCGGAGGGGTGCAAAACCCCTCCGGGGCCGGGCAAGGGGCACCGCGGGCCTCGGAAAACCGCGCCCCTTACCCCCAGACCTCGGCGAATTCGCGCCATTCGCCCTTGGACATGCCGCTGTCCGCCTGCCCGACCACTTCCCCCGCCAGCCGGCGCTTCAGCACCGCGACCGCCTTGGCCGACAGGTTCACGCCACCCATGCGGTAATCCTCGAAGGCGGCAAAGGCCAGCGGCACCCAGTCCCGGACCACGCCGGCGATGGCCTCGGCATAGACACGAATCTCGTATTGCGCATGGGCATCGGCGCGCAGGCGCAGAAAGTGGAACAGGTTGTGCAGGTCGGTTTTCCAATACCACTGGGTATAGGTATTCATCGGCAGGTTCATCCGCGCCAGTTCCCGCGCCAGCCCCTGCTGGCCCTCCTGGCTGAGCATGTCCTCGTAATGGTCGAACGCCCGGCCGGCGTCGGACTTCAGCATCTCCAGCACCCGCGCCGCCTCGGCCCCCTCCAGCACCGCGCCGCGGCCCTGGTTGTTGACGGTCGATTGCGCGGCCAGCTGATCGGGCGCGGGAATATAGAACTCGCGGTCCAGAATCGAATAGCGCGCCGAATATTCGTTGACGTTGGCGGTGCGGTGCCGGATCCACTGTCGCGCGACAAAGACCGGCAGCTTGACGTGCAGCTTGACCTCGCACATCTCGAACGGGGTCGAATGCCAGTGCCGCATCAGATAGCGGATCAGCCCTTCGTCGTTCGACACATGTTTGGTGCCCGCGCCATAGCTGACCCGCGCCGCCTGCACGATGGCCGCATCGTCGCCCATATAGTCGATCACCCGGACGAAGCCGTGGTCCAGCACCTCATGCGCGCGGTAGAGATGCGCCTCCATCCCGTCGGAAACGGCGCGCAGGGTGGGTCGCGGCGTGGCGCGCAGGGCTTCGATCTCGGCGAGCTGCTCGGGCGTCAGGGGCATGGGTTCCTCTCGAATCCGGGTGGACCCAAGATCTATGGGTCATTTGCGCACAGGATACGAGATCGTGGGCCGGGGCGGCAAGCCCGCGCGACATTCTTGCATCACGGCGGCGCGAGCGGACAGCGAAATCCCTGCAAATATTGACAGAATTGCGGCGGCTCGGGCAGGCTTCGCCCCAACAAGACAAAAGTTCGAGCAGGTTTTCCCATGTCCAAACGCTCTGTTGCGCCGGTGGCGCTTTCCTTTGTGATGGCCCTGGGCCTTGCCGGATGCGGCGGCAACCCCATCGGGCGCGAGGATGACGAGGAGACCACCCCGCCGGAAGACGGCGAGGTCGTGACCGAAGGCGGCGGCTCGGCCGGAGAGTCGGTGACAGTCTATGCCGAAACCACCTCGGGCCAGGGGTTCGTCAAGAACATCAAGTATGATGCGGCGACAAACACCTACAACGTCGACAACCTGGGCTTTGACGCCGACAACACCTATCGTGCGGGCGCGCCGGTTTCCACGCTGAACGGCTACAACGTTTACGAACCCGACGATACCGTGATCGACCCGGTCAGCGGCGTCACCATCCAGCAGTTCCAGCACCGCATGGTCGCCGGGGTCAGCCGGTCGGGCCGCACATCGTTCAACATCGTGCGCACCGGGGCCTACAAGGACTATGGCTTTGGCGGGTTCATCCTGCAACGTCAGGGCGGCACCACGCCCCCGGCCAGCCTGCCCAGCACCGGACAGGCGGCCTTTACCGGCAATTACGCCGGTCTGCGCGATTTCAACGGCAAGACGGGTCTGCAATATGTCACCGGCCGGATGCAGGTCGACATCGACTTTCGCGACTTCAACGACGGCGATGCCGTCAAGGGCAAGATCACCGACCGGCACATCTATGACATGAACGGCACCGACATCACCGGCGACGTTCTGGACAGCATCGGCACGAAATACGGCGCGCGTCCCAGTGTGCTGCCAACGCTGGTCTTCGACGTGGGGCCGGGCGCGATCGACAACACCGGCCAGATCCATGGCACCCTGTCGAGCGAGGTTCTGGACCTGCGCGGCGGGGTCAAGAACACGGTCCTGGAAAGCGGCAACTACTACGGCATCCTGTCGGGCAGCGGCGTCAACGGCCCGGACGAACTGGTCGGGATCGTGGTCGTGACCGGTGAAGACCCCGCGCTGGACAATGTCGAGGTGCGCGAAACCGGCGGATTCATCCTTTACCGGCCGGAATGACGGTGCGGACCGGACGGATGCGCCGGTTCCTGCGCCCGCTGCTGCCGCTTGGGGCGGTTGTCGCACTGGCCGCGCCGGTCGGGGCCGAACCCGTGCGGCTGACGCCCGACAACATGGTGCAGTTGACCCTGCTGCTGCTGGAGCATCACCGCCCGGCCGAGGCGCTGCGCTTCAGTCAGGCAATGCTGGACCACGACCCGCAGGATGTGACGGCGCTGGTCCTGAAATCGCGGGCCGAGCGCGATCTTGGCCGCTATCGCGCCGCGACGGCCACCGGGCGGCTGGCCTGGCGCCATGCCGAGGGCGGGGGCGAACGCTATGGCGCGGCGCTTGCCATCGCACAGGGGCTGTCCTCGGACGGACAGAAGTTCCGCGCGCAGTTCTGGCTGCGCCGCGCCATGCAGGAAGCCCCCGACCCCGCCGCCCGCGCCGCGGCCGAGCGGGACTTCCGCTATGTCCGCGCGCGCAGCCGCCTGTCGCTGCGGTTCGACCTTTCGGTGCGGCCATCGTCGAACGTGAATGGCGGCAGTGCGGCGGATTTCATCGACTTCTACGGCATCCCGCTGACCCTTTCGCCCGATGCAAAGGCGCTGTCGGGGGTTCAGGGACAGGCCTCGGTCACGGCACGCTGGCGCACGGCGGAAAGCGAAACCGCCAAGACCGACCTGCGCTTTGGCTGGGTCGAACAGCAGGTGGCCCTGTCCGGCACCGCCAGGCGCGAGGCGCCCATGGCCCGCGGATCGGACTATGCCTATGCCGCGCTGGAACTGGGGGTCGATCAGGCCTGGAAACTGGCGGGGGGCGAGGCGACGGCCTCGGCCACGCTGGGGCACAACTGGTATGGCGGGGCGGACATGTCCGACTATGCCCGGCTGGACCTGGGCTTTTCGCACGGGCTGGGTGCCGGCATGGCCGGCAATCTCGGCCTCAGCGTCGAGCGGCAGGACCGGCTGGATGTCGCCCGCCGGTCGGCCACGATCACCGAATTGTCGGCCGGCGCGCAAAAGATCCTGCCCGGCCGCGACCAGCTGCGGTTCCAGCTGACCGCGCGCGACAGCCGGTCGGATGCGGCCGAGATCGACCATACCGCCCTTGCCGCCGATCTGGGGTGGAGCCGCGCCGCCCCGGTTCTGGGCGCGGGGCTTGACCTTGGCCTGACGGCCGAGGCGCGGGATTATCCCCGCTCTCTCTACGATCCCGACGGGCGCGAGGACATGCGGCTATCGGCGCGGGTGTCGCTGACGCTCGACAAGATCGACTATATGGGATTTGTGCCGGTCGTCAGCCTTCAGGCGCAAAAAGTCAATTCCAACGTGTCGATCTATCGCATGAACTCGGTCGGCATCGGGGTTTCGGTGCGGTCGCGGTTCTGACCCCCCTCGCCTTTCCGGCGGATGCGCCCTAGCTATGTCGGGCAGAAACCGCGCCGCACAGGAGGGGAAAGATGAAAATCCGCTATCTTCATACCATGGTCCGTGTCCTGGACCTGGAAAGGACCATGGCCTTCTTTCGCATGCTGGGGCTGGAGGAAACGCGGCGCATCGACAACGAACAGGGGCGCTTCACCCTGGTGTTCATGTCGCCCCCCGGCCAGCCGGACTGCCCGGTCGAGTTGACCTACAACTGGGACGGCGATGACGGCCTGCCCTCGGACAGCCGGCATTTCGGCCATCTGGCCTATGAGGTCGGCGACATCTATGCGACCTGTGCCCATCTTCAGGCCAATGGCGTGACCATCAACCGCCCCCCGCGCGATGGACGGATGGCCTTTGTCCGCTCGCCCGACAATGTGTCGGTCGAACTGTTGCAGATGGGCGCGGCAAAGGCCCCGGCCGAACCATGGCTCAGCATGGGCAACACCGGCCATTGGTGACAGGCGCCCCCGCTGCGCAGCGGCCCGGCTGCGGCCGGCTGCGCGCGGATGACGCCCCCTTCGCCCCGATTGAGTCCCCCGTGCCACAGGTTATCCACAGCCCCCGCACGCGCGGGATTTCGCGCTAGGCGAAAGCAATCCCGCAACCTATAGTTTCGTCCTACAACGGGGGCCAACCCCGGACATGAGGCAGGCGAAACTTACGATAGGAGAGCGCCGATGCGCTGCCCCTTTTGCGGGAACATCGACACCCAAGTGAAGGATTCACGCCCGGCCGAGGATCATGTGGCAATCCGGCGTCGCCGGTTCTGCCCGGCCTGCGGCGGGCGGTTCACCACCTATGAAAGGGTGCAGTTGCGCGATCTGGTGGTGATCAAATCCAGCGGCAAGCGCGAGGATTTCGACCGATCCAAACTGGAACGGTCCATCCGCATCGCGCTGCAAAAGCGCCCCATCGACCCCGAGCGGGTGGACCAGATGATCTCCGGCATCGTGCGGCGTCTGGAAAGCCTGGGCGACACCGACATCCCGTCCAAGGTCATCGGCGAGATCGTGATGGAAAGCCTGGCGCGGATCGACACCGTGGCCTATGTGCGCTTTGCCAGCGTCTACAAGAACTTCCAGGCGGCGGGCGATTTCGATCGCTTCGTGGCTGAACTGCGCCCCGCCCCCTCGACCGACGAGTGAGCGACGCCGTCCATATGGCCCATGCCCTGCGCCTTGGGCTGCGGGGCCTGGGTCGCACCTGGCCGAACCCGGCGGTCGGCTGCGTGCTGCTGCGCGACGGGCGGGTTGTGGGCCGCGGCTGGACCCAGCCGGGCGGCCGGCCCCATGCCGAACGCATGGCGCTGGCGGCGGCAGGGACGCTGGCGCGCGGGGCGACGGCCTATGTCACGCTGGAACCCTGCGCCCATCACGCCAAGACGCCGCCTTGTGCCGAGGCGCTGGTGGCGGCGGGCGTCCGGCGCGTCGTCTCGGCCCTGACCGACCCCGACCCGCGGGTTGCGGGGCGCGGCCATGCGATCCTGCGCGCCGCGGGGATAGAGGTGACAGAGGGCGTCCTGTCCGCTCAGGCCGCGCGGGCCAATGCCGGTTTCCTGCGCCGCGTGGTCGAGGGCCTGCCCTTCGTCACGCTGAAGCTTGCCACCACCCTTGACGGGCGCATCGCCACCGCCTCGGGCGACAGCCGCTGGATCACCGGGGCGCAGGCGCGGCGGCATGTCCATCTGCTGCGCATGACGCATGATGCGGTGATGGTGGGGTCCGGCACAGCCCTGGCCGACGACCCCGACCTGTCCGTGCGCGATCTTGGCAGCCCGCATCAGCCGGTGCGTGTCGTGCTGGACAGCCGCCTGTCGCATTCGCCCGACAGCCGGCTGGGCCGGTCGACACAAAGGGGCCCGGTCTGGATGGTGCATGGCCCCGACGCCCCGGCCAGCGCGCAGGCGGGGTGGCTGGCGGCCGGGGCCGAGGTGATCGAGGTCGCGGCCGAAGGAGGGCATCTGTCGATGCGCGCGGCGATGCAGGCGCTGGCCGCGCGGGGGCTGACGCGGGTGTTCTGCGAAGGGGGCGGCACGCTGGCGGCGGCGCTGGTGCGCGACCGGCTGGCCTCGGACCTGGCGGTCTATCAGGCGGGCGCGCTGATCGGGGCCGAGGGGCGCGCCTCGTTCGGCCCGCTGGGGCTGGACCTTCTGGCCGGGGCGCCCCGGCTGGCCTTGCGGGAACAGGCGCTGCTGGGGCCGGACACCTTCACGCTCTGGTCGTTCTGATCCGGGCGGCAAGCGAAAGGCGCGCGCAGGGCAAGCCGCGCGCGCCCGTTCTGTGCAGGAAAGCTCAGACGGTGCCGCGGCGGCGGCGCAGCATCGCCAGACCGCCCAGACCCGCCATCAGCATCGGCGCCGCCGCAGGCAGCGGCACGGGCGAGGCTTCGGTGCCGTTCACCACCAGCCGCGCCGAGGCGAGCGTGAAGGAATCGACGCCCAGCGTCTGCTCCGAGAACCAGAAGGTGAAGATCTGGTTCGCCACGCTATGGGCAAAGGCATTGATGCTGCCGGTATCGGTCAGCGACGACAGGGTGAAGGTCACGGTCGAGCCGCCCGCCGTCAGCCGGCCGAAGTAGTCGTCCGACGACGACGACAGCGTTCCGCCCTGTGCGCGGACGAACCATGCCTCGGAGCCGAGGCACAGCGTGCCGACGCACAGCGCATTGCCGACACCGCTGTAGTTCAGCGTCAGCTGGATGCTGTCGATGGCGTCCAGCGCCAGCGTGGTGAAGTCGAAGCTGGCGCTGAACCGCACCGGGGCATTGTCGGCAACGGTCTGGTTGAAGGTCTGGGTCTGGTCGTAGACGACCGCCGCGGAAGCCTGCGATCCGGCGAGGGCGCTTCCCGCCAGCACCGCAGCCGCCGCGACACGTTTGAGCGTGTGGCGCATTCTGTGCGTCCTTGTCCTAAAGGGTTATGCCGCCAAAATCCGCGGCAGTATTCCCTTGCTGCCCGCCAAGCCGGGCCGGATTAAGGCAGCCGCGCGGCGTGAAAGCGTTAATAAAGATTAACGGATGATCAATCCGAAGCGGCGGCGGCGACTGCATTCCAAAAGCGCGACAATCGGGAAAATCCGCCAAGCGCGCCTGACTGGTCCTGGAAAACAGGATGCGCGTCCGTAGTCCATGGCCCGCCGGGACCGATGGCGCGCGCCGTCGCCCCTCGCAGGGTCCATGCAAGGGGCGACGGCGCAGGGTCAGTCGAAGTCCACCGGCCGCCGGTCGCAGAAGGCCAGTGCCGCCCCGATGCTGAAATCGGGGCGCTTGCCCCCGCCGATCCGGGTGATGCCGGAATCGGAGGCAGCGCCCTTGGCCGAGGTGGAAAAGACGATCCCCTGCCCCGCCCGCCGTGGCGGCTCGGAAATCCTCCAGACCCGCGCCGCCGCCGGCAGGCCCAGCCCGCGCCAGGCATAATCCGCCGCCGCACACCAGAAAGCCGTATCGCCGGACTGCCCCCGCCACGGCACAAGAAAGCGGTTCCCGCCCAGCGACCGGACCTCCAGCCCGTTCGAGGCGCGAAACGCCAGTGCGGGCGAGGCCGCACCCGCGACCAGCGCAAGGGCCAGCAGGACATGTTTCATGGCGCCCTCCTT
>JASGFG010000110.1:0-7373 GCA_047605605.1 Paracoccaceae bacterium | reverse complement strand
CACCTGAGCCTCGGGCCGTTCCGGCAGGTGGTGAAGGACTATTTCCAGATCTGCGAAAGCTATTTCGAGGCGGTGAAGCGCCTGCCGCCCAGCCAGATCGAGGCGATCGACATGGCCCGCCGGGGCATCCACAACGAAGGCGCGCGCGTGTTGCAGGAGCGGCTGGAGGGCAAGGCCGATGTCGACACCGACACCGCGCGGCGGCTGTTCACGCTGATCTGCGTGCTGCACTGGGGCTGATCGTCTTGGGCGCCTTTCCGCAATCGGTGCTGTTCTGTTGCGATCACAACGCCGTGCGTTCCCCCATGGCCGAGGGGATGATGAAGAAGTTCTACGGCACCCGCGCCTATGTGCAGTCGGCCGGGGTCAGGAACGACATGGAGATCGACGGATTCTCCGTTGCCGTCTGCAAGGAAATCGGGGTGGAGCTGGAGCGTCACCGCTCGCGGTCTTTCGAGGAGATGCAGGAATGGGGGGACGATCTGTCGAGCTATGACCTGATCATCGCCCTTTCCCCCGCCAGCCAGCGGCAGGCGCTGGAACTGACGCGGCATTCGCATCTGGAGGTCGAATACTGGCCGATCCTGGACCCCACGGGGCTGGGCGAGGGGCGCGAGGCCAAGCTTTCCGCCTATCGCCAGGCCCGCGACCAGATCCGCGACCGGATGATCACCCGGTTCGGCCTGCCCGAAAGCTGATCCGCCGTCAGGACAGCCGCAGCCCCGCCGTGAAGTCGAGGAAGCTGCGCAGGGCCGCCGTCATGTGCTTGCGCGTGGGATAGACGATGTTCACCGGAATGTCGGGCAGCGCATAATCGGTCAGCACGGGAACCAGCGTTCCGGCCGCGATCTCGTCCTCGATCATGAAAGCGGGCAGCATCCCCAGCCCCTTGCCGTCCAGCGCGGCGGCGCGGATCATGTCGCCGTTGTTGGTCTGGAAGAAGGGCTGGATCTTCTGGTGGATGATCTCGTTCCCGCGGCGGAAGGGCCATGTCGTCGCGCTGCGCAGGTTGGTATAGTGCAGGCAGCGATGACCGGCCAAGTCGGCGGGGCAGTTCGGTTCGCCGAATTCGGCCAGATAGTCCGGCGTTGCGACCAGCAGGATCCGGGCATCGTGCAGATGGCGGGCGAAAAGGCTGGAATCCTGCAATCCGCCGATGCGGATCACCGCATCGAACCCCTCGGCGATCAGGTCGGCCTGCCCGTCGTCCAGCACCGCCTCCAGCTGGATTTCGGGATATTCCTCCATGAAGCGCAGCATATAGGGCTGGAACACCTTCAGCGTATAGGAAATGGGCGATCCGATCTTCAGCGGCCCGGCGGGATGGGCGGACAGGGTGCGCACCGCCTCGTTCGCCGCATCGAGGCGGGTCAGGACCTCGCGCACCTGGAGGCTGTATTCCAGTCCCGCGGCCGTCGGCTTTACCGACCGTGTGGACCGCGTCAGAAGCCGGGCGCCCAGCGTTTCCTCAAGGTCGGAAATATACTTGCTGCACAGGCTTTTCGAAATGCCCATGCGGCGGGCGGCGGCGGCGAAACTGCCTTCGTCGACGATGTGGACAAAGGTGCGAAGAATGGCGGTATCCATGAAATCGGGTCCGGTGCAGGCGCCGGTTGATCCGGCGGTTTTCCCGGTAGATGGGGGGAAATCCTGCAATTTGAAACCTCCCGGAAACCGCAATGCACCCCAGCGGCTGTGCAGGAATGCACGAAGATGACGGAAATGTTAAAGGCGCCCGCAGCAGCGGGCGCCCTTTGGCCGAAACGCGGCGCGGTCGTGATCAGCGTTCGCCGACGATGCCGCTGGACGGAATCTTGGTCACGCTGACGATGCTGTCAGCCGACAGGCCGGCGCGTTCCAGATGACGGGTCGAATAGATCGAGCCGGCTTTCACATCGACTTTCTCGATCGAGGTCGCGACGGGCACGGTATCGGGTTTTTCGTTGCGGGCGTTCGGGCCGGCAGCGAGGGCAGCGCCCGACAGGGCAACCAAGGCGGACAGGGCAAGAGCAACGGTTTTCATTTTTTCTCTCCATTTCAAAGGTCTGACGCTTGCTGCGTCGGATGAGGAGGAAATAGCCCTTGTCGCAGGAAAGGATTAGGCGCGGAATTTCGCGCTCAATGTTCGATGTCATTGAACGGTCACGAAACCGTCACATCGTTCGCGTCGCGTCGTGAACCAGCCGCAGATGCGCGCGCGGGGCCGGGGTGGGGAACGGCACGGCGGGCTCGGCAAAGGCGGGTGCGACCGGCGTGGGGCGGGTTGCGGCCAGCGTTTCGCGCAGCAGTGCGGTGATGGCAAAGCGGCGGGGCGCGCCACGCCCCTCGTCCGCGTCGGCCAGGGCAAGGCAGCCCAGCGCCAGGACCGGCTGGCCGTTCCGGTCGCCCAGAGGCAGGACCAGCATCCGCGCCATCCGGGCGGGCCGGCCGGGGCTGCGTTCCGCCCTCAGCCGGGCATCCAGGATCGAGGGCGTGGCAAACACCGGCTCCAGCGCGCGGGCAAAGCGGTCGCGGTCGGGCGGGGCGATCAGGGCGGAAACCGGCATTCCCCGCAGGTCCATGCCCATCCCGTCGGACAGCCGCATTCCGGCCAGACGGAATCGCGCGAGACCCGGCGCGATGCGTTCGATCAGGAATGTCTGGTCCAGCGCCCCGGCGATGCCGCGCGGGTCGATCTGGTCGCGGCGCGGAAACGACGCCGTGCCGCGCAGCGCCTCCCAATAGGCGCGGATCTGGGCGGGGACCGTAGGGTCTGGCGCATGGCCATCGCGTGGAAGAAAGGGGCTCATCCAGGCTCTCCCAGGGGCGCATCGGTTGCCGTGGGGGGCAGGCTCTGCTAAGCCCGATCCCGCCCCGTCGCCGCTTCCGGTTAATGCTGCCGCAAGATGTGTTGACGGGCCGTTAATAACATGGCCGCAACGAAACTGTCGGGGAATCTGCCCGGATGGTAAACAGCCGGCCGGGCCGAGGGGGCGCCGATGACCGTTTCGATGACCGGATTTGCCGCGGCGCGCGGGCAGGGGGCAGGCTGGTCCTGGACTTGGGACATGCGGTCGGTCAATGGCAAGGGGCTGGACCTGCGGCTGCGGGTGCCCGACTGGATCGACGGGCTGGAACTGGCGCTGCGGACGGAACTGGCCAGGGCGCTGCACCGGGGCAACGTCAGCCTGAACCTGCGTATCGCCCGTGAGGGCGAGGGGGCCGAGGCGCTGCGCCTGAACCCCGAGGTGCTGCGCGCCACCCTGGCCGCGCTGGCCGAGGTGGAACATGCGGCGATGGCCACCGGCGTCACGCTGGCGCAGGCGACGGCGGCGGATGTGCTGATGGTCAGGGGCGTGCTGGAAACCGGCGCGGCCGAGGTCGATACCGCGCCGCTGCGCTCGGCGATTCTGGCCGATCTGCCAGGGCTTCTGGCGGCCTTTTCCGCGATGCGCGCCGCCGAGGGGTCGGCGCTGGCCGGGGTGATCGGCGGGCAACTGGACCGCATCGCCGCCCTGACGGCCGAGGCCGCGCAGGCCGCAGCCGCACGGCGCGACCGGGCGGCCGATACCCTGCGCGAGGCGGTCGGCCGCATCCTTGCCGAAGGGGTGGACGAGGCGCGGATCGCGCAGGAACTGGCGCTGCTGGCGGTCAGGCAGGACGTGACCGAAGAACTGGACCGCCTGAGCGCGCATGTGGCGGCAGGGCGGACGCTTCTGGCCGAGGACGGCGCTGTCGGGCGCAAGTTCGATTTCCTGATGCAGGAATTCATGCGCGAGGCGAATACGCTCTGCTCCAAGGCGCAGGATCTGGCGTTGACGCGGATCGGGCTGGACCTGAAAACCGTCATCGACCAGTTGAGAGAACAGGTTCAGAACGTCGAGTAATCCCATGTCCTTGCAAACAAATCGTCGCGGGCTGCTGCTGATCCTGTCCTCGCCTTCGGGGGCGGGGAAATCCACCATGGCGAAGCGTCTGATGGAATGGGACGCCTCGATCCGGTTTTCGGTTTCCGCCACCACCCGCAAGCCCCGCCCGGGCGAGGAACATGGCGTCCATTACTGGTTCCACGACCACGATGGCTTTCGCGGGCTGATCGACCAGGGCGGAATGCTGGAACATGCCGAAGTGTTCGGCAATTACTATGGCAGCCCTCGCGAGCCGGTGGAACGGGCCATGGCCGAGGGGCGCGACACGCTGTTCGACGTGGACTGGCAGGGGGGGCAGCAGATCCGCAACTCGCCTCTGGGCAAGGATGCGGTCTCGGTGTTCATCCTGCCGCCGTCGATTGCCGAACTGGAACGCCGCCTGCGGGGCCGGGGGCAGGACAGCGACGAGGTGATCGCGGGCCGCATGGCCAAAAGCCGCGACGAGATCAGCCATTGGGCCGAATACGACTATGTGCTGGTCAACGAGGATGTGGAATTGACCTTCGCCCGCCTGACCGCCATCGTTCAGGCCGAGCGGCTGAAGCGCGACCGTCAGCCCGGCCTTTCGGCCTTTGTCCGCGAGCTGAATCAGGAGTTTTCCGCCCGATGATCTATGCGCTGGAGGGAATCGCCCCGCAGATCGACCCGCGGGCCTGGGTCGCGGCCGAGGCCACGCTGATAGGCAAGATCGTGGTCGAGGCCGATGCCTCGGTCTGGTTCGGCGCGGTGGCCCGCGGCGACAACGAGGAAATCCGCATCGGCGCCGGGTCGAACGTGCAGGAAAACTGCGTCCTGCACACCGACATCGGCTATCCGCTGACCATCGGCGCGAATTGCACCATCGGCCACAAGGCGATGCTGCACGGCTGCATCATCGGCGAGGGCAGCCTGATCGGCATGGGGGCGACGGTGCTGAACGGGGCGAAGATCGGCAGGGGCTGCCTGATCGGCGCCGGGGCCTTGATCACCGAGGGGAAGGAGATCCCCGACGGATCGCTGGTGATGGGAGCGCCCGGTCGGGTGGTCCGGGCGCTGGACGATGAGGCGCGGGCGCGCCTCATCCTGTCGGCGAAGGGCTATCAGGCGAATGCGGCGCGGTTCCGCAGCGGGCTGACCGTCGCGGGCTGATGCGACAGGGCGACGGCTTCACGCGCGATGCGGGTGATGTCGGCGCGCGAGATCGACAGATCGCCCAGCTCGCGGTCGCTCAGGGTGTTCAGTTCCTCGACCGTGCGGCGATACAGGCGGTAGTCGGCGACGTATTTCTTGACTTGCTCGAACATGGTTCGGGTTCCTTTCGATTGGCCCCTCGTGGGCCGTGGCCTCCCGTTGTATCCTAGATCGGACTTTCTGCGCCTGCGAACAAGAGATTGGTCGGAATTGCCGCAATGCAGCATCTGCATGGCTTGTTCGCGGACTGCATGGCTTTCGGGCAAACCTGCCTGCCGTCCGGCGCGGGGCAGGCGGCGGATGCCTCCGGCGGGAGTATTTCAGAAAGGGAAAATCCGCAGGGGTGGGCAGAATGGAAAAGGCCGGCCCTTGGGGGACCGGCCTTTGATGCGCAAGACGGGGGCGTGTCAGATCAGTTTGCCCATGGCGACGGCGGTGTCGGCCATGCGGTTCGAGAAGCCCCATTCGTTGTCATACCACGACAGGATCGACACGAAGGTGCCATCCATCACCTTGGTCTGGTCCATGTGGAACACGCTGGAATGCGGGTCGTGGTTGAAATCGTGCGAGACGTTCTTGTAGACCGTATAGCCCAGGATACCTTTCAGCGGGCCGTCGGCGGCGGTCTTGATGGCGGCGTTGACCTCTTGGACCGAGGTGGCGCGTTTCGCGATGAACTTCAGATCCACGACCGAGACGTTGGGCGTCGGCACCCGGATGGCAAAGCCGTCGAGCTTGCCTTTCAGTTCCGGCAGGACCAGACCCACCGCCTTGGCCGCGCCGGTCGAGGTCGGGATCATCGACAAAGCGGCGGCGCGGGCGCGATACAGATCCTTGTGCATCGTGTCGAGCGTCGGCTGGTCGCCGGTATAGGAGTGGATGGTGGTCATCATCCCCTTTTCGATGCCGATCGCGTCGTTCAGCACCTTGGCCACCGGCGACAGGCAGTTGGTCGTGCAGGAGGCGTTGGAGACGACGATGTCGTCGCGGGTCAGCACTTTGTCGTTGACCCCGAAAACGATGGTCTTGTCCGCCCCGTCGCCGGGCGCCGAGATCAGCACCCGTTTCGAGCCGTTTTCCAGATGGGCCTGGCATTTCTCTTTCGAGGTGAAGATGCCCGTGCATTCCAGCACCACATCCACATCCGACCACGGCAGTTCGGCGGGGTTGCGCAGCGCCGTCACCTTCATCGGGCCGCGGCCCACGTCGATCCAGTCCTCGCCCGTGGTGACTTCGGCCGGGAAGCGCCCGTGGACCGAGTCGAAGCGCAACAGGTGGGCGTTGGTTTCGACCGGCCCCAGATCGTTGATCGCCACGACCTGGATATCGGTGCGGCCGGATTCGACGATCCCCCGCAGCACGTTTCGTCCGATCCGGCCGAAACCGTTGATCGCTACCTTCACCGCCATTGCTTGCCCTCCTGTCACGCCGCCCGAGTCGGGGGGCTCATGTTTGCGCTAACATCACAGTATAGTCCGAAAGTTCAACCGGAGTTTGGCGCGCCCGGCGGCAGAAAGCCATACATTCGAGAGGATGAGCCCGCACCCGCCGTCCGGTCAGCGCCAGAACGACAGCCATTCCACCAGATCGGCGAATTTGCGCAGCAGAAACATCAGCGCCCCGCCCCCGTTGAGGGCGAGGTCGCACAGGATGAGGGCGACGACGAGGCCGCCAAGGATCAGGGCTAGTCGGTCGGTCAAGACCCCTCCGCGTTTAGTGGAGGAGCCGCCCCATCACGCCCGCCACATCGGCCATGCGGCAGGAGAAGCCCCATTCGTTGTCATACCAGGCCAGAACGCGGACGGTGCGGCCGCCCACCACCTTGGTCTGGTCGGGGGCGAAGATAGACGAATGCGGCGTATGGTTGAAGTCAATCGAAACCTTGGGTTCCGGGTCATAGGCCAGGACCATGCCCATGTATCCGGCGGCGGCCTCGCGCACGATCTCGTTCACGTCGTGGACGGTCACGTCCTTGCCCGCCACGAAGGTCAGGTCCACGGCCGAGACGTTGGGCGTCGGCACCCGGATGGCCGAGCCGTCGAGTTTGCCCTTCAGTTCCGGCAGCACCTCGCCGATCGCCTTGGCCGCTCCGGTCGAGGTGGGGATCATCGCCATGGCGGCGGCGCGGGCGCGATACAGGTCCTTGTGGCGGCGGTCGAGCGTCGGCTGGTCGCCGGTATAGGAATGGATCGTGGTCATGATGCCCGATTCGATGCCGATGGCGTCGTTCAGCACCTTGGCCAGCGGGGCGAGGCAGTTCGTCGTGCAGGACCCGTTCGACACCACCAGCGCATC
>JASGFG010000109.1:0-7390 GCA_047605605.1 Paracoccaceae bacterium | reverse complement strand
GCCTTCGCCTTCGAGCTTCTGTCGCATATGAAAGGCGGACCTTCGGTCGAGGTGCTGCTGGATCTGGCGCTTGGCGCGGATGCGGCGATTGCCGCGCAGGCGGGCGAGGTTCTGAAAACCCAGGTCTTCCTCTATGACGCCGACATGGCCCGGCTGGGCGATGCCTTCAAGGCGGGAAACCCAGTGGCGAGGGGTATCCTCGAAAGCTATGCGAAGGCCGAATTCTTTACCCGGCTGCCGGAGATCGAGGATGAGATCAAGGTCGTGACCTATATCGCCGCCGAGGGCGATATTTCGACCGACCTGCTGTCGCCCGGCAATCAGGCGCATTCGCGCTCGGACCGTGAACTGCATGGCCAGTGCATGATCTCGCCCGAGGCGCAGCGTGAAATCATGGCGCTTCAGGCGCAACACCCGGACAAGCGGGTGATGATGATTGCCGAAAAGGGCACGATGGGCGTCGGCTCGTCGCGGATGTCGGGGGTGAACAACGTCGCGCTCTGGACCGGCCGCAAGGCCAGCCCCTACGTGCCTTTCGTCAACGTGGCGCCTGTGGTCGCGGGAACCAACGGCATATCGCCCATCTTCGCGACGACCGTGGACGTGACGGGCGGCATCGGCATCAACTTGAAGAACTGGGCCAAAAAGACCGACGAGAACGGCAAGCCGATCCTGAACAACGATGGCAACCCGATCCTCGAACAGAAATATTCGGTCGAAACCGGCACCGTGCTGACCATCGACGCAAAGACCAGAAAGCTCCGCGACGAGGCGGGGAATGAACTGGTCGATATCGCCGCCGCCTTTACCCCGCAAAAGGTCGAATACATGCGGGCGGGCAGCTCCTACGCCATTGTCTTCGGCAAGAAGCTCCAGACCTTTGCCGCGCAGGCCCTGGGGGTCGACCCTGTGCCGGTCTTTGCACCGAACAAGGAAATCACCGTCGAAGGGCAGGGCCTGACCGCCGTCGAAAAGATCTTCAACCGCAATGCCGTCGGCGTGACGTCGGGCAAGGTGCTGCACGCCGGATCGGATGTGCGCGTGCGGGTGAACATCGTCGGCAGCCAGGACACCACCGGCCTGATGACGGCGCAGGAGTTGGAGGCGATGGCCGCCACCGTCATCTCGCCCATCGTGGACGGGGCCTATCAGTCGGGGTGCCATACCGCATCCGTCTGGGACAGGAAGGCCCAGGAAAACATCCCGAAGCTCATGAAATTCATGAACAACTTCGGCGTGATCACGGCGCGCGACCCCAAGGGCATCTATCATTCGATGACCGATGTGATCCACAAGGTGCTGAACGACATCACGGTGGACGACTGGGCGATCATCATCGGCGGCGACAGCCACACCCGCATGTCCAAGGGCGTGGCCTTCGGCGCCGACTCGGGCACGGTGGCGCTGGCGCTTGCCACGGGCGAGGCGACCATGCCGATCCCGCAATCGGTGAAAGTCACCTTCAAGGGCAAGATGAAGCCCTGGATGGATTTCCGCGACGTGGTTCATGCGACGCAGGCGCAGATGCTGAAACAGCATGGCGACAACGTCTTCCAGGGCCGCATCATTGAGGTCCATATCGGCACGCTGCTGGCCGACCAGGCCTTTACCTTCACCGACTGGACCGCCGAGATGAAGGCCAAGGCCTCGATCTGCATCAGCCAGGATGAAACACTGATCGGCTCGCTGGAAATCGCCAAGGCGCGCATCCAGATCATGATCGACAAGGGCATGGACAATGCCGCGCAAACGCTGAAGGGCCTGATCGACAAGGCGGATCAGCGAATCGCCGAAATCCGCTCGGGCGAAAAGCCGGCGCTTACCCCCGATGACAACGCGAAATACTTCGCCGAGGTCGTGGTCGATCTGGACATCATCGACGAGCCGATGATTGCCGACCCGGACGTGAACAATGCCGATGTCTCGCGCCGCTATACCCACGACACGATCCGCCCGGTTTCCTATTACGGTGGGGCAAAGAAGGTCGATCTGGGCTTTGTCGGGTCCTGCATGGTCCACAAGGGCGACATGAAGATCGTGGCGCAGATGCTGAAGAACATCGAACAGGCCGAAGGCAAGGTCGAGTTCAAGGCGCCGCTGGTCGTTGCCGCGCCTACCTACAACATCATCGACGAGTTGAAGGCCGAAGGCGACTGGGAGATCCTGCAACGCTATTCCGGCTTTGAGTTCGACGACCTGATGCCCAAGGCCAAGGCGCGCACCGAATACGAGAACATCCTGTATCTGGAGCGTCCCGGCTGCAATCTCTGCATGGGCAACCAGGAAAAGGCCGAAAAGGGCGATACCGTGCTGGCCACCTCGACCCGGCTGTTCCAAGGGCGCGTCGTCGAGGATTCGACCGAGAAGAAGGGGGAATCCCTTCTGGCTTCGACCCCGGTCGTGGTTCTGTCGGCGATCCTTGGCCGGACCCCCAGTGCCGAGGAATACAAGGCCGCCGTTCAGGGGATCGACCTGACCAAATTCGCCCCGCCGCTGGAAAAGCCGGCGATGGCGCGTTCGGTTCATTTCTGACCTGTCATCAGCAAAAGCCGATCGGGCCTGTTCCGGTCGGCTTTTTGTTGCCCGTCGCCGATAGGGATCAGCTTTCCTCGACCAGGGCCACGCCGCCGATGGCCTTGATCGCACCCTTGATCTGCGGCGTCACCGGATAGTCGCCGGGCAGGTCGATCAGCACCTCGCGCCCGGTGTCGGCGTCTGCCACGCAGAAACGCACCTGCCCCTTGGCACGCCCGCCCTGCACCCGCGCGAAAAGTGCAGCGACCGAGGCCGCGGCCTCTGCCCGGTCCAGATGGATGGTCAGCGTCGATCCGCCCGCGTCGGCCGCCACGGCATCAATCGGGGTTGCCCCGCGCGCCAGCAGCTTCAGCGTATCGCCTTCAAGGTTTGCCTCGACCGTAAGAACGACATTCATCCCCGGCTCCAGCGCATCGCGCGCGGCCTCCAGCGTGTCGGAAAACACCGTGACCTCGTAAAGCCCGGTCGGGTCCGACAGTTGCACAAAGGCGAACCGATTGCCCTTGGCCGATTTGCGTTCCTGCCGGGACGAGACCGACCCGGCCAGTTTCGCCACCAGCGGCCCGCGTTCGGCCTGTTGCGTCAACTGCGCCAGCGTCAGCACGTTCTTGCGCCGCAGCGCGGTCATGTAGTCGTCCAGCGGGTGACCGGACAGGTAAAAGCCGATGGCCTGATGTTCCTGCGCCAGCCGTTCGACCGGCAGCCAGTCGTCGCGGGTGCCCAGACGCGGCTCGGGCAGATCGTCCCCCGCCTCGCCGAACAACGACACCTGCGCCGAGGATCGCGCCTCATGCACCGCGGTCGACCATTGCACCAGCGGGTCCAGCGCCTCGAACACCCGGGCGCGGTTGGGGTCCAGCAGGTCGAAGGCCCCGGCGCGCGCCAGCATTTCCAGCGGGCGCTTGCCCACGCGCTTCAGGTCCACCCGCCGGGCGAAATCGAACAGCGACCGGAACGGCGTGTCGCCCCCGTCAATCTTGCGTGCCGCGACGATCATCTGCATCGCCTCGACGCCGACGTTCTTCAGCGCGCCAAGCGCATAGACCAGCTTGCCGTCCTTGACGCTGAACGTCGCCAACGAGCGGTTGACGCAAGGCGGCACCACCCCGATGCCCAGCTTGTCAACCTCGCGCTTGTAGACGGCCAGCTTGTCGGTCAGGTGGATGTCGCAGTTCATCACGCCGGACATGAACTCGACCGGGTGGTTCGCCTTCAGCCAGGCGGTCTGATAGCTGACCACCGCATAGGCGGCGGCGTGGGATTTGTTGAAGCCGTAGTTCGCGAATTTCTCCAGCAGGTCGAACACCTCGCCGGCCTTTTTCGCGTCGATGCCATGGGTGGCCTTGGCGCCCTCGATGAACTTGGGGCGTTCCTTGGCCATTTCCTCGGGGATCTTCTTGCCCATGGCGCGGCGCAGCAGGTCGGCGCCGCCAAGCGAATACCCGGCCATGACCTGCGCGATCTGCATCACCTGTTCCTGATAGACGATGATGCCTTGGGTTTCCTCAAGGATATGGTCGATGGTCGGATGGATCGATTCCAGATCGCGCAGGCCGTTCTTGACCTCGCAATAGACGGGGATGTTTTCCATCGGGCCGGGACGATACAGCGCCACCAGCGCCACGATATCCTCGATGCAGGTGGGTTTCATCCGCCGCAGCGCATCCATCATGCCGCTGCTTTCCACCTGGAACACCGCCACGGTCTTGGCGCTGGCGTAAAGCTCATAGCTGGCGGTGTCGTCCAGCGGGATATGGCCGATGTCATTCTCGGCCCCGGCCTTGGGGTCGTAAAGCTGCCGCCCGTCGGCGGCGATGTGCAGCGGGCGCCCCCCGGCCAGGATCTGCTCGATGGCGTTCTGGATCACCGTCAGGGTCTTCAGGCCAAGGAAGTCGAACTTCACCAGCCCCGCCGCCTCGACCCATTTCATGTTGAACTGGGTCGCGGGCATGTCCGACCGCGGGTCCTGATACAGCGGCACCAGCGCATCCAGCGGCCGGTCGCCGATCACCACCCCCGCGGCGTGGGTGGAGGCGTTGCGGTAAAGCCCCTCGATCTGCTCGGCATAGGTCAGCAGCCGCCCGACCACCTCTTCCTTCGCGGCTTCGCGCAGGCGGGGTTCGTCGGCCAAGGCCTTGGTGATGCTGACGGGCTTGACCCCCTCGACCGGGATCATCTTGGACAGGCGGTCCACCTGTCCGTAGGACATCTGCAAGACGCGCCCCACGTCGCGCACCGCCGCCTTGGACAACAGCGCGCCGAATGTGATGATCTGGGCCACCTTGTCACGGCCATACTTTTGCTGAACGTAGCGGATCACCTCTTCCCGGCGGTCCATGCAGAAGTCGATGTCGAAGTCGGGCATAGACACCCGTTCCGGGTTCAGGAACCGCTCGAACAGCAGGGCATAGCGCAGGGGGTCAAGGTCGGTGATGGTCAGCGCATAGGCGACAAGGCTTCCCGCCCCCGACCCCCGGCCGGGGCCGACCGGGATGCCATGCGATTTCCCCCATTTGATGAAGTCCGCCACGATCAGGAAATAACCGGGGAACCCCATCTTCTCGATGATCCCCAGCTCGAACCGCAGGCGTTCCTCGTATTCCTCGCGGCTGGCGGCCATGGGGATGACGGCGAGGCGTTTCTCCAACCCCTCCCACGCCTGACGGCGCAACTCCTCCACCTCGTCATCGGCGAATTTCGGCAGGATGGGCTTGCGCTTGTAGGCCATGAAGGCGCAGCGGCGGGCGATTTCCACCGTATTCTCGATCGCCTCGGGCAGATCGGCGAACAGCGCCGCCATCTCTGCCTCGGACTTGAAGTAGTGCTGCGGGGTCAGGCGGCGGCGCGGCTGCTGCTGGTCGACATAGGCGCCCTCGGCGATGCAGATCAGCGCATCATGCGCCTCGAACATGTCGGCCTTGGGGAAATAGACATCGTTGGTCGCGACCAGCGGCAGGTCCATCGCATAGGCCATCTCGACGAAACCGCGTTCGGTCGCGGCCTCGGCCTCGGGCAATTTGCCGCCTTCGCCCGGATGGCGCTGCAATTCCACATACAGCCGGTTGGGATAGAACCCGGCCAGCGTCGCCATCAGCGCCTGCGCCTTGGCCTCTTGCCCCGCCCGGATCAGTCGCCCCACGGGGCCGTCCGATCCGCCCGTCAGGCAGATCAGCCCGCCCGAATGTTCGCCCAGTTCCGCCACCGTCACCTGCGGCAGCTGCCCCGCCTTGTCGACATAAAGGCAGGTATTCAGCTTCATCAGGTTCTCATACCCCGCCTCGTCCTGCGCCAGCAGCACGACGGGCGCGGGGAACCGCGGCTTTTCGCCGGGCTGCGCGGGGTCATAGGCGACGGCCACCTGACAGCCGATGATCGGCTGCAACCCGGCATCCTTGGCATGGCTGGAAAATTCCAGCGCGCAGAACATGTTGTTGGTGTCGGTCACGGCGACAGCGGGCATGTTCGCCGCGGCGGCGAGCTTGACCAGCTTTTTCACCGGCACCGCGCCTTCCAGCAGCGAATGTTCGGTATGGACGCGCAGGTGGATGAATCGGGGGGCGTTCGACATGCGGTCAGCCTAGCGATGCGACAGCGCCGCGCAACCGCCGCCGCACATTTCGGCAAAAGGCGAAACAGCTTCGCCCAAAGGCTGAAAACTTTCGCTTGCCCTGTGGCGGGTTGTCGCGCTTCATGCTGGAAAGAGATACGGGCGGTGACAACGCCCATGGGGTGCGAGGCCAGCTTTACGCCGCATCGGGCGGGCCCGCAAGACACCTCGAACCGGGGAGAAGGCGGCGGGATTTGCCCATGGCCGAGATCGCGTTTCTGTTGAACGGAACGCCGGTCAGGATCGACGCGCCGCCGACGCGGACGCTTCTTGATTTCCTGCGCGAGGACCGGGGCCTCTGCGGCACCAAAGAAGGGTGCAACGAAGGCGACTGCGGCGCCTGCACCGTCATGGTGACGGACGACGCCGGCCCCCGCGCCCTGAACGCCTGCATCCTGTTCCTGCCCCAGCTTCACGGCAAGGCCGTCCGCACGGTCGAAGGGCTGTCCGCCCCGGACGGAACGCTGCACCCGGTGCAATCCGCGATGATCACCCATCACGGCAGCCAGTGCGGCTTCTGCACCCCCGGCTTCATCATGTCGATGGCAACCGCCCATGCCTGTGGCCGCACCGATCATGACGACGTGCTGGCGGGCAACCTCTGCCGCTGCACCGGCTATGCCCCGATCATCCGCGCCGCCCGGGCCGCCGAGGTCGAACCCGTCCCCGACTGGATCACCGACCCCTCCTCTTGCTGGACCCAAATATCCTCGGGGGGTGAATTGGCCGAAAGGCCAAGAGGGGGGCAGACAGCCCCCCTGCGCCCGCAGACCCCGGAGGAACTGGCCGAAGTCTATGCGCAACACCCGCAGGCGACGCTGATCGCCGGGGCCACCGACGTAGGCCTGTGGGTGACGAAACAACTGCGCCCCCTCAACCCGGTGATCTTCCTGAACGGCATCGCCGAGATGAAGCGCATCGACACCACCCCCGACGCCATCCGCATCGGCGCGGGCGTCACGGTCGAGGATCTGCGCCTTGCCATGCAGGCCCCCCACCCGGCTCTGGCCGCGCTGCTGCGCCGCTTCGCCTCGGTGCAGGTCAGGAACGCCGCGACCATCGGCGGCAATATCGCCAACGGCAGCCCCATTGGCGACGGCCCGCCCGCGCTGATCGCCTTGGGTGCGACGCTGCACCTGCGGTCCCGCGAGGGGCACCGAGACCTGCCGCTGGAGGCGTTCTTCCTCGACTATCGCAAGCAGGACCGCCGCCCCGGCGAGTTTGTCGAGGCGGTGACGATCCCCCCCT
>JASGFG010000108.1:0-7986 GCA_047605605.1 Paracoccaceae bacterium | reverse complement strand
ATTGCCTATTGCAACATCTTTCGCGCGCTTGATCAAATGGGCTATGCGGGTTGGGTGGGGGCAGAATATATCCCGCGTCAGGGCACCGATGCGGGCCTTGGCTGGCGTAAGACTCTGACCCAGTGAGTGTGGATTTGCCGGGTAGTCTCGTTGCGGCAACCAGGCTGCGGCATTATGATACTGTGGTTCAAAAGGTTGGGACGGGAATGGCAGCGCCTCTGGAAAAGCACCGCACCATGCAGGATATTGTGTATGGGGCGATCAAGGAACGTGTCCTGAACGCTGATTACAAGCCCGGACAGCGCCTCATGACGGCTGACCTCGCGAGCGAATTCGGCATGAGCCGGATGCCCGTGCGCGAGGCACTGCAGCGGCTTGAGGCCGCGACCGGCCTCGTGACGCTGATTCCGCATCGCGGTGCGGTAGTCAACGGCATCTCGGTGACTGATCTGCGAGAGATTTTTGAGATGCGCGCGGTGCTGGAAGGTCTGGCCGCCCAGCTTGCCATGCCGAACATGACGCCTGAATTGTTGGCGCAGATGAAGGAAACCAACGCGCGCATCGAACAGTGCAACATCGAAGATGATGAGGAGATCTTCGTAAGCCTGAACTATGAATTCCACCGTCCAATCTGGGACTCCTGCAATGCTCCGCGGCTCAATTCCATCCTGAATACATTATATGAGGCCAGCCGTGGTTATCGCTATAAGAGCATTAAATTGCCTGGCCGCCTGACCGATGTTGTGAAAGAGCATCAGGAAATAATCGATGCTTTCGAAAGAAAGGATGTCGAGGGGATCGAGCGGACAGTCCGCGGCCACTACCGGCACACCCTGAACAGTTTACAAACTGGAATGGATCATCTTCATTCGAACACGCAACGCTAGGTCGTTTTGACCAAAGGGATTGAACCGCGCCGGGTTTACCGGAAGCTCCAACTCCTGCGCAAGGTGGAGCATCGTGAACAAGACGGCGAACAGGTTTCCCCCCGAAATGCGCGAGCTTGCGGTGCGCCTGGTTTTCGACAATGAGGGTCTGCATGGGTCACCCTGGCAGGCAGTGATGTCGATTTCCGCGAGGATCGGCTGTGCGCCCCAGACCCTGAATGGGTGGATCAAGAAGGCCGAGGTCGACAGCAGCAAACGTGCCGGTATCTCGACCGATATGGCCGATCAGTTGATAGCGCTGGAGCGGGAGAACTAGGAGCTGCACCAAGCCAGCGAGATCCTGCGCAAGGCGAGCGCATATTTAGCGATGGCGGAGTTGGCCCGCCGGCCGAAGTCGTGGTCGGGTTCATCGACGATCATAGGGAAGCGCACGGGGTCGAGCCGATCTGCAAGGTTCTGCCAATCGCCCCATCAGCGCCCCGTCCTCTTCCGCCATTCCTCATATTTCCGCTGGTTCTCCTCGCGCGTCGGGGGGTAGAGGCCGATGATCCCCGCACCGGCCTTTACCTCTTCCAGCACGAAATCCTCGAAGCTTTCCATCCCGGTGCATTCCTCGGCGATCTCGTCGGCCAGATGGGCGGGGATCACCATCACCCCGTCGCCGTCGCCAAGGATCACGTCGCCCGGAAAGACCGGCGCATCCCCGCAGGAGATGGGGACGTTGATGTCCAGCGCCTCGTGCAGGGTCAGGTTGGTGGGGGCCGAGGGTCGGGCGCAATAGGCCGGCATATCCAGCGCGCCGATCCCCGCCGCATCGCGGAACCCGCCGTCCGACACCACGCCCGCCGCGCCCCGCAGGGCCAGCCGGGTGATCAGGATCGACCCGGCCGTGGCCGCCCGCGCGTCCTTGCGCGCGTCCATCACCAGAACCCAGCCGGGCGGGCAGGTTTCCATCGCCACCCGCTGCGGATGGTCGGGGTTGCGGAAAACGGTGATCGGATTGCGATCCTCGCGCGCCGGGATGTAGCGCAGGGTAAAGGCCTGGCCCACCATCGTCTCGCCCTTCCAGGCGACAGGGCCGACCCCCTGGATGAACTGCATCCGCAGGCCGCGCTTGAACAGCGCCGTCGCGACCGAGGCGGTCGAGACCTTTTTCAGCTTGGCACGGGTGTCTTCGGACAGGATGTAATCGCTCATCTTGCGCGGCCTTCAATAGATGACAGGCTCGTCCACCGGACGGCCGAAGTCGGTTTTCAGGAAATCGAAGTCACAGCCCTTGTCGGCCTGTTCGACATGTCTGGAAAAGACATGGCCATAACCGCGTTCGTATTTGGGCGGCGGGGCCACCCACGCGGCGCGGCGGGCGGCCAGTTCTTCCTCGGGCACCAGCATGTTCAGGCTGCGGGCGGGAATGTCCAGTTCCACCATGTCGCCGGTTTTCAGCAAGGCCAGAGGCCCGCCGATCCAGCTTTCGGGGGCCACATGCAGCACGCAGGCCCCGAAACTGGTGCCCGACATCCGCGCATCCGACAGGCGCACCATGTCGCGCAGGCCCAGCTTCAGCAGCGCCTTGGGCATCGGGATCATCCCCCATTCCGGCATTCCCGGCCCCCCCTGCGGCCCGGCATTGCGCAGGACCAGCACCGTGTCGGGAGTCATCGGATAGTCGGGATCGTCGATGATCTTTTTCAGCTCGGGGTAGCTGTCGGCCACCAGCGCCGGGCCGGTGTGGCGGTGAAACTTCGGATCACAGGCGGCGGGCTTGATCACCGCGCCATCGGGACACAGGTTGCCTTTCAGCACCGCGAGCGAGCCTTCGTGATAGACCGGGTTCGACAATGGCCGGATCACGTCGTCATTCCAGATCGGCGCGTGCTCCAGCCCTTCGACCAGTGGGCGCCCCGTGACCGTGATCGGCTCAGGATGCAGCTTGTCGCCCAACTGCCGCATCAGGCCGAGGATGCCGCCTGCATAGAAGAAATCCTCCATCAGGTAGTCCTTGCCCGAGGGGCGGATGTTCGCGATCACCGGGGTGGTGCGGCCGATGCGGTCCAGGTCATCCAGTTCCAGCGGGATGCCCGCGCGCCGCGCCATGGCGATCAGGTGGATGATCGCATTGGTCGAACATCCCGTCGCCATCGCCACGGTCACGGCGTTTTCCACCGCCTTTTCGGTGATGATCTTTTCGGGGGTCAGATCCTCCCACACCATATCGACAACGCGGCGGCCGCATTGGGTGGACATGCGCTGATGGTTCATGTCGGCAGCCGGGATGGAGGAGGCGCCGGGCAGGCAGAGCCCCATCCCCTCGGCAATCGCGGTCATCGTGCTCGCCGTGCCCATGGTCATGCAGTGGCCGTAGCTGCGGGCGATCCCGGCCTCCATGCCCTGCCATTCCTCCTTGGTGATCGTCCCCGCACGGCGTTCGTCCCAGTATTTGAACATGTCGGTGCCAGAGCCGAGGTATTTGCCCGCATAGTTCCCGCGCAGCATCGGCCCCGCAGGCAGAAAGACGAAGGGCAGCCCGACCGAGATCGCGCCCATCACCAGCGCGGGCGTGGTCTTGTCACAGCCCCCCATCAGCACCGCACCGTCAACCGGATGGGACCGCAAGAGTTCCTCGGTCTCCATCGCCAGAAGGTTGCGATACAGCATGGTCGTGGGCTTGACCCAGCTTTCCGACAAGGACAGCGCGGGCAGCTCGATCGGAAACCCGCCCGATTGCAACACGCCGCGTTTCACCCATTCCACCCGATCCTTGAAATGCATGTGGCAGGGTTGGGCATCCGACCATGTGTTGATGATCGCGATGACGGGTTTGCCTTCCCAGTCCTTGGGATCATAGCCCATCTGCATCGTGCGCGACCGGTGGCCCGACGACCGCTGGTCATCCGGGGCGAACCAACGCGCGGAACGAAGCTCTTCATAGGTCTTGCGGGTCATGGCGACACCTCTGGCTGGACGGCGGTATGGGCGGCAAGGATCATGGCGCCCGAAAGGCTCTCTCCCGGGGCCAGCACATCCATTTGCGGCAGGGCGGGGCGGTTGATCGCATCGGGCAGGTGGCTGACCGGCTCGGCGCAAAAGACCGGGCGGTCGTCGGGAACGAAGACATGCAGATGCCGCAGCGCGCCGGTGGCGGTCAGGCGGATCTCGACCGCCTCGCCCGGCCAGCGGATCAGCGCCTCGCGCGGGGCCCAGTCGGGGAACACCCCGTCGAACCAGGGGGTTTCCCCCAGAGGCAGGGCTGTCTCCGGCGCGAATTCGGGATGCTCCCCTGCCTCGGCCAGCGGCAGACCGCGCGCATCGCGGCGCAGGCTTTTCGCCGTGCGAAAGCGGATCGTCGCGCCTTGCGGCTTGCGGAACCAAGGGTGCAGGCCCATGCCGAAGGGCATGGGGGTGTCGCCGGTATTGGTCATCGCCAGCGCGACCTCGACCCCGGCGGGCGACAGGGTGACACGCTGGTCCAGATCGAACCGCCAGGGCAGGGCGGGGTCGTCCAGCCGCAGGGACAGGCGGGCGTGGTCATCGGTCGTCGCCCTGACCTGCCAGACCCGGTCGCGGGCAAAGCCGTGGATGGCCATCCCTTCCGCCGGGCGGTTGACCGGCAGGGCGAAATCCCTGCCCTGAAAGGTGAAACGCCCGTCGGCGATGCGGTTGGCAAAGGGCGCCATGACGAACGACCCCGCCCGCAGCCCCGCCGCCGGATCGGCCAGCGGCTCCAGCAGCGCCACCCAGTCTTCCCCCTGCCGCATATCCAGCGACAGCAGCGACCCGCCCCGGTCGGGGTCCAGGGTCAGGCGATAGCCATGGCCTTCAAGCGGGATCATCGCCGCCCCCGCGCGTGTAATCCTGCGATGCAAAGGCCCCGCCCTGATAGCGCAATGCGACCGGATCGCCCTGCACCGGCAGGGGGGCGAAACCCGCGGCATCGTCCTGGGCAACAAAGCCGATCCGCGCGGCATCGTCGCCCCGCCACCAGCGTGCCGCATTGGCCGAGGCGCCCCAGATCACCGCATGGCCCGTCACCGGCGCCTCGATGGCCGCCACCAGCGCCCCCAGAAGGTCGGGCAGCGACAGCCAGGTGGACAGATGCCGCGCCTCCGTCGGCGCGGGGATGGCCGATCCGATGCGCAGATGCACACTTTCCAGCCCGTGCTTGTCGAACATCATCCGGCCCAGCATCTCTCCCCACGCTTTCGACAGGCCGTAATAGCCGTCGGGGCGAAACGGATCGGTGGTGTCCAGCATCTGCCCACGCGGATAGAACCCGATGGTGTGGTTGGAACTGGCAAAGATCACCCTTTGCCCTTCGGCGCGGGCGGATTCAAAGATGTTCACGCAGCCCTGGATGTTCGGCCCGATGATCTCGGCCCAGGGGCGTTCGACACTGATGCCGCCGAAATGCAGGATGCGGTCGGTGCCCCGCACAAGATCCGCCACTGCCGCGGCATCGGCCAGATCGGCGCGGATGAACGCGGCCCCTTCGGGCAGCGGATCGGGAAAGGGCGCGATGTCGGACAGGCGCAGGCGATAGCCCCGTGCCGCCAGCGCCGGGGCCAGCCAGCGGCCCAGATTGCCCGATGCCCCGGTCAGAAGCAGCAGTTTCCCCATGGCTCAGACCCCTTTCATCCGCGCGACGGGCACGCCCGCGACAGGGGCGGTCGCAAGAAACAGCCCGCCCGACAGCGGGTTTTCATCCCCCAGCCGGTGCGAGGTGACGGCCATCTGCCGCAGGCCCGGTCCGCAAAAACAGGGCATGGTCGGCGCGGGCACGGGAAAGGGCACGCGCCGGTCCAGCGCGCCCTTGGGCGAAAAGCGGTTGATCACCCCGGCAGAGACTCCGGCGCTCCAGTAAAACCCGTCCGCATCGCAGGCCGCGCCATCGGGGCGGCCCGTCGCCTCGTCCAGAGCGCGGATGCGGCGGCGGTTCGCGGGCGTGCCGGTCGCGGGGTCAAAGTCAAACAGGTCGATCCACGGCCCGCGCGAGTCCGACCAGAACATCCGCCGCCCGTCGCCGCTCCACGCCAGACCGTTTGAAATCTGGACCCCGCCGTCGATCACCGCCGTAGCACCCCTGGCCGTCACCCGGTAAAGTCGCGAGATCGGCCGCCTTTCGGCCCGCCCGTCCATCGAGCCGACCCAGAAGGCGCCGTCCGGTCCCACCTTGCCATCGTTCAGGCGCGAGGTGGCAGGTTCGTCGAACCCGTCCCACAGCACGTCGCGCTGTCCGGTTGCGGGGTCAAGGATCACCACAGACCGCGACAGGGCGACGACCAGCCGCCCGCTTTCGCACAGGCCCAGCGAGGCGACCTTGTCGCCCATCGGCCATTGGCCCAGCCGGCGGCCGTCCAGCGCGATCTGGTGGATCAGCCCTTGCTCGATGTCGCACAGGAACAGACAGTCGCGGTCGGCATCCCAGACCGGGCTTTCCAACAATCGCCCCTTCAGATCGGCCAGCAGCGCGAATTCCATCATGCGGCATCCGTGGTGCGGCGGATCACATCCGGGTGGTTCAGCACGAAATCCGACAGCTCCAGCCCCAGACCCGGCCCCTCGAACGGATGGATCACCCCGTTTTCGATCCGGGGCATGACCGTGACCAGATCGCGATACCAGCTGGTGTAATAGGCGCGCACCGATTCCTGATAGACGGCATTCGGCACGTTCAGCGACAGGTGGATCGAGGCGGCGAAGACCACCGGCCCGGTGCAGTCATGCGGGGCAACCGGGCGCTGAAAGGTTTCGGCCATGGTCGCGATCTTCTTGGCCTCGGTCAGCCCGCCGCACCACGAGATGTCCAGCATCACATAATCCACCGCCTCGGCCCGCAGCACGTCCAGGAACTGCGACCGGGTGGCCATGGTTTCCGAGGCGGTGACGGGGATGCCCGAGCGTTGCGCATAGGTGGCCAGCGAGGCCGGATTGGTCATCTTGATCGGGTCTTCGGCCCAGAACGGGTCGAACTGGCGCAAGGCCCGCGCGATGGTCAGCGCCGAGGTCAGATCCCACATCGAATGCAGCTCGACCATCACCTCCATCTTGTTGCCGACCGCATCGCGGATCTGGCGGAACGGAACCAGCGCCTTGTCGAGTTCGGTCGCGTGGATGAAGTTGCCGCCATTGGCGACCGCAAAGGGATCGAAGGGCCAGATCTTCATCGCCGTGATCCCTTCGGACAGCAGGCTTTCGGCCAGCGCCCCGGCATCGCGGTGAAAGGCGATCTGATCTTCATAAGGGCCTTCGGCGCCCTCGTCCCGGTCGCCGATATAGCGGCGGCTGCCCGCCTTGTTGTAGGTATAGCCTGCACAGGTGTTGTAGGTGCGGATCGACGGGCGCGACAGGCCCCCCAGCATCTGATGCACCGGCTGGTTCGCCACCTTGCCAAAGATGTCCCACAGCGCGATGTCGATGGCCGAGGCGGCGCGGATCTCCACCCCCGACGACCGGAAGCCGACATAGGGTTCCAGCAGCAGCTTGGAAATCCGGTCGATCTCCAGCGGGTTCATTCCGATGATCTGGGGGGCCACGTCGGAATGGATATGGGCCGCCACGCCGTTCGCGCCACGGAACGTCTCGCCCAGGCCGATGATCCCCTCGTCGGTGTGCAGGCGCACCCAGATGATGTTGTTCAGATGCGGCAGCTGGATGGTTTCGACGGCGGTGATTTTCATGGGCTTACCAAGGGTGCAGGACGGAAAACAAAGGGCGCGAAGGGGCGGCGGGAGCGACCGCCCCTTCGCTATGGCCTAGTGCTGTGCCGGCTGGCGGGCACGGGCCACGATCTGCGTCGGGTTGACAAAGCGCAGCGCGATCAGCAGCCAGATCAGCGATGTGACCATGTAGATCACCGCCATGGCGTCAATCGACTGGACCGAGCGCACGCCCGCCGCAAAGACCGAGTAGTAGAGCGAGACGACAAGCGTCTGGCTGGTCGGCCCGGCGGTCAGGAAGGTCAGCTCGAACATCGCAACGGTGCGGACCAGAACCAGCAGCATCGCGGCCAGGATGCCGGGGATCAGCATGGGCAGCAGCACATGGCGGAACAGCTTGAACGTGCCCGCGCCAAAGACCCGCGCCGCCGCCTCGACCTTGGGGT
>JASGFG010000107.1:0-8387 GCA_047605605.1 Paracoccaceae bacterium | reverse complement strand
CCCCGAAGCGGCCCCGGTGGCCGAGGCCCCGCCGCCGCCTGTGCCGCCCGCGCCAGCGGCCCAGCCGGAAACGCCCGCCCCCGCGCCCGGTGCCGAAGACCAGCCTGCGCCACGGTTCGCCACCCCCGTCGATCTGGCCCGCGCCACGCAGGAGGAGTTGAAGCGCATCGGGTGCTACAATTCCACGGTGGACGGCGACTGGGGCAATGGGTCGCGCAAGGCACTCGGCCGGTATTTCGACGCGGTGGAGACCGAGCCTGACGGGCTTGAACCGACCGAGGCGCTGTATGACGAGCTGAAGGCCGCGCCGGAAGACAGCTGCAAGCCGATTGCGGCGGCGGCCCCGGCGCCCGTCAAGCCCTCGGCCCCCAAGAAATCTGCTCAGCAGGCCACGAAAAAGGCCCCCCCCGCCACGGCCAGAAAAGCACCAGCCGCCGCAGCCGCCCCCGCACAGGGGACGGCAAAGAAAAAGGTGGAATGCAAATGGGTGGTCGTGGCGATCGTCTGCAAATGAAAGGGGGCTGCCCCTTCACGGGGCAGCCCCTATGCGCCACGCGGGTCAGATCAGCGGCGGCGACGCTTTTGCAAGGCCAGGGTCAGGCCAAAGACAAAGGCCGCCGCCAGCGCCGGGGCGTTGCCGGTTGCGGGCGGGGTCAGCCCCGCCTCGGCCAGCAGGCCGCGCAAGGCGCGCTCCATGTCGCCCGGCCCGCCGGCGGCGGCGCGGTGCAGGGCGGCCATCGCCTCGTCATCCAGATCATCCATCAGGCGTCGCGAAGGGCGCGGCTTGGCCATGGCGGCGGCCAGAAGCACAAGGCCAAGCCCCGCCAGCGCCAGCCCGATCAGCAGCGAGGCGAAGATCGGCCCGCGCGCCGCGGCCAAGGCGATCCATGCGGCGGACAACAGAAATCCGGCCCCTGCCAGAAGGCAAAGACCGGCGGCCGACCCGAGCGCCGCCTTGCGGGCGGCGTTGCGGGCCATCTGGCGGGCGGCAAGGCCGAGAGCCGGGAACACCCTTACCTCCGGCTGAGCATCACGCCGAGAAGGAAGCCGACCCCCACCGCGACCCCCATGGCCGTCGCCGGGTTTTCACGCACAGCGGTATCGGCCTCGTCCAGATAGCCCTGCGCGCGACCCTTCACCACGCTCGCCTGATCGCTGGCCACCGAATAGGCACGGCGCGCGCGACCGCGCACCTCATCCGCCAGATGCTCGCCGCGTGCACGCAGTTCCGAGGCGACATTCTCGCCCCGCGATTTCAGCGTGGCAGCCATGTCGGCAAGCTGCGCCTTCAGTTCGGCGATCTGACCATTCAACTCCTCGATGGTCTGATCCTTTTCCTCTTTCAGATCGCGCGCCATGGCTTTCCCCTTTTTCAACATCGTTCACACCAAGCAGGGGCCGTCCCCCCGTCGCCAGTCCAACGCTCGAACCGGGCCTCCGGTTCCGCGATCATCGAAACGATGATGCCTGCAAGGGCGGAAATGGCAAACCCGTTTCTGCCTGCCGCAAAGCAAAAGGGCGGCCCGAAGGCCGCCCCCTGTTCTTTCCCGGATGGGAAGTGGATCAGAAATCCATCCCGCCCATGCCGCCGCCCGGCATCGCCGGAGCCGCAGCCTTGTCGGCCGGTTTGTCGGCGATCATCGCCTCGGTGGTGATCAGCAGCGAGGCGACCGAGGCCGCATCTTCCAGCGCGGTGCGAACCACCTTGGCCGGGTCGATCACGCCGAACTTGAACATGTCGCCATATTCTTCGGTCTGCGCGTTGAACCCGAAAGCCTTGTCCGAGGATTCGCGGACCTTGCCAGCCACGACCGAGCCATCGACACCTGCGTTCTGGGCGATCTGACGCAGCGGAGCTTCCAGCGCCTTGCGGACGATGACGATACCGGCGTTCTGGTCGGCGTTCGCGCCGGTCAGACCTTCCAGCACCTTGCCAGCCTGGATCAGAGCCACGCCGCCACCGACGACGATGCCTTCTTGCACGGCCGCGCGGGTCGCGTTCAGGGCGTCGTCAACGCGGTCCTTGCGCTCTTTCACTTCGACTTCGGTCATGCCCCCGACCTTGATCACCGCAACGCCGCCAGCCAGTTTGGCCACGCGCTCTTGCAGTTTCTCGCGGTCGTAGTCGCTGGTGGTTTCCTCGATCTGGGCACGGATCTGGCCGACGCGCGCTTCGATCTCGGCCTTGTCACCGGCGCCATCGACGATGGTGGTGTTGTCCTTGTTGATCGAAACCTTCTTGGCGCGACCCAGCATGTCGATGGTCACGTTTTCCAGCTTCATGCCCAGATCGTCCGAGATGACCTGACCGCCGGTCAGGATCGCGATGTCTTGCAGCATGGCCTTGCGGCGGTCGCCGAAGCCCGGAGCCTTGACGGCAGCGATTTTCAGACCGCCACGCAGCTTGTTGACGACCAGCGTGGCCAGAGCCTCGCCTTCGACGTCTTCGGCCACGATGACCAGCGGGCGCTGCGACTGGATCACGGCTTCCAGCAGCGGAACCATCGGTTGCAGCGACGAGAGCTTCTTCTCGTGCAGCAGGATCAGCGCGTCTTCCAGGTCGGCAATCATCTTGTCGGCGTTGGTGACGAAATAGGGCGACAGGTAGCCGCGGTCGAACTGCATGCCTTCGACGACGGTGGTTTCCGTCTCAAGGCCCTTGTTCTCCTCGACGGTGATCACACCCTCGTTGCCGACTTTCTGCATCGCATCGGCGATCTGGCGGCCGATTTCGGCCTCGCCGTTCGCCGAAATGGTGCCGACCTGCGCGACTTCGGCCGAATCCGAAACCGGACGGGCGGCGGCCTTGATGGCCTCGACGACCTTGGTGGTGGCCAGGTCGATCCCGCGTTTCAGGTCCATCGGGTTCATGCCGGCGGCGACCGATTTCAGGCCTTCCTTGATGATGGCCTGGGCCAGAACGGTGGCGGTGGTGGTGCCGTCGCCCGCTTCGTCATTGGTGCGGCTGGCGACTTCTTTCACCATCTGCGCGCCCATGTTCTCGAACTTGTCGGCCAGTTCGATTTCCTTGGCGACGGAAACGCCGTCCTTGGTGATGCGCGGGGCACCGAACGACTTTTCGATCACCACGTTGCGGCCTTTGGGGCCCAGGGTGACTTTCACAGCGTCGGCGAGGATGTTCACGCCGCGCAGCATGCGGTCGCGGGCATCGGTTTCGAATTTGACGTCCTTGGCAGCCATGTGCTTGCTCCAGTATGTCCAGGGTTTCAGGAAACGGTCAGCGATCTCAGGCGAGGATGCCGAGGATGTCGCTTTCCTTCATGATCAGCAGTTCTTCGCCGTTCAGCGTGACTTCGGTGCCCGACCATTTGCCGAACAGCACCTTGTCGCCCGCCTTGACGGTCGGCGCGATCAGCTCGCCCGAATCCTTGCGCGCGCCTTCGCCGACCGACACGATCTCGCCCTCGGCGGGTTTTTCCTTGGCGGTGTCGGGGATGATCAGCCCGCCCTTGGTTTTTTCGTCCGACTGGACGCGGCGGACCAGCACACGGTCATGCAGCGGTTTGAAAGCCATCTGGTAACACTCCCTAGGTTCCAGGTTCGAATGCATCATTAGCACTCATCACGAACGAGTGCCAATGCGCCACTTAGCTAGGGAAAGCCATTTCATGAGTCAACCACCGCCGGGCGGAAAATATCCGCCCGGCCAAAGGTGTCGGCCAAAAATGGCGGACGACCGGCGCCGTTCACGCAGTCGTGGTCCGGCAAGATGCCCCGCACCGGCGAAACGAGCTAGATCAGAGGTTGACGACAATCGCCTTGGACGAAAGGGGAAAGCATGATCCGCCTTGCTTCGACGACTTTTGCCGCCGCCTGGATGCTGGCTGGGCCGCTTCTGGCACAGGATTTCAACGACATGGCGCCCGATGCCGCGGGCCAGACCCCGGCCTTTGCCGGCCAGACGCGCGCGCCGGTTCTGGACCGCGACATGGTGCTGAAGACCGAGGTTTTCGCGCAGGGACTGGAAAATCCCTGGGGCATGGCGCTTTTGCCGGATGAAAGCTGGATCGTGACCGAACGGCCGGGCCGGATGCGGATCGTCGCCAAGGACGGCACGCTTTCCCCGCCCGTCGAAGGGCTGCCAGAGGTGGACCCCCGCGGTCAGGGCGGATTGCTGGATGTGGCCGTGCGCGACGATTTCGCCCAGACCCGCCGCCTGTGGTGGAGCTTTGCCGAACCACGCGGCGAAGGGCTGACCGGCACGTCGGTCGCCACGGGCACCCTTTCGGAGGACGGGATGCGGCTGACGGATGTGCGGGTCATCTTCCGGCAGGAACCGGCCTGGGCATCGACGAAGCACTATGGCTCGCGCTTGGTCTTCGACCGGCAGGGGGCGCTGTTCGTCACCACCGGCGAAAGATCGGACATGGAGCCGCGCCAGCTCGCGCAGGATGTGTCGACGCATCTGGGCAAGGTGCTGCGCATCGACCCCGAGGGCGGGCCCGCCGCCGGAAACCCCGAAATTGCCGGCGGCAGACCCGAAATATGGTCCTGGGGCCATCGCAACATCCAGTCCGCCGCAATCGGCCCGGATGGCGCGCTGTGGACGGTGGAACACGGCGCCCGCGGCGGGGACGAGCTGAACCGGCCCGAGGCCGGGCGCAACTACGGCTGGCCCGTCATCACCTACGGTGTCGAATACAACGGTCGGCCGATTGGCAAGGGGCTGACCGCGGCCGAGGGAATGGAACAACCCGTCTATTACTGGGATCCGGTGATCGCCCCCAGCGGCATGGCCTTTTACGATGGCGCGATGTTTCCCGGCTGGCAGGGCAGTGCGCTGATCGGCGGGCTGGCCGGGCAGGCGCTGGTGCGGCTGGATCTGCGCGACGGCCGCGTTGCAGGCGAGGCGCGCTATCTGCAAGGTCTGGGCCGCATCAGGGATGTCGCGGTCGCGCCGGATGGCGCCGTGATGATCCTGACCGATTCCGCGAACGGCGCCCTGATCCGGGTCACGCCCGAGGGGTGATCCGCCGCCCTCCGTCCCCGCCCGCACCGATTTGTGTGCGGCGGGGCGATGTTGGCGCTTGGCCCCGGCGGCGCGGGATGCCACCTTGGGCCGAGTTTTCAGGAGCCGCCGATGCGCCTTGCCGCCGCCCTTGCCGCCCTTTTCCTTGCCGCCGCGCCAATGGTGCGGGCTGAATGCACGGGCCAGAACGTCATCGACGCGATGACCCCGCAGGACCGCGTGGCGCTGCACCTGCGCGCCCATGCCGTGCCCTATGCACAGGGCAATTTCTGGAAAGCCACCCGCGACGGCCGGACCGTGCACCTGATCGGCACCTATCACCTGGACGACCCCCGCCACGCGCAGACCATGGAAAAGGTCGAGCCGGTGATCGCCAAGGCCAGGACCGTGCTGGTCGAAGCCGGCCCGGACGAGGAAAAGGCCCTGATGCAGCGCATGGCCCGCGATCCGTCGGTCATGCTGATCACCAATGGCCCAACGCTGATCGACCTGCTTCCGCCCGAGGAATGGTCCGAACTGGCCGAGGCGCTGCGTCAGCGCGAGATACCCCCCTTCATGGCGGCGAAGTTCCGCCCCTGGTATCTGACGGTCGTTCTTTCGGTGCCGCCCTGCGGAATGAAGGGTGTCGCGAATGCCCGCGGCCTTGACGGCATGGTGATCGACGCCGCGCGCCGCGACAAGGTGCCGGTCAAGGCGCTGGAACCCTATGACACGGTGTTCCGCATCTTTGACCAGATGACCGACGAGGATCAGCTGTCGATGGTGCGGTCCACCCTGGCGACCGAGGACCGCTCGGCCGATTTCAGCAAGACGCTGGCCGACAGCTATTTCGCGCAGGATTCCCGCCTGACATGGGAGCTGATGCGCGACCTGTCGCTGGAACTGCCCGGCTATACCCCCGAAAAGGTGGCGGGAGAGTTCGAGCGTATGGAAGAGGCGCTGATGAACAGCCGCAACCGCGGCTGGATTCCGGTGATCGAGGCCAATGCCGCGCGCGGGCCGGTCGTCGCCGCCTTTGGCGCGCTGCACCTGTCGGGCGAGGAAGGCGTGCTGAACCTTCTGGCCCGCCGCGGATGGCGGCTGGAGCGGCTGGATCTCTGACCATCGCCAAAGGGCAAGGCGGCCGGCCCGCGGAACCGGGGCGCGCAGCCGGACGTTTCGGCATCGCGCACAGTTTGGGGGGGACGGGACATGCCTGACGACCACTGGAACCGCGAACGCCGTCTGTGGACCGGCGGGGTGCCGGACTACCTTCGCCTGATGGATGACCTGTGCCTGATGGCCCTGCCCGAAAAAGGCATCCTGGCCCCCGGCCCGATCCTTGCCGCGGTCGAGACGGCGCCGCGCTGGTCCGCCGTCTCGTTCGAGGAGCGGACCGTTTCGGAAACCGACGGCATGGCCATTCTGGGCTATATCGCCCGCGCGGAACGGGGCACCGGCGATTATCGCGCGCTCTGCACCTCGGTCTGGCTGCGACGGGTCGATGGCTGGCGGATCGTCCAGCACCAGCAATCGCCGATCTGAGGGATATGCCGTTCCCCCCTCGCCCGGCCGGCCCCGCGTGACAAGCGCGCCGCCCTTGCCTATAAGGCGCGCCAAACGACCAACCCCAAAGGCATCTGCAATGATCAAGGTTTTCGGCCACAAGGCCCCCGACACCGATTCCACCGGCTCGCCCATCGTCTGGGCCTGGTATCTGACCGAGGTGAAAGGCACCCCCGCCAAAGCCGTCCTTCTGGGCGAGCCGAATACCGAAGCCGCCTTCGTCCTGAAGCATTGGGGCCTGGAAAAGCCGGAAATCATCACCGACGTGGCCGTCGATGAGGAGGTTTTCGTCGTCGACACCAACAACCCCGCCGAGCTGCCGCCCTCGATCAACGAGGCGAAACTTCTGGGCATCGTCGATCACCACATGCTGGTCGGCGGGCTGAAGACGAAAACGCCGATCGACATCACCATCCGCCCGCTGGCCTGCACCGCGACGATCATGGTCGACCTGATCGGCGGGAAATTCGCCGCCGCCCCACGCGGCATCAAAGGCGCGGCTTTGTCCTGCATCCTGTCCGACACGCTGGAATTCCGTTCGCCCACCACCACCGACCACGACCGCGCCGTGGCTGAACAGCTGGCGCGCGAACTGGGCATCTCTATCCCCGCTTTCGCGGCCGAGATGTTCGCGGCGAAATCCGACGTTTCGGCCTTTTCGGACGCGGAACTGCTGCGCATGGATTCCAAGGAATACAATGTCGCGGGCAAGGAGCTTCGGGTTTCGGTGCTTGAGACCACCGCGCCAAAGGTCGTGCTGGACCGCAAGGCCAGCCTGATGAAATCCATGGAAACCGTCGCGGCCGAGGATGGCGCCGATCAGGTGCTGCTGTTCGTCGTCGACATCCTGAAGGAAGAGGCGACGCTGCTGGTCCCGAACGATCTGGTCAGGCAGATGGCCGAGGCATCGTTCGGCGCGAAAGTCTCGGGCGACACCGTTGTCCTGCCCGGCATCATGAGCCGCAAGAAACAGATCATCCCCGCGCTGAAACTGTGATCTGACCGCATACCACAACCGGGGCCGGGCATATGTCCGGCCCCTTGCCTTGCAGGAACCGGACATGACCCGCATCATCGCCTCGCTTGCCGAAATCTCCGCCGATTATGACGCGCTGTTCTGCGACCTGTGGGGCTGCGTGCACAATGGCAAGACGCCCTTTCCCGCCGCGGTCGCGGCCTTGCAGAGGTTCCGGGCGCAGGGCGGAAAGGTGATCCTGCTGACCAATGCGCCGCGCCCGAAGCCTTCGGTCGTGGCCCAGATCGACGCCATGGGCCTGCCGCGCGACGCCTGGGACGATGTGGTGACATCGGGCGATGCGGCACAATACGCCCTTGTCACCGGGGCCGTGGGCCGCCGCGTGCATTTCATCGGCACCGAGCGCGAGCTTTCCTTCTTCCATGACTTCGCCGCCGATCTGGCCAGGGTCGCCACCGAACAGTCCCCGGTGGAGATCGTTCCCATCGACAAGGCCGAAGGAATCGTCTGCACCGGGCTGCGCGACGATCACGTCGAAACCCCCGAGGATTATCGGGGCGAACTGCTGATGGCCAAGACGCTGGGCCTGCCGATGCTCTGCGCGAACCCCGACATCGTGGTGCATTACGGCGACAAGCTGCTCTACTGTGCCGGGGCATTGGCCAGGGAATACGAGGGGATGGGCGGCACCGCCTTTTACTTCGGCAAACCCCATCCGCCGATCTACGACATGGCCCGCCGCCGGCTGGCCGCGCTTGGCGGCGGCGAGAGGATTCTCGCCATCGGCGACGGGCCGGCCACCGACGTCCTGGGCGGCGTGACCGAAGGGCTGGACACGATCTTCGTCACCGGCGGGATCGAGGCGCACAATTTCGG
>JASGFG010000106.1:0-8756 GCA_047605605.1 Paracoccaceae bacterium | reverse complement strand
CAGCAGCAGGCTGGAGGCAAGCAGCGCCGGAAACGCCGCAATGCCGGTGCGGACCAGATCGGGGGTGAACCGCAGGCCGATCTGCAATCCCAGGCCAAGAAATCCGGCGCTGATCATCCACAAAGGCATCGCCAGGCCAAAGCCCGAAACGCTCAGCCCCGTGGCCAGCGTCAGGGGCACCAGCGATGCCCCGGCAGGCAGCCATGGCAGCCAGCGCGCGGCGGCGACGCCCAGGCAGGCGATGGCCGCGGCCAGAAGGGTAGAACGCAGATCCGCCGGCACATCGCCCGTGATCGGGGTGCCGTCCGGTCCGCTCAACGCCGTCGCCACCGCGACCATCGAGGCGATCACCACCATCAGCCGCAGGATCTGGATGAAGGCCACCATCCGGCTGTCCAGCCCCCGCTCGTGCGCGATGGCGATCACCGTTCCCGCCATGCCGGGCAGAAAGCCCCAGACCGAAACCTCGCGGTCGATCCCGGTCCAGACGGCGGCAAGGACGCCGGTTGCGCAGGCCGCCACAAAGGTCAGTCCCACGAAGATCACGATGACCGGCCAAAGCGCGATGGCGCGCGGCAGGACATCGGGATGGATGTGCAGCGCGATCAGGCATACGGCGATGCCCTGTGCCAGCTGGTGGGCGCGCTGCGGCACCCGGACCGTGACGCCCCGCATCCCCAGCACCGCGCCGATGACCAGCGGTCCCACCATCAGCCCCGCAGGCAGGTGCAGCCGTTGCAGCAGGTATCCCGCCGCCAGCCCCCCCGCAACGAGCGCAAGCCACTGCCCTGCGGGGGGCCAGTTCGCGATCTGCCTCATGCCATTTGTCCCCTGCCGCCGCCGCCTGGTTTCGGGCAAGGGTGATCGCCCGGCCGCAGGCCAATGTCCAGCAGGCGCGGCCCGATGCCCTAGTCCCGCCACGGCAGGGTGCCGCGCGGCAGGCGCGGGGCCAGCCGGTCCAGCGCCAGCGTGATGGCAAAGGCCAGCGCCACCGACAGGGTGGACACGGCGGCGGCGGCGGTGGAATTGCCCTCATACTGCAAGGCAAAGACCATGACGCCGATGGTCTCGTTCCCGCTGGACCACAGCAGCGCCGAAAGCGTCAGCTCGTTCAGCGCGGTCATCGCCGCCAGCATCGCCCCCGCCGTCAGCGCGGGCAGGACGGCAGGCGCCATGACCGCCGCCATCCGCCGCAGCGGTCCGGCCCCGAACAGCCGCGCCGCCTCGTCCAGCGCCGGTTCCATCCCTTGCGCGGCGGCCAGAACGGGCCGCAGCACCAGCGGCAGGAACCGCGCCAGATAGGCCACCAGCAGGATCGCCCATGTCCCGTAAAGCGAGCCGATCACCGGCAAGGGGCGCAGGAACGTCAGGATCATCGCCAGCGCCACCACCGTGCCCGGCACTACCCAGGGGCCATCGGCCAGCCAGTCCAGCACCCGGATCGCCGGGTTGCGCCCCGTCACCCGCAGAAAGGCGAAAGGCACCGCCACCAGCGCGCACAGCACCGCCGCGCTGAACGACAGCAGCAGCGAATTGCCAAAAGCGCGCAGGATGGCCGGGTTGGCGAAGGCCTCGGTGAAATTCCGCAGGGTCAGGGTCGAAAACCCCGGCGCGACACCCAGTGCGGGCGACAGCGCCGTCAGGACCAGCGCCAGCATCGGCAGGATGGCGATGGCAGCCAGAACCGCCCAGACCACGGCCTCGATCCACGGCCGGGCCTGCCCGGCGTCGAACGGCTGCATCGGCGCCCCGCTGCCCCCCGGCACCGCCAGCCGCGCCAGAACCAGCGACCGCAGCGCCAGCGCGGCCAGCGCCAGGGCCACAAGGATCATCGCCAGCACCGCCACCTGCCCGGCGACCGCGGGGCCAAAGCCGTTCAGCCGCTGATAGATCAGCGTCGTCAGCATGGGGAACCGCCCCGGAATCCCCAGCAGCGCGGGAATGCCGAAATTCCCCACCGCCGCCGCAAAGGCCAGCACCCCCCCGGCCAGCGCCGAAGGCAGCACCAGCGGCAGAATGATCCGCGCGACGATCCGCCCGCGCCGGGCGCCCGCAACCCGCGCCGCCTCGACCAGATCGCCGGGCAGGCCGGTCAGCGCCGCCCGCACGGCGATGAAGACCAGCGGCATATGCTCGATCCCCATCAGGACCGAGATGCCCCAGCCGGAATACAGCGGATTGGTGGTGCCGGGCGGCGGCGCAAGGCCCACGGGGCGCAGGATGGGCGAGGTGCTGCCCGACAGCTCGATCCACGCGAGCGCCAGCGTCTGCGACGGGATCAGCAGCGGCGACAGGATCAGAAAGGTCATCGCCACCCGGCCGCGCAGCGCGAAAAGCCCGGTCGCCAGCGCCAGTCCTACCCCCAGAAACAGCGACACCGCCACCGACCCGGCCGAAGCCAGCAGCGTGTTGGTCAGCGCCCGCCCAGTGGCGCGGGCCGACAGGACCTCGGCCATCAGGCCAAGGGTTCGGCCATCCTCGCCCGGACCGAAGGCCTCCCAGAACAGGCGGGCCAGCGGCCAGACCGACAGCCCGCCCACCCAGATGAAAACCAGAACGGCGAGCATCCGCCCGCCGTCCGGCATTCCGCGTGAAAGGCGCAGCTCAGCCGCCATAGAGATCGGCGAACTTTTCCTTGCTGGCCTTGTCGTCGGCCAGCATCTTTGCCGCATCGGCGGGCAGGATCTTCAGGCTGGCCGGGTCGGGATAGCCCGCGGGCTGGGCCACGCCCGCCACGACCGGGAAATAGCCCTGCGCAACCGACTGTTCCTGCGCGCCCTTGGACAATTGCCAGTCGACAAAGACCTTGGCCGCCTCGACCGCATCGCTGTCCTTCAGGATGGCGACGGGCTGGGTCACGACCGAAACCCCCTCGGCCGGAAAGACGAAATCGACGGGCGAGCCCTTTTTCTTGGCGTTCAGCGCCATGTATTCGATGATGATGCCATAGGCCTTTTCGCCGCGCGCCACCGCCTCGACCACGGTGCCGTTGCCCTGGCCGGCGACCGCGCCGTTGTCGGCCAGCGTCTCATAATACTTCCAGCCGAATTCGGGCTGCTGGACCATCGTGCCGACATGGATCACCGCCGCGCCGGAATACAGCGGGCTGGGCATGATCAGGCTTTTGGCCACTTCGGGCTTTTCCAGATCGGCCCAGGATTTCGGCGCGTCCTTGACCAGATCGGTGTTGTAGATGATGCCGGTGGTGATCATCTTGGTGCCGAAGAAGGTCTTGTCCGGGTCGATCAGCGCCTCGGGGATGCCCGCGACCGGCGCGTCGGCATAGGCCAGCAGGCGACCGTCGTTCTTCAGCTGCGTCATCGCCACCGCATCGGCGATCAGCATCACATCGGCCGGGGTTTTCCCGGCGGCGAATTCGGCGGCCAGTTTCGCCATCAGCTCGGTCGTGCCCGACCGGAACACCTCGACCCTGATTTCGGGGTGGTCCTTGTTGAACGCCTCGACCACGGCGGTCATCTGGTCCTGCGGCTGCGAGGTATAGACGGTGATCGTCTGGTCGGCCATCGCGGTGCCCGCGACCATCACGCCGGTCAGCGCAGAGAGAATGCGAAGGGGGGTCATCTTGTCCTCAACTCCTTTTGTCTGGCGCGGGCGTAGCGGCCAAGTTCAAAGCGCGGGTGACAGTTTCGTGCAGATCCAGTGACAATCCGCGCCTTGTGCCCATTCCACGGCCTCGGCATTTTCCGGGCGAGGAAAGGGGGCGTCGGTCAGCAGCGCGTGGATTTCCCGCGCCGTGCCGGAATGGGCGACGATCAGCACAGGGAACGGCGGGGCGATTTCGGCCAGCGCGGCGCGGATGCGGGCGCGAAAGGTGTCCGGCCCCTCGCCCCCCGGCGGGGTGGCATCGCGGATCAGGATGGATCGGTCCTGCCCCTCCCACGCGCCCCAGTTGCGTTCGGCAAGGCCGGGCAGCGCGACCAGCGGCGCGCCGGTGGCCTGTGCGACGGCGGCGGCGGTCTGTGCCGCGCGCTGCAACGGCGAATGCCAGATCGCGGCGATGGGGCGGCGGGCCAGCAGCCGGGCCGCCGCGCGCGCCTGCGCAAGGCCGGTGTCATCCAGCGGATCGTCGGTCGCCCCGCCGATGCGGTTGGTGGCATTGGCCGCCGTCTGCCCGTGCCGCAGGAACAGAAAGGGTTGGCGCAGAAGCGGGATCACCAGATGATTTCCTTCGCTCCGACCAGCGGACGGCCAAGGGCGGCCGCCAACTCTGCCGCGGCCTCGGGCGGGCAGAAGGCGGGCATGGCCTGTTCGGGCCGGACAGCCTCGAACAGGGCGCGGGTGCCGGTCAGCGTCGGGTGGACGTTCCAGCGGCGGAAGAGCGCGCGGCCCGCCGCCACCCAGTCCGGCGCCGGGGTGCCGCCCGCCAGATGGCCGGTAAAGACCACGCGGCCGGTCCCCTCGTCCACCATCCGCGCGGCAAGCGGGGCCGATGTGCCGCGTTCGGCATTCGGACCGGCGGCGATCATCACGCCTGTGAGCGGACTTTCGGGCATCAGTGGCGCGGCGGCGGACAACAGCCGGTCCAGCGCCGCCGCCCCGCCCGACGTCAGCCAGCCGGGGCGCCTGGCCATCGTCTCGGCCACCATCCGATGCGCGGCGCAAAGGGAAACCCGATGCCCGGCGTAAAGGAAGGCCAGCGCCATTTCGAGGCCCCGTCCCCCTGCGGGTGCGGGCAGCAACAGCGGCCGGTCGGCCAGCGCCAGCAGCGCGGCCATCTGCCCTGCCAGGGGCTGATCCGCCGCCCCGTATGAGGCGTCGAACACCATCACCCGCGCGGGCGGCGGGAGGGTGCAACGGTAAAGCCCGCTTTCCGCCGAAACATCGCCGGTATAGACCAGCCCCCCTTCCCCGCCGATCCGCATCCACGACGCCCCCGGCGCATGACCGGACGGACCATGATCGAAAGGCAGGCCAAGGGCCGCGAAATCCGCCAGCGGCCGCGCCGCCTGCATCGCCGGGTCTGGCGACAGCGCGATGGACGGTTCTGGCGCGAACAGCAGCGGGTTCCCCACCTGCCCGGCCAGATGCAGCCCGCCGGTATGATCGACATGGCCATGCGAGAACAGGATCGCATCGACCCGCCCTACGCCCGCCAGATCGGGCAGCGCATCGCCATCCGGGCCGCGGCCCAGATCCAGCAGCAGCCGCCGCCCGTCGATCTCCAGCAGGAAACAGGCCGGGCCCTTGACGCCAAAACCCGACAGCGCCGTCAGCCTCATGCCCCCGCACCCGCCAGCAGCCGGTCCTGAAACGGCGTCTCGCCCCGCAGCCCCTCGCGCGGCAGGACCCAGCCGCCGGTCAGGGTCAGGTCCACCACCTGCCCGGGTTGTGGCGCATGGGCCAGGATGAAATCGACGGTGCCGCCCTCCTCGACCCCCTCCAGCGCGGCGGTGACGGCGTGGTTCCCGCCCTGAAAGCGGTGGTCCAGCACCCGCACCCGCAGCCCGCCCGCACCGGGGGTCAGGTCGCGCGCTCGCACGCACAGCCAGCCCGGACCCACAGGCGCCTCGCCCGGCACGGCAAGGGTCTGGCCCTGCACGCGGATGCGGCACATTGGCCCCTCACGGCCGATCACCTGCACCGGCAGCGTCCGCCCGCGGCCAACGAACCGCGCGACCATCGGCGTCGCCGGGCGGCGGAACAGGTCCTGCGGACTGGCCAGCTGCTCCAGCCGGCCGGCGTTCATCACGCCGACAAGGCCCGCCACGGCCATCGCCTCGTCCTGATCGTGGGTCACAAAGACAAAGGTGGTGCCAAGCGCGGCATGGATGCGCCGGAACTCGGCCAGCATCGTCTCGCGCAGATGGGCATCGAGGTTCGCCAGCGGTTCATCCAGCAGGATAAGACCCGGCCGCACAGCCAGACTGCGGGCCAGCGCCACCCTTTGCCGCTGCCCGCCCGACAGCTCATGCGGGCGGCGGGCGGCCATGCCGGACAGGCCCACCATCTCCAGCGCCGATCCGATGCGGGCCTGTTCCTCGGCGCGCGACAGCCGTTGCAGGCGCAGCCCGAACCGGATGTTGCCCGCAACCGTCATATGCGGCCACAGGGCATAGGACTGGAACACCATGCCCAGCCCCCGCGCCTCGGGCGGGACAAAGATGCCGTCGCCCGCAACGACCCGCCCGTCCAGCACGATGCGCCCGGTATCCGGCCGTTCCAGCCCGGCGATCAGCCGCAGAAGCGTGGTCTTGCCACAGCCCGACGGCCCCAGCAGCGCCAGAAACGCGCCCGAGGGCACGGAAAGCGAAACCCCGTCCACGGCGCGCGTCGCCCCGAAGCTGCGGCTTGTCGCGTCCATCTCGATTGCAGCCATGACGCCCCCTTTTCGGGACCGGGCCTTACAACGGCGGTGCAATGCTTTTGTGACGGACCCGCCTTTTTGGCGGAACCCCCACCGACAGGCGCGATGGCGTGGAACATCCCCGGCGTCTTGGCGTTGAGCCCCCGCAACAACCGCGAAAGGACCGCGAAATGGATCATGCGACCCATATCCGTCTGACCGACGAGGAGATCACCGGCGAAATCCTGTCGGGCGCCCCGGTTTACGGGCCGGGCGACGAAAAGATCGGCCATATCGACCATCTGCACGGCGCGGGCCGCCATGCTCAGGTGATCATCGACGTGGGCGGCTTTCTGGGCATCGGGGCCAAGCCCGTCCGCCTTCAGATCGCCGATCTGGATGTGATGCGCGACGAAGGCGGCAAGGTTCATGCGACCACGACCTGGACCAAGGACCAGCTGAAAGACCTTCCCGAACACCACCACTGACCCCCCAACCGGAGGATTGCCATGAAAACCCTTGCCGAAGCATTCGAGCATACCTTGCAGGACATCTACTGGGCCGAAACGGCGCTGACCAAGGCCTTGCCCAAGGTGTCGAAGGCGGTCAGCAATGCCGCGCTGAAAAAGGCCGTCGACGCCCATCTGGAAGAAACGAAAGGCCATGTGAAAACCCTGGATGCCGTGTTCAAATCCATCGGCAAGCCCGCCAAGGGCGAAAAATGCGATGCGATGGACGGGCTGCTGAAAGAGGCCGACGGTCTGATGAAGGACGCCGAGGGCCATGCCCGCGACGTGGCGCTGATCGGGGCCGCGCAGGCGGTAGAGCATTACGAGATCGCCCGATACGGCACCCTGCGCGAATGGGCCAAGGTTCTGGGCCATGAAGAGGCGCATACGCTTCTCTCCTCGATCCTGGACGAGGAAAAGGCCGCGAATGCCAAGCTGACGGCGCTGGCCGTGACCGCCATCAACGAAAAACCGGCAGAGGTGGCGGCATGAAGGGAATCGTCGCCTGGGCGCTTGGAGTTCCGATCATCGTGATCATCGGGCTTTATGTCTTTGGCATCTTTTGATGCCGGCCGCGCCCCGGCCTGATGCGGGGCGCGGCATACCCGTTCCATGCCGGCCCCCCGCCTTTCCGCGGGGGGTAATAAATACCCGGACGGTCGCACCTGACATGCCGGTTTCCGGCGCCTACCAGATGCTGAACCCGTGCAGGAACCCCGACTGATGGGCCAGCCGGATGATCTGGCTCAGGGGGATGACCGACAGGAAGACCGCGGCATCTGCCATGTTAGTGCGCAATGTGTCGACCCGGAACGTCACCTGCGCCGGGGTGCGAAACAGCCCCGGTTTCGGCAGGATGCGCGGCACGCGGGCGGCGTAATCGTCATAGGCCGCGCCGAAACTGGACCGCAGGAACCGTTCCTCGCGCGCGGCGGTAGCAGACAGGATGGCAAAGCCCGCCAGGCCAAGCGCCCCTGCAAACACCACGCTGCCCAGCGTCAGGCCGAACCCCGCGACCCCGATGGTCGAGAACAGGTAAAGCGGATGGCGGCAGATGGAATACGGACCGTCCTGCATGACCTGCGCATTCTTGCGCCCGCCGATATAGAGGATCGCCCAGAACCGGCCCAGAACCGCCGCGATGATGCAGAAGATCCCGGCGACATGCAGGGCCGCCGCGGGCGCCGGGCCCCAGACCGGCACGCCAAGGATCAACGGGACGAAGGCGGCGGCGAACATCAGCCGCAGGGCTGCGATGCGCAGGCGCTGGTTGGCCGGGCGAACCTGTGTGACGGTCATGACCATGATGCCCCCTTCACCCCTGCAAGCCCAGCGGGCGCTCCATCGCCTCCCACGTTTCATCCATCGGCCAGGCGGCGCTGACCGGCAGCGAGACATGGCCATAGCGGAACGAGATCTGGCCTTCGGCCGCCGCCTCGCCCCTTCCGGCGGCGGCGAGGTAAAGGGCGGCGGCAAGGCCGGTGCGGTCGGCTCCGTGCTGGCAATGGATCAGCAGCGGCTTCGGCAGGCTCTGCATCAGGGCGATCAGTTCCCTTGCCCGGCTCTCGGTCAGCACCTGCGAGGCGCGCATGGCGAAATCGGCATGTGTCAGGCCAAGGCGTCCGGCGGCGGCCACCTCGTCGCGATACCAGGGCTGATCCGATGCCCCCCGCAAGTTCAGGACGCTGCGGATGCCATGCGCCCTTGTCCATTCGTCCAGCTCTTTTGCCGATGGCTGGGCCGAGCGATAGACCTCGCCCGCAAGGACGGTGTGGAAGTTGCCGCCGGCCTGAAGCCAGCCGGCCCAGCCTGCGGGCAGGATGACGGCGGCGACCAGAAAGGCAAAGGCGATGCGCAGGGCGCGGCAGAGGCGGGGGGAAGGGACGCGGGGTTTCATGCCGTCCTCGGTCCTTCGGCAAGCTGAACCGAAGCTGAACGGCCAC
>JASGFG010000105.1:0-8829 GCA_047605605.1 Paracoccaceae bacterium | reverse complement strand
TCACCGGCACGGCGGACAAGGTGGTGAACCTGATCACCTTCTATGCGCAGGAGGTGCGGGAAATCCTCGCCTCCATCGGCGCGCGCAGCCTCGACGAGATCATCGGGCGGGCGGATCTGCTGAACCAGGTCAGCCGCGGGTCGGCGCATCTGGACGACCTTGACCTGAACCCGCTGCTGATCACGGTCGATGGCTGGTCCAAGATCACCTACGACCGGTCGAAACCGCGCAACCATGTGCCCGACACGCTGGATGCCGAGATCATCCGCGACGGCGCCCGGTTCTTTGAGGATGGCGAGAAGATGCAGCTGTCCTATGCGGTCAGGAACACCAGCCGCACCATCGGCACGCGGTCGTCCAGCCATATCGTCAAGCGGTTCGGGATGAGGAACAGCCTGCAACCCGACCATCTGACGGTGAAACTGCACGGCAATGCCGGGCAGTCGCTGGGAGCCTTCGCCGTCCGCGGTCTGAAGATCGAGGTGCAGGGCGATGCCAACGACTATGTCGGCAAGGGCCTGTCGGGCGGGCTGATCACCGTGCGGCCGCAGATGTCGTCACCCCTGATGGCGGCCGACAACACGATCATCGGCAATACCGTGCTTTACGGCGCGACGGACGGGTTCCTGTTCGCGTCCGGCCGGGCGGGCGAACGGTTCGCCGTCCGCAACTCGGGCGCGACGGTGGTGGTCGAGGGCTGCGGCACCAACGGTTGCGAATACATGACCGGCGGCGTCGCGGTGATCCTGGGCCGGATCGGTGCGAACTTTGGCGCGGGCATGACCGGCGGCATGGCCTATCTCTATGACCCGACCGGTGTGGCCGAGGATTTCATCAACCTTGAAAGCCTCGTCACCTGCGGCATCGGCCACCCCCATTGGGAGGCGCAGCTGAAGGGCCTGATCGAGCGCCATCTGGCCGAGACCGGCAGCCGCCGGGCCGAGGACATCCTGGCCGACTGGGCGGTGGAGAAGAAGAACTTCCTTCAGGTCTGCCCGAAGGAAATGCTGGTGCACCTGCCGCACCCCCTGACCGACGAGGCGCAGGCGGTTCCGGCCGAGTGAGACGGAGGAAGGGCGCCGCCCTTCCCCCGCACCCCCATCCCGGCCCAAGGGGCGCTCACGCCCCTTGGGAAACCCCGAGGATATTTTCGCAAAGGTGATGAGACCGGCGTGGAAAGGTTTCACACCCGGCCCATATGAAAAGGGCGCGGGCCGGTGGGGCCTGCCCTTTCATCCGATGGAGTATCCGATGTCCGATCTGATCGTGGTGGCCTTCGACGACGAGACCACGGCCTTTGACCTGCGGGCCGAACTGGCGAAACTGCAATCCGAATATCTGATCGAGATGGAGGATGTGGTCGTCGTGACCCGCAACACCGAAGGCAAGGTGCGCCTGCATCAGGCGGTGGACCTGACGCTGGCAGGGGCTGCCTCGGGCTCGTTCTGGGGGCTGCTGGTGGGCCTTCTGTTTCTGAACCCGCTTCTGGGCGTGGCGGTGGGCGCCGGGTCCGGCGCGCTGGCCGGGGCGCTCAGCGATACCGGAATCAACGACGGGTTCATCAAGGAGGTCGGCGAAAAGCTGAAACCCGGATCCTCGGCCGTGTTCGTGCTGGTCCGCAAGATGACCGCCGACAAGGTGATGGAGCGGCTGTCGGCCTATGCCGGCAAGGGCCATGTCCTGCAAACCTCGCTTACGGGCGAGCAGGAGGCGAAGCTGCGCGACCTGATCGAGAAGGCGCCGGCCGTCACCCCGCCCCCCGCGCCGGCTGCCTGAGGCTGCGAGCAGAGCTTCGTCTTGACCGGCGGGGGCGGTTCGGCCTAGCTGCAAGGCATGGCCGAACAGCAAGGCGCCCCTCCGAAACCCCGCAAGCCGCGGGCAAAACCCGCACCCGCCCCGGCGGCACCTGCGCGCCCGCTGTGGCGACGGGGGCTGCGCTGGCTGGGGCGCGGGCTGGGGGCTGTGGCGGGATTCTATCTGCTGCTGATCCTGCTTTACAGCTTCGTCAACCCGCCGACGGGGCTTTACCAGATCTCCGAGTCGATCCGGCTTGGCGGGATCGAACGTGATTGGGTCGACTGGGACGACATCGCCCCTGTAGCCGCCAGATCGGTCGTCGCGGCAGAGGATGCGAATTTCTGCCTGCACTGGGGCTTTGACATGGCGGCCATCCGCGCGGCGGCGGCCGATGGCGGGCGGCGCGGCGCATCCACCCTGACGCAGCAGGTCGTCAAGAACGTCTTTCTGTGGCAGGGCCGCAGCTGGATCCGCAAGGCGGCCGAGGCCTTGATGACCCCGGTGGTGGAACTCGTCTGGTCCAAGCAGCGCATTCTTGAGGTCTATCTCAACATGGCCGAGTTCGGCGAAGGCGTCTTCGGCATCGAGGCGGCGGCCCGGCATGACTTCGGCATTCCTGCGGCCAAGCTGACCGCGCAGCAGGCGGCCCGACTGGCGGCGGTGCTGCCCGACCCCAAGGGGCGCGATGCGGCAAAGCCCGGCCCTTACGTCAGAAAGCGGGCGGGCCAGATCATTTCGGGCGCCGACACGATCCTGGCCGATGGCCGCGCCGCCTGTTTTCAGGGCGGGAACTGACCGACACCCCGTGACAGCGGTTGAAATCGCCGCCCCGGCGGGGCATTCAGGTGCCATCCCGGTTCCGCAGAGCATCCATGATCCGCCTTTACCATTTCCCGCTGTCGCCCTTCTGCCGCAAGGTCCGCCTGACGCTGGCCGAAAAGCGGCTGGACGTGGAGCTGATCGAGGAACGCTATTGGGAACCCTCGCCCGATTTCCTGCGCCGCAACCCGGCAGGCAAGGTTCCAGTGCTGCGCATGGATGCGCGGGTGCTGTCCGAAAGCCAGGCGATCTGCGAATATCTGGACGAAACCCACGCCAGCCCGCCCCTGATGCCCCGCGATGTCGAGGGCCGGTATGAAGTGCGCCGCCTTTGCGCCTGGTTCGACGACAAATTCCATGCCGAAGTCACCTCCAAGCTGTTGTATGAGCGGGTGAACAAGAAGGTCATGGGCCTGGGCTATCCCGATTCCAAGAATGTCAAATACGGCGCCACGCAGATCCGCTATCACCTCGACTACATGGGATGGCTGCTGGACCAGCGGCGGTGGCTGGCGGGCAATGACATGACGCTGGCCGATTTCACTGCCGCCGCGCATCTGTCGTGCCTCGACTATATCTCGGATGTGGACTGGAACCGCAGCCCTGCGGTCAAGGACTGGTATGCCAAGATCAAGTCCCGCCCCAGCTTCCGCACGCTGCTGGCCGATCAGGTGCCGGGCTTTCCGCCCCCCGGCCACTATGCCGATCTGGATTTCTAGGCGGAAGGCGCGGCGGGGGTTTCACACCCCCGCACCCCCGTGGAGTATTTGCAAAAGGGAAAGCAGGCGGGATGGCGGCTGAGCTGAAGGAACGGCTGGTCGCACAGGCGCTGGAGGAAGGCTTTTCCAGGGTCGGCATCTGTGCGCCCGATGCGATCCCGCAGGCGGCCGGGCGGCTGGCGGACTTCGTTGCGGCAGGCTGGCATGGCGACATGGGCTGGATGGCCGAGCGCATGGCCTGGCGGGGCGATCCCGCCGCGCTCTGGCCCGAGGCGCGCTCGGTCATCATGCTGGCCGAGGTCTATACCCCCGAAACCGACCCCATGGCGGTGTTGCAGATGCGCGACCGCGGGGCGATCTCGGTCTATGCCCAAGGCAAGGATTATCACGATCTGGTCAAGCGGCGGCTGAAACGGCTGGGCCGCTGGCTGATCGGTGCTGCGGGGGGCGAGATCAAGGTCTTCGTCGACACCGCGCCGGTGATGGAGAAACCGCTGGCACAGGCCGCGGGTCTGGGCTGGCAGGGCAAGCACACCAACCTTCTGTCCCGCGACCTGGGGTCGTGGTTCTTTCTGGGCGCGATCTTCACCACGCTGGACCTGCCGGCCGATGCGGCAGAGGTCGGCCATTGCGGATCGTGCCGGGCCTGTCTGGACGCCTGCCCGACGGCGGCCTTTCCTGCGCCCTACCAGCTGGATGCGCGGCGCTGCATTTCCTACCTGACCATCGAACACAAGGGCCCGGTGGACGAAGCCCTGCGCCCCCTGATGGGCAATCGCATCTATGGCTGTGACGATTGCCTGGCCGCCTGCCCCTGGAACAAGTTCGCAGTCGCGGCGCGCGAGGTCGGCTATGCCGCGCGGGTGGGAGCCCCGCCGCTGGCCGAACTGGCCGCGATGGATGATGCCGCATTCCGCGCAAGGTTTGCCGGCAGCCCGATCAAGCGCATCGGACGCGGGCGGATGGTCAGGAACGCGCTCTATGCCATTGGAAATTCCGGCGATCCTGCGCTCGGCCCGGTCGCGGCGCGGCTGGTCGGCGATGCGGATCCGGTGATCGCCGATGCCGCCCGCTGGGCCGTCGCGCGGCTGGCCCCCGCCGATGCCGCGGCGCGGCGGATGTGACGGGTTCGGATCGGGGCCTTTCCGTGCTATGCTTTCACCCCGAGCGAGTCATTCGGAAGGGAGAAACGACATGACCCGTCATATCGCAGACCGCAAGGAAGGCCGCAGCGCAGCCCGCGCCCGCCGCTTTGTCGAAGTCGAACGGCAAAAGGGAGAGGAGGGCTCGCATCCCGCCACCAAGGCGGCCGTTGCCCGCCCCCACGCCGCCCGCTCTGGCCGCCGCGTGGCCGAGTTTGCCAGAATCGCCCGCGGCCACATGGCCTGACGGGTGTAAACCCGCCCTTTTCAAAGGGGCGGACCGGCACGACATCGTGCCGCGAAAGGGGAAGCCGGCGCCCGCTACCCGTCTTCCCCTTTCTGCTGTCCTGAACCCGTTGCCCCCTTACGGCCGGGCTGGACCTTCCCTTGCGGGGCACTAGACTTCGCCCATGGATGGGATGATCGCCAGCGACAGGAGCGCGAGATGGCTGTGGACGTGAAATACTGGACCGAGGCAAAGGCCACCGGCGGCGGGCGCAACGGATCGGCAGGGCTGGTCAACGGCCAGTTGACCGTGACCATGGCCAGCCCAAAGGAGCTGGGTGGCTCGGGCCTTGGCCACAACCCCGAGGAACTTTTCGCCACCGGCTATGCCGCCTGCTATCTGGGCGCGATGCGCTTTGCGGCAAGTTCGGAAAAGCTGGGCACCGTGCCCGACAATGCGACCGTCAACGCCCATGTCGGCATCGGACCGCGCAGCGACGGCGGCTTTGGCCTGAAGGTGAAACTGGTGGTCAGCCTGCCGGGCATCGACCGCGCCGTGGCCGAACAGATCGTGGAGCGCGGGCATTTCATCTGCCCCTATTCCAACGCCACCAAAGGCAATATCGAGGTCGAGACCCAGCTTGCCTGACGACGAAGGGCCGGTCCGAAAGGCCTGCCCTTCATCCTGGCCCAAATACCCTGCTGGGTGGTCTGGAGGGGTGCAAAACCCCTCCAGGGCCGGGGTAGGGGGCGACGGGGAAAACCCGTCCCTCAGGCCCGGACGTGCCTTTCATAGCTATCGGCGATGTCCAGCGTCAGCTTGCCGATCTCGAACGAATAGGGGCCGATCTCGCCCACCGGCGTCACCTCTGCGGCGGTACCGGTCAGGAAACACTGCTCGAACCCTTCCATTTCGAACGGCTTGATATGGCGCTCCCAGACGCGGATACCCTTTTTCCTGGCCATCTCGATCACCGTCTGCCGGGTGATCCCGTTCAGAAAGGCATCGGGCAGCGGCGTGTGGATTTCCCCGTCCCTGACGAAGAAGATGTTCGCCCCCGTCGCCTCTGCCACATAGCCGCGGTAATCGAAGAACAGCGCGTCCGAACAACCCCTGGTCTGGGCGGCGTGTTTCGACATGGTGCAGATCATGTAAAGTCCCGCCGCCTTGGCCGCCGTCGGAATCGTCTCGGGCGAGGGCCGCTTCCATTTCGCGATGTCCAGCCTGGCGCCCCGGGTCTTGGCATCGCCGTAATAGGCGCCCCATTCCCAGCCGGCCACCGCCATCCGCACCGGGTTGCCCACGGCCGAAACCCCCATCTCGTCGCCCGCGCCGCGCCAGGCCACGGCGCGCACATAGGCGTCGGTCCAGTCGTTGGCCTTCAGCATGGCGTATTTGGCCGCCTCGATCTCTTCGACCGAATAGGGCACTTCCATGTCCAGCAGCTCCGCCGATTTCCGCAGGCGCCGCGAATGCTCGACACCCTTGAAGATCTTGCCGTTGTAGCAGCGTTCACCCTCGAACACGCTCGACGCATAATGCAGCGCATGGGTCAGGATATGGACGTTCGCCTCGCGCCACGGCACCAGTTTGCCATCCATCCAGATCCAGCCGTCCCGGTCTTCATAAGATCCCGCCATTTCTCTCTCCTCTGGCGAATTTTCCGATTATTGCGTGAAATATGGCCATATCGGACATAAAGTTGCGCAAAATCGTGTCGTGGCGTAATGGATGAGTCTTGGAAAGTCAACAAGGCTGACATAAACTGCTTCACGAAAGCGGGAGGGCAGGAATGGCCGAAGGTGCGGGACAGGGTGGCGGCGAAAGCCTGCTGTTCCTGACGGACGAACAGCTGCGCAAGGGGATCGAGGCGATGTTCTTCGCCTATCGCGGCTTTACCGCCGATCCCGACCGCATCCTGGAAGGCATGGATTACGGCCGCGCCCATCACCGCGCCCTGCATTTCATCCACCGCAACGAAGGCACCACCGTCAACAACCTGCTGGCGATCCTTGGCGTGACAAAGCAAAGCCTGAACCGGGTGCTGCGCACTCTGATCGACGACGGGTTGGTCGAATCCCGCGTTGGCCGGCGGGACAAGCGCGAACGCCACCTGCACCTGACCGAAACCGGCGCGGGGCTTGAACGGCAATTGTCCGAGGCGCAGCAGGCCCGGATGCGCGCCGCCTATCGCAGCGCCGGTCCGCAGGCGGTGCATGGCTTTCGCACCGTGCTGGAGGCGATGATGGACCCCGACCTGCGGCGGCAGTATCAACGGCTGAAAGAGGGGGGGCCATGACGCAGGACGCCACGCATCTTCTGGTCGTCGACGATGACGAACGCATCCGGGGACTTTTGCAGAAGTTCCTGATCCGTAACGGCTTCCTCGTGACCGTCGCGCGCGATGCCGCACAGGCGCGCAGGCTTCTGGCGGGGCTGGACTTCGACATGATCGTGCTGGACGTGATGATGCCGGGCGAGGACGGGATCAGCCTGGCCCGCGACCTGCGCCGCCGTTCGGCGGTGCCGATCCTGCTTCTGACGGCGCGGGGAGAGGCGTCGAACCGGATCGAGGGGCTGGAGGCCGGCGCCGACGACTACCTCGTCAAGCCGTTCGAGCCGAAGGAGCTGCTGCTGCGCATCAACGCGATCCTGCGCCGGGTGCCGCAGGCCAAGCCCGATCTGCCCAAGATGCTTCAACTCGGCTCGGTCCGCTACGACATCGACCGGGGAGAGTTGTGGCGCGGTGCGAATCCGGTGCGGCTGACGGCGACCGAGGCCGCCCTGATGCGGGTTCTGGCGACACAGCCGGGCACGGCCGTCGCGCGCGAAAAGCTGGTGGGTGATCTGGGCCGCAGCGAGGATGGCGGCGCACAGGAACGCGCCGTCGATGTGCAGATCACCCGGCTGCGCCGCAAGATCGAGGATGATCCCAAGCAGCCCCGCTATCTGCAAACCGTGCGGGGCGAGGGTTACATGCTCGCCCCGGACTGACCCGCCCGATCATGACGCCCCGGCGGCCTTGCCGCTTCATCCCCTTTGCGAAAATATCCCGGGGGTGAATTGGCTGTCAGGCCAAGAGGGGGCAGCGCCCCCTTTCTTCAGGCGCGCTTGCCGATGCTGGCGATGCCCAGCGTTTCCAGCACTTTCGCCTCGATCTGGGGGGCGTTCATGCCGGCGATGGCATACATCGCCTCGGGGCTGGCCTGGTCGATGAAGGTATCGGGCAGGACCATGGACCGGAACTTCAGCCCGCGGTCGAACACGCCCTCATCGGCCAGCAACTGCCCGACATGGCTGCCGAAACCGCCGATGGCACCCTCTTCCACGGTGATCAGCGCCTCATGCTCGCGCGCCAGCCGCAGGATCAGGTCGCGGTCCAGCGGCTTGGCGAACCGCGCATCCGCCACCGTGGGCGGCAGCCCGCGCGCGGACAGCGCCTCGGCCGCCTTCAGCACCTCGGCCAGACGGGTGCCAAAGGACAGGATCGCCACCCGCGCGCCTTCGCGCAGGACGCGGCCCCGGCCGATTTCCAGCGGAATCCCCCTTGCGGGCATCTCGACCCCCACACCCTCGCCACGGGGATAGCGAAAGGCGATGGGTCCATCGTCATGCGCGGCCGCGGTGGCGACCATATGGACCAGTTCCCCCTCGTCGGCCGCGGCCATCACCACGAAACCGGGCAGGTTGGCCAGGAAAGCCACGTCAAAGGCGCCGGCATGGGTCGCGCCATCGGCCCCGACCAGTCCGGCGCGGTCGATGGGGAACCGCACCGGCAGGCGCTGGATCGCCACGTCATGCACGACCTGGTCATAGCCGCGTTGCAGGAAGGTCGAATAGATCGTGCAAAAGGGTTTCATCCCGCCCGCCGCCATACCGGCGGCAAAGGTGACGGCGTGCTGCTCGGCGATGCCCACGTCGAAACAGCGTTTCGGGAACCGTTCGGCAAAAAGGTTCAGCCCCGTGCCTTCGGGCATGGCGGCGGTGACGGCGACGATCCTGTCATCCGTCTCGGCCTCGCGGATCAGGCTTTGGGCAAAGACCTTGGTATAGCTGGGCGCGTTCGAGGCGGCCTTGGCCTGCTTGCCGGTCAGCACGTCGAATTTCGCCGTGGCATGGCCCTTGT
>JASGFG010000104.1:0-9117 GCA_047605605.1 Paracoccaceae bacterium | reverse complement strand
CATCCAGCATCCGGTAGACGCCGGGCGAGCCGTCCAGCGTCTTCAGGTAGTCCTGAATGACGGCGGGGCCTTTGCGAAGTGCTTGGGGCGTTTCTTCGGTCATCCGAACCTGCCTTGCGGAGTCATCGATTCCCCCCGGCGCCTGCAACAGCGGACGGACGGGGGCAAGGGCCAAGCTGTCCACTGAATCTGTGGATAACTTTGTTGGAAAGATTTCGGGATCGGCGATTTTCCCTTGTTTTCGGCCCCGTTCCGTGAACTGCCTGTTTTTTGTGCGATTTTACAACGTGTTGATTTTTCACAAAAGAATTTTAATCTCACGGCAAATCCCTGAAATTCCAAGGGTTTCCGTAACGGTTCTGTGAAGGTTCCGCCAAAGGTGGACAACTTTGCCGCACCCCTTTCCCCGCGGTCACTCGACGCCCAGCACATCCGGCGTCTGCCAGCCCAGATGCTGGCCGCCGTCGGTGCAGATCAGTTGCCCCGTGACCGACGGGCTGTCGAGAAAGAAATCCAGCGCCCGCGTGATGTCGCCGGGGTTCGCCCCCCGGTTGAGGATGGTGGCCCGGCGCTGCCGGGCAAAGTGATCCTCGCTTTGCCGCTCGCCCCGCAGGGTGGGGCCGGGGCCGATGGCGTTGACGCGAACCCGGGGGGCCAGCGCCTGCGCCGCCGTCTGCGTCAGCGCCCAGAGCCCCATCTTGGCCAGCGTATAGGTCATGAACTCGGGCGTCAGCTTGCGCACCCTTTGGTCGATCATGTTGACGATCAGCCCCTGCGCCAAAGGCTCGCCATATTCATCGGCAAGGGGGGCGGGCACCTGCGCCGCGAACCCCTGGGTCAGCACGAAGGGCGCGCGCAGGTTCGATTCGACATGCCGGTCCCAGCTTGTGCGCGTGGCCGTCGCCAGCGTGTCGTATTCAAAGATCGAGGCATTGTTGACCAGCACCGTCAGCGGCCCGTCCAGCGCGGCCACCGCGCGGGCGACCAGAGTTTCGGTCTCGGCCTCGTTCAGCAGGTCGGCGGGCAGGGTGGCGGCGCGGCGGCCCATGCCGCGGATGGCGGCGGCGACCTCTTCGGCCTCGTCCCGCGATGCGGCGTAATGCAGCGCCACGTCATGCCCGCGCCCGGCCAGATGCAGTGCCATGGCGCGGCCTAGCCGTTTGCCGGCCCCTGTGACCAGCGCGCGCATCACGCCTTGCCGCAGGGGCAGCGCCCCTTGCCGATGCGGGGGCGCCCGCAGGCGGGGCATTTCGCCGCCGGAAGCGCAGGGCGCCTGCGCGCCGAAAGGCCGAACCGCCCCGGCATCAGCCAGTTGGCGATCATGGCGATGACGGCCATGGCGCACAGGAACAGGATGACGGCCTTGACCATCATAGCCCGAACCTCGCCCACAGCGCCCGTTCCTCGACCCCGGCCAGGGCCTGTTCCGTTACCTCGACCCCCAGACGGCGCAAGAGGCCGCGCCTCTGCCCCAGGGGCAGCAGCCGGACCTTCGGCCCGTAAAGCTCTTTCATCTTGGGGACCAGATGGGCCACGCCATCCGCCAGCCCCAGTTCGACGCCCTGCTGGCCGGTCCAGATGTCGCCATTGAACAGATCCGTCCCATCCTTCAGCCGGCCGGCGCGGCGGTCGGTGACATGTTCGATGAACGCCTGATGGATCGGGGCCTGCAGCGCCTTGAGCCTGTCCACATCCTCGGCCTTTTGCGGCAGGAAGGGGTCGGCGAAGCTTTTCGACCGGCCCGCGGTGATCACCCGCCGCTCGATCCCGTGTCTGGCCAGGAACTCGGGCGCGCCGAAGCCTGCGAAGATCACGCCGATCGACCCGATCAGCGACGAGCGGTCGACCCAGATCCGGTCCGCCGCACAGGCCAGCCAGTATCCGCCCGAGGCCGCCACATCCTCGACAAAGGCATGGACGGGCACCGATTTCTCATCCGCCAGTCGCCGGATGCGGGCGGCGATCAGGCTGGATTGCGCGGCCGATCCGCCGGGCGAGTTGATCACCAGCGCGATGGCGGCGGGTTTGCCGCGGAACGCCTTTTCGATGACGGGCGCAAGGCCCGTGTCGGACAGGCCACGCGCGCCCATGCCGATCGCGCCCTGCAGGCGGATGACGGGCACGAGGGGCGGCTTGGGCAGGAAGGGCAGGGTCAGGCGCATGATGCCAGAGGTAAGCCCTGCCGCGCGCTGCGGCAAGGTGGGATCAAGGGCTTGCGGCAATCGCGGTGCCCCCGTGGCCAAGGGCCATGCCCGCCACCCGTTCCCTTGCCGGCCGATCCCCCCTAGTCTCTCGCCCATGATCGACAAGCTGGAAATGTTCATCGCCTTGGCCAACGAGCGCCATTTCGGCCGCGCGGCCGAGGTCTGCGGCGTAACGCAGCCCACGCTGTCCTCGGCCCTGCGCTCGCTTGAGGATCAACTGGGGGTGCAGCTGGTGTTCCGCGGCTCGCGGTTCCAGGGGCTGACGGCCGAGGGCGAACGCGCGCTGGACTGGGCGCGGCGGATCGTGGCCGATGCGCGCGCCATGCGGGACGAGATGCGCAGCTTGCGCACCGGGCTGACCGGCGTGCTGCGCATCGGGGTGATCCCCACCGCCCTACCGATGGTCGAGGAACTGACCGTGCCGTTCCTGGACCGCCACCCGAATGTGCGCATCACCGTGCTGTCGCGCACATCCGTGGACATCCTGTCCGGGATCGAGCGGCTGGAGCTGGATGCCGGCATCACCTATCTGGACAACGAACCGCTGGGTCGCGTGGTGCAGGCCCCGCTTTATGCCGAGGATTACCGCCTGATCCTGGGCGCCGGGATGCCGCTGGCGGACGAGGAGGCCGTGACCTGGGCGCAGGTGGCGACGCTGCCGCTGTGCCTTTTGACCGCCGACATGCAGAACCGCCGCATCGTGGAACAGCATCTGGCCGAGGCCGGGGCGCCCGCGCGGCCGGGGGTGGAATCGAACTCGATCATCGTTCTGGTGACGCATGTGATGACCGGACGCTGGGCCAGCGTCCTGCCGAAAAAGCTGGCCGATCTGTTCGTGACCGGAGGCGGGCTGCGGTCGATCCCGATCACGCGGCCGGGGGTGGTCCACAGCGTCGGGTTGATCGCCGCGCGGCGCGACCCGCCGACGCCGGTGATCGCGGCACTGTTCGACTCCGTTCGGCGGGATTGATAGGGTTTCTCTATCATCTGACGATACTGCACTATTGATCTGCCTATCGCCTTGGCTATCCTGACCGATAGCCAACCGGAGGAGAGCCTAGTGCTGGTCAGCGAAAGGGAAAGCGCGACCGAGTCGCGCATTTCGGAAATCATTGCGGAACATCAGGGGCTTGAAGGGCCTCTGCTGCCGATTTTCCACGCCATCCAGCATGAATTCGGCTTTATCCCGGACTCGTGCCTGCCGCAGATCGCGCAGGCGCTGACCCTGTCGCGGGCCGAGGTTTACGGCGTTCTGACCTTCTACCACGATTTCCGCACCCATCCCCACGGTCAACACGTCGTGAAGCTGTGCCGGGCCGAGGCGTGTCAGTCGATGGGGGCCGACCGCATCCACGCCCATGCCAAGGGGCGTCTGGGGCTGGACTGGCACCAGACCTCGCCCGATGGGCGGGTGACGCTGGAGCCGGTGTTCTGCCTGGGCCTCTGCGCCTGTGCCCCTGCCGCCATGGTCGATGGCCGGGTGATCGGCCGGGTGGACGAGGCGGCGGTGGACCGCATCGCGGCCGAGGTGGGCGCATGAAGGTCTATGTCCCCCTTGATGCCGCTGCCCTGGCGCTTGGCGCCGATGAGGTTGCGGCTGCCCTGACCGATGCGGCACAGGCGCGCGGCATCGACCTGACGCTGGTGCGAAACGGCACCCGCGGCATGATCTGGCTGGAACCGCTGGTCGAGGTCGAAACGCCCGAGGGGCGCGTGGGTTTCGGCCCCTGCACCCTGGCCGATGTGGCGGCGATCCTCGATGCGCCCGACAGCCACCCGAAACGGCTGGGTCTGGTCGAGGACCTGCCGTGGATGAAGCGCCAGACCCGCCTGACGTTTCAGCGCGTCGGCGTGATCGACCCTCTGTCGGTCGCCGACTATCAGGCGCATGGCGGCCTTGCGGGCCTGCGCCGCGCGCTGGAGATGGACGGCGCGGCCATCGTGGCCGAAGTCACCGCATCCGGCCTGCGGGGCCGGGGCGGCGCGGGCTTTCCCACCGGCATCAAGTGGAAGACGGTCCACGACGCGCAGGCCGACCAGAAATACATCGTCTGCAACGCGGATGAAGGCGACAGCGGCACCTTTGCCGACCGCATGATCTTTGAAGGCGACCCCTTCCTGCTGATCGAGGGGATGATCATCGCCGGTCTGGGTGTCGGCGCGACGCGGGGCTATATCTATTCGCGGTCGGAATATCCCAATGCGAACAAGATCATGGGCCGCGCCCTGCATCTGGCGCGCGAGGCGGGGATTCTGGGCGTCAAGGTGCTGGGGTCGGCCCATGCCTTTGACATCGAGCTGCGCATCGGCGCGGGCGCCTATGTCTGCGGCGAGGAAACCGCGCTGCTGAACAGCCTTGAGGGGAAACGTGGCACCGTTCGCGCCAAGCCGCCCCTGCCAGCGCTGCAAGGCTTCATGGGCCGCCCGACCGTGGTGAACAACGTGATTTCGCTGGCCACCGTGCCGGTGATCCTGTCGCGCGGCGCGGCCTTCTACAAGGATTTCGGCATCGGCCGGTCGCATGGCACCATGCCCTTGCAGATCGCCGGAAACGTCAAGCACGGCGGGCTGTTCGAAGCCGCCTTTGGCCTGTCGCTGGGGGAGATCGTGGATGACATCGCCGGGGGCACTGCCTCCGGCCGCCCGGTCAAGGCGGTGCAGGTCGGCGGGCCGCTAGGGGCCTATTTCCCCCGCGCCCTGTTCGACACCCCCTTTGGCTATGAGGATTATGCCGCCAAGGGCGGGCTGATCGGCCACGCAGGCATCGTGGTGTTCGACGACACCGCCGACATGCTGCACATGGCGCGGTTCGCGATGGAATTCTGCGCCATCGAAAGCTGCGGCAAATGCACCCCGTGCCGCATCGGCGCGGTGCGCGGGGCCGAAACCATCGACCGGATCGGGCAGGGTGACGCCAGCGCCATCCCGCTGCTGACCGACCTGTGCGAGACGATGAAGGCCGGTTCCCTTTGTGCCTTGGGCGGGTTCACCCCATATCCTGTGATGTCGGCGCTGACCCATTTCCCCGACGACTTCACCGCCACCCACAAGGAGGCAGCGGAATGAAAGACTTCATCATCCCCGACCGCGATTTCGGCACCCCGGCCGCAAAATCGAAAACCATGGTCACGCTGTCCATCGACGGGTTCGACGTGACGGTGCCCGAAGGCACGTCGATCATGCGCGCCGCAGCGGAAATCGGCATCACCGTGCCGAAGCTCTGCGCGACCGACAGCATCGAAGCCTTCGGCTCCTGCCGGTTGTGTCTGGTGGAGATCGAGGGGCGGAACGGCACGCCCGCCTCCTGCACCACGCCCGTCGCCCCCGGCATCAAGGTCAAGACCCAGACCGGGCGGCTGAAGCAACTGCGCCGCGGCGTGATGGAGCTTTATATCTCCGACCATCCGCTTGACTGCCTGACCTGCGCGGCCAATGGCGATTGCGAATTGCAGGACATGGCGGGCGCGGTCGGCCTGCGCGATGTGCGGTATGAGGCGGTCGAGACCCATTTCCGCGCCAAGGACACCAGCGGGCAGGCCAACCCCGAATGGCTGCCGAAAGATGACTCCAACCCCTATTTCACCTATGACCCGGCGAAATGCATCGTCTGCAACCGCTGCGTCCGCGCGTGCGAGGAGGTGCAGGGCACCTTTGCCCTGACGATCGAGGGGCGCGGGTTCGACAGCCGGATCAAGGCGGGCGCGCGCGACGACAATTTCCTGTCGTCCGATTGCGTGTCCTGCGGGGCCTGCGTGCAGGCCTGCCCGACCGCAACCCTGACGGAAAAGTCTGTGATCGAGATCGGGACGCCCGACCGTTCTATCATCACCACCTGCGCCTATTGCGGCGTCGGCTGCCAGTTCAAGGCCGAAATGCGCGGCGACGAACTGGTGCGGATGACCCCCTACAAGCATGGTAAGGCCAACCGGGGCCACAGCTGCGTCAAGGGCCGGTTCGCCTATGGCTATGCCACCCACCCCGACCGCATCCTGAAACCCATGATTCGCGACAGCATCAACGATCCCTGGACCGAAGTGTCCTGGGACGAGGCGCTGACCTTCGCAGCCCGCCGGTTCAAGGCGATCCGCGACAAACATGGCCGCCAGTCGCTTGGCGTCATCACCTCCAGCCGCTGCACCAACGAGGAAACCTATCTGGTGCAGAAACTGACCCGCGCGGTGTTCATGAACAACAACACCGACACCTGCGCCCGCGTCTGCCATTCGCCCACCGGCTATGGTCTGGGCCAGACCTTCGGCACATCCGCGGGCACGCAGGACTTCGATTCGGTCGAGGACTGCGACGTGGCGCTGATCATCGGCGCCAACCCGGCCTCGGGGCACCCGGTCTTTGCCAGCCGGCTGAAGAAACGGCTGCGGCAGGGGGCGAAGCTGATCGTGATCGACCCGCGCCGGACGGAAATGGTCGAAGGCGCACATTACAAGGCGGCGCTTCACCTGGCGCTGACCCCGGGCACCAACGTCGCGGTGGTCTCGGCGCTCGCCCATGTGATCGTCACCGAAAAGCTGTATGACGAGGCGTTCATCCGGTCGCGTTGCGACTGGGACGAATTCCAGGACTATGCCGAATTCATCGCCCAGCCGAACCACAGCCCCGAGGCGACCGAGATCCTGACCGGCGTTCCCGCGGCGGAACTGCGCGCTGCCGCCCGGCTTTATGCGCGCGGCGGCAATGCGGCGATCTATTACGGCCTTGGCGTGACGGAACATTCCCAAGGGTCGACCACCGTCATCGCCATCGCGAACCTTGCCATGCTGACCGGCAATATCGGCCGCCCCGGCGTGGGGGTGAACCCGCTGCGCGGCCAGAACAACGTGCAAGGGTCCTGCGACATGGGGTCCTTCCCGCACGAACTGCCCGGCTATCGCCATGTCAAACTGCCCGAGGCGCGGGCGGTGTTTGAAAAGGTCTGGGGCGTCGCCATCGACCCCGAACCCGGCCTGCGCATCCCCAACATGCTGGATGCCGCGGTCGAGGGCACGTTCAAGGGCCTCTATTGCCAGGGCGAGGACATCCTGCAATCCGACCCCGATACCAAACACGTCTCGGCGGGCCTTGCGGCGATGGAATGCGTGATCGTCCACGACCTGTTCCTGAACGAGACGGCGAATTACGCCCATGTCTTCCTGCCCGGCTCGTCCTTCCTGGAAAAGGACGGCACCTTCACCAACGCCGAACGCCGCATCAACCGCGTGCGCAAGGTGATGGCGCCAAAGCAGGACTATGCCGACTGGCAGGTCACGCAGATGTTGGCCAATGCGATGGTGGCAGAGATGGGCGGGTCCGAATGGACCTATACCCATCCGGCGCAGATCATGGACGAGATCGCGCTGACAACCCCCAGCTTTGCCGGTGTGAGCTATGAGCGGCTGGAGACGCTGGGCTCCGTCCAATGGCCCTGCAACGACGCCGCGCCCGAGGGCACGCCGCTGATGCACATCGACGGTTTCGTCCGTGGCAAGGGCAGGTTCATCCGCACCGAATATGTGGCGACGGACGAGAAAACCGGCCCGCGCTTCCCCTTGCTGCTGACCACCGGGCGGATCCTCAGCCAGTATAACGTCGGCGCCCAGACCCGCCGCACGGCGAACACCGCCTGGCACCCCGAGGATCTGCTGGAGGTTCATCCCCACGATGCGGAGGTGCGGGGCATCCGCGACGGCGACTGGGTGCGGCTGGCCAGCCGGTCGGGCGACACCACCTTGCGGGCGCAGATCACCGACCGCGTGTCGCCGGGCGTGGTCTACACCACCTTCCACCACCCGACGACGCAGGCCAACGTCATCACCACCGATTTCAGCGACTGGGCCACCAACTGCCCGGAATACAAGGTGACGGCGGTGCAGGTCTCGCCCTCGAACGGGCCGACCGACTGGCAGGTGGAATACGAGGCGCAGGCCAACCTGTCGCGCCGCATCCTGCCCGCCGCGGAATGAGCGATGTGAAACGTCCCACCCCCCGCCTTGCCTTTGGCGGGGGCGAGCCGGTGGCGGGCAACCGCACGCTGCCCGAGGAAGTGGCGGTGGCGCTGTCCTTCAACGGCTCCACCCACGCCGTGATGATGGCGACGCCCGCCGACCTGACCGATTTCGCCTATGGCTTTGCGCTGACTGAAGGCATCGCCCGGCCCGACGAGATCGAGAGTGTCGAGCAGGTGGAAACCCCGCGCGGCATCGACGTGCAGATCTGGCTGACCGATCCCGCCGCCGACCGGCAGGCAAAACGGCGGCGCACCATGGCGGGGCCGGTGGGCTGCGGGCTCTGCGGGCTGGATTCGCTGGATCAGGCCCTGCGCGATCCTGCGCCGGTGCCGCCCTCGCGGCTTCGTCTGTCTCCGGCGCAGATCATGCAGGCCATCGCTGCGCTGCCGGGGCACCAGCCCTTGCATGACGCGACGCGCGCCGTTCATGCGGCGGGGTTCTATGCCCCGGCCGCCGGGGGCGCTTCGCCCCCCGGACCCCCCGAGGATATTTGGGTCCAGAAAGAGGGGGGAGCGGGGCATCTGGTCGCGGTGCGCGAGGATGTGGGGCGGCACAATGCGCTGGACAAGCTGGTCGGTGCGCTGATCCGCCAGCCCCGGGTCGAGGGGGCGGTGGTGCTGACCAGCCGGGTCTCCATCGACATGGTGCAGAAATGCGCGGCCCTCGGCGCGCCGATGCTGATCGCCGTCTCGGCGCCGACCGCCCATGCGGTCCGACTGGCCGAACAGGCGGGCATCACCCTGATCGCCCTGGCCCGGCCTGATCGGTTCGAGGCCTTCACCCACACCGACCGCATTGAGGGAGCCGTCCATGTCCGCTGACAAAGGCAAGGAAAAGCTGGTCTACATGGCCAACCAGATCGCCCGGTTCATGGAAAGCCGCCCGCATGATCAGGGGGTGGCGGGCCTTGC
>JASGFG010000103.1:0-9714 GCA_047605605.1 Paracoccaceae bacterium | reverse complement strand
CCCTCGGCCGCGCGCGGCAGGGCCAGCGCCCAGACCCGCGCGCCGTCATGGGCCAGACGCGCGGCCTCTTCCGTCGCGCGCGGACCGGCGCCGCCCCCGTCCGAGATCACCACCAGATCGGCGCCGCCGATCCCCGGCCCGTCTTTGCCGCCGAACAGGTCGCGCGCCATCGACAGGGCGATGTCCGGCCGGCTGCCCACGACCGGCATCGTCCCCTGCCCCAGAACCGCGATCAGCCCTTGCAGGCTTTGCGCATCGCTGGTCGGCGCCGAGGCGAGATAGGCATCGGCGGCATAGACCACCATGCCCACCGGCCGCCCCTCGGACCGCGCAAGCAGGGTGGCGGCCGCGACCTGAAGGTCGCCCAGCACCCGCACATCGGCCACGACCGAGGGCGACAGGTCCAGCATCAGGACCATCGGGTCCAGCGCCTTCCAGGCCACGGCGCCGGGGCGCAGCACCGCCGGCCCCGCCAGCGCGACCGACATCACCGCGGCGGCCAGAAAGGGCAGCATCGCCGTCCGGTTCCGCCCGCCCTCGGCCAGAAGGCCCAGCCGGCGCAGCGCCGGCATCAGCGCCGGGTCCACCACCTGTGCCCAGTCCCCCGCAAGCCGCCTGCGCCGCACCCAGACCGCCGCCGCCAGCACCGGCAGCAATGCGATCAGCCACAGCGGGCGCAGCAGCAGCACACTCATTCCCGCAGCCCCCCCGCCGCCAGCGCCAGGATCAGCGCCGCCGCCGCCGGCCAGACCCACAGCGCCCGCGGCACCGCCACCGGCGGGCGGGTCGAGGGGTTCGGCTCCAGCCGGTCCAGATCGGCGGCCATGGCGGTCAGGTCGTCCATGCTGCGGACGCGAAAGGTCTGCCCGCCCGCCGCCACCGCAATGCCGCGCAGCGTGGCGATATCCACCGCATCGCGGGCGGCGGGGCGGCTTTCCATATCCTCGGGCCCCAGGGCAACGGTATGGATGCGCACGCCATTTTCCGCCGCCAGCCGCGCCACCTGCTGCGCATCCAGCCGCGCGGCTGTATCGCGCCCGTCCGACAGCAGCACGATGACACGGGACGGCGAAGGGTCGGCCAGGATGCGCTTCAGCGCCAGTCCCAGGCCGTCGGAAATGGCGGTGGACCGGCCGGTCAGGCCGATCTGCGCCTCGTCCAGCGCGCGGGCGACGGCGGGAAGGTCATGGGTCAGCGGCGCCGCCACATAGGCGCGGTCGGCAAAGATCACCAGCCCGATCCGATCGCCCTGCCGTGCCCGGATGAAGCCCTCGGCCACGCGCTTCACCGCCGCCAGCCGGGTGACGGTTTCCCCGTCCAGCGCGAAGTCGGGCGTTTCCATGCTGCCCGACATGTCCAGCGCGATCATGATGTCGCGCCCCGAGGCGCTGCGGTCGGCCACCATCTCCATCCGCTCGGGCTGGGCAAGGGCAAGGCAAAGGCAGGCCCAGACCAGCGCAGCCAGCAGATGCCCGCGCCAGACTGCCGGACCGCGGGCGGGCATGGCCGCGGCGGCAATGGCCGAGGGCAGGACCATCGCCTGCCCCGCGGCCGCGCGCGGCGGCAGCAGCCGCGCCAGCAGCGGCACGGGCAAAAGCAGCAGCGCAAGCGGAAAGGCCAGCCCGATCACCGCCGACCCCCGCCCAGGATCAGCGCCTCGATCCGCGCAGGGTCGGCCCGGCCCGCATAGACCGCGGCGCGCAGGTCGTCCGGCAGCGTGCCGCCCCCTTCGGCCAGCAGCCGCAGCAGCGCCAGTTGCCGGTCCTGCGGCGGCAGGGTTGCGGCGGCCGCGATCCGCTCGGCCGGGCGCAACCGGCGCGGACGCCGGCGCAGCAGCGGCGCCGCCACCACCAGGACCAGGGCCGCCAGCACCAGCCCCGCGCCAAAGGCGGCCAGCAGATCGGCAGGCCCAAGCGCGGTAAAGGCCTGCGGCAGGCGCGGGGGGTGAAGCTGGGCCACGACCTCGGGCGTCATGACGGCCCGCCGGTCGAGGACAGCCGTTGCACCTGCACTCCCGGCCGGGCCAGCGCCTGTGCCCGTGCCGCGCGGGCGGCGGGCAGGCCCGTGAACCGGGCAAAGGCCGGTCCCTGCGGCCCCAGCCAGGGCAGGGGGCGGGCGGGGGGCGCCGTCTCGAACGGGTCCTCGATCAGGATCAGCCGCAGGGGGCCGCGCGCGCCAAGCGCGGCCAGCGCGGCATCCAACCCCTCGCCCGGATTGTCCAGCGCACTCGCCAGCACCGCCCCCGCGCCGCGCGGCACCTGTCGCGCCGCGCGCAACAGGTCGGGCGCCAGCGGCCGCACCGGCCCGCGATAGACCAGCGCCGCCTCATGCGCGCGCTCCAGACAGCCCGCGACCAGCGCCATGCCGCGATGGCGCGGGCGGGGCATCTGCACCTCCGGCCCCGCATCGGTCAGCGCGACGACACCGACCGCCCCCCCTTCCAGCACCGCGCGCCATCCGGCCAGCGCCAGAACCTCGGCCGCCGCGACGGACCGCAGGCGGCCCTGCGTGCCCCACAGCATTGGGCGGCGGAAATCGGCGATCAGCATCAGGCTGCGCTCGCGATCCTCGTGAAAGCTGCGGACCTGCGGGCTGCCCGAGCGGGCGGTGGCGGCGGCGTCGATATGGCGGGGATCGTCGCCTTCGGCAAAGGGGCGGATCTCGCGGATCTCGTGCCCCTGGCCGCGGCGGCGGGTCGGGGTGGTGCCGGGCCGTTCGGCAAGGCTGGCCGCCTCGCGACCGGCGCGGATGGCGGCCCCCTCCAGCGCCATCAGGGTGGCGGCGCCGATCCGGGCGGGATCACCACGGCCGGACATGCGACAAAAGCCGGGCGATCAGATCGCGCGAGGAAAGCCCCTCCGACGTCGCCCGCCAGCTGGGGATCAGGCGGTGCGACAAGGCATCCGCCGCCAGCGCATCGACATCTTCGGGCAGGGCATGGTCGCGACCCGACAGCGCCGCCCTCGCCCGCGCCGAAGCCGCCAGGGCCAGCGTGCCGCGGGGCGAGACGGCATGTTCCACCAGCCCCTCCAGCGGGCCCTGCGGATCGCGGGTGGCAACGACCAGCCGCACGATGAAATCCTTCAGCGCCGGGGCCAGATGCACGCCCGCCACCGCCGCCCGCGCCGCATGGATCGCCGCCCCGTCCAACTGCACCGCTGGCACGGGCGGCTCGCCCCGCCCCTCGCCTTCGACCAGATCGAGGATCGCCCGCTCCGCCTCGGCCCCCGGCAGGGCCAGGTCGAGGTGCAGCAGGAAACGGTCCAGCTGCGCCTCGGGCAGGGGAAAGGTGCCTTCGTGCTCGATCGAGTTCTGGGTGGCCACCACCATGAACGGATCGGGCAGCGGGCGGGTGGCGCCGCCTGCCGTCACCTGCGCCTCGGCCATCGCCTCCAGCAGGGCGGATTGCACCTTGGGGGGCGCGCGGTTGATCTCGTCCACCAGCACCAGTTCGTGAAACACCGGGCCGGGCTGGAAATCGAAGCGCCCACCGTCGGGGCGGAACACCTGCGTGCCGATGATGTCGGACGGCATCAGGTCGGGCGTGCACTGGATGCGGGCGAAACTGCCCGCAAGGCCCGCCGCCAGCCGCTTGACCGCCCGGGTCTTCGCTAGCCCCGGCGGTCCCTCGATCAGCACATGCCCCCCTGCCAGCAGGGCGGTCGTCAACCGTTCGACCAGAACCTCATGCCCGATCAGCCCCTGTTGCACCTGCGCGGACAGGGCGATCACGGGGGCCAGCGGGCCGGCATCCCTTGCGATGTCTTTCGCCACGTCGCTCCTCCCCCGATCAACGTGCGTCCGGGGGCATCGTGGCAGGCTTCGGCGGCCGCGACCAGCCGTGCGGGGGTCAGACTTTCGGATGAAAGGGCCCGCGGCGCTCCGCCGGGAACTTCGCGCCTGCCGACCCCAAAGGGACGCGCGGCATCCCCACGCCCCACGGAAAACCCCGTGCCCCCTCTTTCTGGACCCAAATATCCTGCGGGGAGGTCCGGAGGGGCGCAAAACCCCTCCGGGGCCGGCTAGGGGCGCAACACCGGCCTAGAAGCAGAGCATCTCCGCCTCGGCCTGGGCGCGGCGCAGGTCGGCCAGGATCGTCCGCATCGCCGGGGCGCCGCGAAACAGCGCGGCCCCTTCGCCGCCGCCCTGCCGCATCCGCAGCACGGTTTCGGCCGAGACATAGCGGTCATAGGGCAGGATCGAGGCGATCTGGTCGATGGAACACGAACAGCGGCTCAGCGCATCCTGCGTGCGCCCGTTCACCGCCATGCAGCCAAAGACGTAATCCGCCCGCGCCTCGGTCGGATAGTCGTTTGTCGCATCCTTCGCCGCGGCGGGCACGGCCGACAGAAGCATCAGGGCAAGGGGTTTCAGCATTACTCCTCCGCTTGCAGCGCGAGGGTTTCAGTATAGCCCGCCGGTCCCGCCGCGGTATCCGCCTTTAGTTCGACCAGCCGCCCCGGCCGCGCCGGGTCAAAGGCCAGATGCAGCGCCAGCGTGGCGAAATCGCCCATCCGCGCGCGGTTCGGGTCGGTCTCGAACGGATGCAGCAAAACCTCGCCCTCCGTCGCCCCGGCGCCGGCATCGGCCAGGGCGGCGCGGATGCGGTTGCGGATGTAGAAGGGGCTGCCCCCCGTCTCGGTCGCCATCACCCGCACGGTGTTTTCCAGAAAGAACAGCAGCACCGGGTTCGGCCCCGCGGCGGGAAAGGTGGCGACGGGATGGGTCTCGCCCGCCTCGGTCCGGGTCAGCACCAGTTGCGGGCCATGATCGCCCGGCCCGGCGGTGAGGGTCAGCGTGCCGTCCACGACCGGCTTCGGCGGCGCCATCCCCCCGGCGGGCTGCGGTGGAGCGGTGCCCGCCGGATGGCCGGGCAGGTGGCGGCTGTGGGCATAGTGAAAGACCGGCCCCGCCGGCGCCTGCGCCAGAACCCCCGGCGCCATGATCAGGTCGCTGAGCGGACCGGCCCCGGCCGGACCCGCCATCAAACCCGCCGCCAGAGCCATCGCGATGATGAATGCCTTCATTCCCCCTCCTCCACCGCCAGAACGAAGCCGCGACCGCGCATCGTGCGCAGCGACAGGCCATAGGGCGTGAAATTCCCCAGCTTCCGGCGCAGATAGCCAAGGTAAACATCGACCACATTCTCGGTCGACCCGCCATGCGGCGCCCAGAGCGTGTCGAACAGCTCTCCCCGCGTCAGCACCTCGCCCTGACGGGCGATCAGGAAGGCCAGCAGATCGCCCTCGCGTTCGGTCAGGACCACGGGGCGGTCGGCGCCGGTGACGCTGCGCGCGGCGGGGTCATAGACCAGACGGCCCAGCTGCGCGGGCGCGACCCGCGGCGTGGCGCGGCGCAGCTGCACCTCCAGCCGGGCAAGGAGTTCCGAGAGCTGAAAGGGTTTGACCACGTAATCCTGCGCCCCGGCCTCCAGCCCCTCGGCCCGGTCCTCGACCCTGGACAGGGCGGACAACATGATCGCGGGCATCCGTTGGCCCTGCGCCCGCAGCCCGGCCAGAAGCGCGGCGCCGCTGTCCCCGCCCAGCATCATGTCGATGATCGCGGCATCGAACCCGTCGCCCGCCGCGCGCGCGGCATCGGCGCTTTCGGCCCAGGCGACGGCATGGCCCGCCGCCCCCAGCCCGCGCGACAGGACCGAGGCGATGTCGGCATCATCCTCGACGATCAGGATACGGGCCATCAGCGTTCCTCCCCCAGAGGCAGCTCCAGTGGCAGGTCCAGCGCCAGCCGGAACCCCGGACCGGGCAGCACCGCCAGCCTGCCCCCCGAAGACTCCACCACCCAGCGAGCCAGCGCAAGCCCCACGCCAAAGCCGGGGGCGGCACCGTCGCGGGCAAAGCGGTCCAGCACGGCCTCGACCCGGCCGGGCGGCAGGCCGGGGCCGGTATCGGCCACCTGGATCAGCGCGCGGCCCCCTTCGGCGCGGCCGGTGATGGAAACGCTGGCCCCGCGCCCGGCATATTTCGCGGCGTTTTCCAGAAAACCCGCAAAGACCTGACGCAGCCAGTCGGCATCGCCCCGCACCACCAGCCCCGGCAGATCGACCCCGGCCGTCACCCCGGCGCGTTTCAGCAGGGGCGCAAGGTCGGCCAGCGCCGCATCGACCGCCGCCCCCAGATCGACCGGCCCCTGCACCAGTTCCAGTTGCCCGCTTTCCGACCGGGCGATGCGCAGCAGATCCTCGATCCGCCGGAACAGCCGCTGCGCGCGGGTCTGGATGGTGGCAAAGGCCGCCCGGACCGCCGGGTCGGGGGCGGCGGCGCCCAGTTCCGCCTCGCCCATGATGACGGTCAAGGGGGTGCGCAATTCGTGCCCCACATCGGCAAAGAACCGGCGGCGGGTGCTGTCGACCCGCGCCAGCCGGTCGTTCGCCGCCGACAGCGCGGCGGTGCGGTCGGCGACGATCCCCTCCAGCCGGTCATAGTCGCGCGCCAGCCGTGCCCGGCGGCGGTCCAGCCGCGCCGACATCTGCCGCAGGCGGGCGAACATCAAGCCCAACTCGTCATGGCCCCCCGCCCCGCCGGGCAGGGTTCCCATCGCCATCGCCTCGGCCGCCGCCGTGGCCCGCCCCAGCCGCGCGAACAGCGGACGGAACAGCCACAGCCACAGCGCCAGCAGCAGCAGGGGCGCGGCGACCCCCACGGCGATGGCGGCCTGCGACAGCGGACGGCGCAGCGCCTCCATCGCGGCCAGGGCGGCATCGCGGCGGCGGGTTTCCTGCTCGGTCTGGGCGGCAATCGCCATCGGTGCCTGCGCGGCATAAAAGGCGACGGCGGCATCGGCGCCTTCGGTTCCCGGCGGGCTGCGCGACAGCGCCGCATCCAGCTGGGTGAAATGGCCGCGCAGGCGCGCGGGGGTCATGCTTTGCCGCGCGCGCTGCGTCGCCTCGGTGGCAGAGGGGGCGGCGGCCACATCCTCGGCCACCAGCCGGTCCAGCGTGTCGAGCGCGCCCAGAACCGGCGCATCGTCGGGCCGCGCCTCGGCCGTCAGCCAGCCCAGAAGCCATTCGTTCACCCGCATGGACAGCGCGCCATAAGCCTCGACCCGGCGCTGTGCGGCCATGGATTCGGCCGCATAGCCCTGCGTCCGGCCCAGGCCATAGACGGCCATCGCCGCCGCCGCCACGGCCAGGGCGGCCAGCACCGCCGCCCCCAGCCACAGGCGGGCGCGAAGACCGGCGCGGCACCTCATCCCTGGCTCAGCGCAGCCTGCATGGCGCGGCGCAACTCATGCTCGGCCACGGGTTTTTCCAGGATGTCGACCGACAGATCGCCCGCCTCGGCCCGGATGGCCGATGCCGCCTCGGCGCTGACGATCAGGGCGGGAAGGGCGCGGCCCAGGTCATGGGTCAGCGCGCGGATGGTCTGGATGCCGGTTTCGCCGCCGTCCAGCCGATAGTCGGTCAGAAGCAGGTCGGGCACCGCCGCCGCCGCCGCCGCGCGGGCGGGCGCCACCCCGCCGACGGCGCGCACCTCTATCCCCCAGCCGTTCAGAAGCAGCGTCAGCGCCCGGCGCATGTCGGGGTCATTTTCGACCACCAGCACACGGCGGCCGGTGAAATCGCCCGCCACCCCCGGCTCCGCAGGCGGCGAGGCCAGGGCGGGCAGGGCGGCGTGCAGCGGCAGGCGGACGCGAAAGCGCGACCCCCGCCCCGGTTCGGAATGAAGCTCCAGCGCGTGGCCAAGCTGCTGGCAGGCGCGGCGGACGATCGACAGACCAAGGCCGGTGCCCGGCTGGTCCGACCGGGACAGGCGCTCGAATTCCAGAAAGATCCGGTCCTGATCCTTGGCGGCGATGCCGGGGCCGCGGTCCAGAACCTCCAGCCAGACGCCATCGCCCTGATGACGGATGCCGACCAGAACCTTGTCGCCCGTGGTGTATTTCAGCGCATTGCCGATCAGGTTCTGCACGATCTGGCGCAGATAGACCGGATCGCTTTCCACCGTCGCGGAAGAGGCCGCAAAGCGCAGGTCGATCCCGCGCGAGGTCGCCAGCGGCTGCATGTCGATGATCAGCCGCCGGAACAGCCGCCCGATGGCGACCGGCGCGGGGTTCATCTGGAACATCCGGCTGTCGAGCTTGGCGATGTTCGACAGGGCGCGGATCAGCTCCTCGGCCGAATCTATGGTCGCGGTCAGGTGCGAGACCAGATCGCGCTGCAACTGGTCGCTGGACAGTTCGCCCAGATGCGACAGGAACAGCTTGGCGGCGGACAGCGGCTGCAACAGGTCATGGCTGGCGGCGCGCAGAAACCGGGACTTGGCGCGGTTCGCCTCGTCCGCGATCGCGCGCGCCTGTTCCAGCTGGGCATTGATCTCGGCCAGTTCGGCCAGGGCCTGTTCCAGATCGCGGTTGCGGGCGACCACCTCGCGCTCCAGCACGGCGGCGGCGCGGGTCAGGGCATAGGCGGGGCCGCGGCTTTCCTCGATCCGCTCGATCCGGTCGATCAGGGCGGCGTTGATGCGCGCCAGCTTTGCCACCGCGCGATCGGGTGTGTCGGTTTCACGCAGCATGGGCGTCCCCGCGATCAAGGATCGCCAGCCCCACGAAGGTCTGGTTCACATGGATGCCACCATGCTGTTCGCCATAGGTGTTGAACCCCGCGATCCGGTGATCGCGGCACAGGCGCCCCACGGTTTCCTGCTCGCCCGCCTGTTCCACCGCGATCCGCCGCAGGATGCAGTCGAACCCCAGCACCAGTTCGGCCGGGCCGATGGTCTCCATCCGGTGGCGCAGCCCTTCGGTCAGGCTTTCGGGGCGGCCCAGCGTCAGGATCGCCCCACTCTGGATCGAGGACATGAGGCTGAGCCCGCCATCCGCGGTGACGCCGCTGATCGCGCGCACGAAATGCCGCCCCCCCGACCGTTCCAGCAGCGGGTTTTCGGCAAAGGCGCGGGGGCCGAGGGCGGATTCCTCCATTCCCGTCAGGCGGGCATATTCGCTGGCCGCCGGTTCGGCGTTGATCTCGCGGATGACGCGGTTGTCGGGGTCTGCATCGGTGACGACCATCTTTTGCCCGACGGGGACGAAATGGTCGAAGACCACCTCCTCCACCGCGAAATCGGTGGAAATCAGGCAGAACAGCGCGCTTTCGCCCCGCGCCTCGCCCTCCATCGCCAGATGCGTCCGGTCGAACCGCAGCCCGTCGCCCGCCGACCCGCCAAGGACCAGAAGGTCCGGCAGGGTGGCGTCGACCGTGGCCGTCACCAGTTCCTCGCGACCGCTCATCCCGTCGATCAGCAGAAGGCCGAACCGCGACCGCCCCGGTTCCGCGGGAATACGTTCGGACAGCTGGCGCAGCGCCACCATCCAGTCCAGCGCCATGTGCTGGCGCAGCCGCGACAGCCAGACCGCATCGGCCCGGAAGGCCAGCGCCGGAAAGGCGATGGCGATCACCCGGTCGTCGTCATAGCCGTCGAAGGCAAACCCCCCCGCCGACGAACAGCCCAGCACCCGGCAACCGGGGCCGAACCTGTCGGACAGCGCGCGCGACAAGGGCGCGACCATGCCCCCGTCGGCGGCAAAGAACAGCACCAGCGCCGGCGCGGTGTCGGCCAGGGCCGCCGCCAGCGCCGCGGCGGCCGTTTCGCAATCGCCCCCGGCGGTGGCGACCCGCGGACGGGCGCGCGGGGAAAGCGGCGGCGGGCTAGTCGCGGGCGTCATCAGCGGCTGAACAGGCGCGCCTTGCTGGCC